>DAIQOP010000183.1:0-2738 GCA_036787815.1 Actinomycetota bacterium
GAAGCAGCAGCTGTTCGACCTGCTTCACGAGCCGCCTCCCGAGATCGACGTGCTCACGGCCGCCGAGCAGCGCGAGCTGCGCGATCTGCTCCGTAAGATCGCCGATGCGCGCAGCGCGGCGAGCGGGTGATCTCCGGGGGGACGCGGTGACCGACGGTTCTCGTAGCACGGCCGGTGGCGAGTGGTACGACCGCTTCGACCGCCGCGACTTCCTGCGCGGCGCGGCGATGCTCGGCACCGCGGTCGCGCTCGGCGCGTGCACCGGTACCAGCGCGAAGCGCTCGGCACCGACGTCGGGGCCCACATCGGCACCGCGTGCCACGACGACGACACTCGCACCGAAGCGGACGCGTCGTCCGGGGGAGCGCCCCGACCCGACGAAGCCCGAGGGCACCGACACGCTGCCCCAGATCGAGCACATCGTCGTCGTGATGATGGAGAACCACTCGTTCGACAACTACCTCGGTGTCATCGGCCGCGGCGACGGGCTTCCCGTCGACGCGTCGGGTAAGCCCAAGGTCGCGCTCTCCGACGGCAACGGCGGCTACATCCACTCGTTCCGCATGCCGACCACGTGCCAGCTCAAGTCGCTGCCGAGCCAGTCGTGGCCCGCGAGCCACCGCGCGCTCGGCCACGGCGACAACTCGGGTTTCGTCGAGGCGTGCGGCCCGTCGGCGATGGGTTACTTCACCCCCGAAGACATCCCGTTCTACGCCGGGCTCGCGCGCACCTACCCGCTGTGCGACCGTTGGTTCGCGTCGTGCCTCGCGCAGACGTATCCGAACCGGCGCTTCCTCATGGCGGGCACCGCGGCCGGCATCATCGACACGACGACGGCTTCGATCCTGGCTCCACCTCCGCCCAACGGCGTGATCATGGAACGGCTCGAGGCGCACCGGATCTCGTGGATGAACTACTACACCGACCTTCCCGCGACGTTCCTGTTCCCGCAGTTCATGGTCAACCGCCCCGCCCACCGCGCGCACATCGATCGCTTCTACCGCGACGCGGCCGCGGGCACGCTGCCCGGCGTGTCGTTCGTCGACCCCGGCTTCGACACCGACGAGTCGGAAGAGAACCCGGCCGACATCAGGGTCGGTGAGCGGTTCACGGCGAAGGTCGTGCACGCGGTCACCACGGGCAAGGCCTGGGACAAGACGCTCCTCGTCTGGCTCTACGACGAGGGCGGCGGCTACTACGACCATGTCCCGCCGCCGCGCGTCATCGCTCCCGACACGATCGCGCCGCGGCTGCCGGCCGGGTTCCCGCCCGGAGGCTACGACCAGTACGGGTTTCGGGTACCGGCGGTGATCGTGTCCCCGTACGCCCGCCGCGATTACGTCTCGCACGCGGTGCACGACCACACGTCGGTGCTGAAGCTGATCGAGACGAAATGGAACCTGCCCGCGCTCACCTTCCGCGACGCGAACGCCGACGACCTGCTCGACGCGCTCGACCTCTCGGCCCCACCCGCGTTCGCGGAGCCGCCGGCGCTCCCCGAGCCCGCGCTCGGCTTGAACGGGCCCCTGCCCGCAGCCGATTGTGGCGGCAAGGGCGCGGGCGCGATCCCGCCGCCCGGGGCCCGCACGACCACACCCTGATCGTCGCGAACCGCCGACGCCGAGCCACCGCCGGCGCGCGGTTGGGCCTGTGTAACGTGTTCGCCGAGGGTGGTCTCCCTGACTTGGGGGGTTGGTGCGCGAGCAGCTGGTGGACGCGCGGGCGAGCGAGGGAACCGGGCTGCGGCGGATGTCTCCGAACGTCGAGGAGGCATCGGCCGACCTCGGCGCCGACACCTTCCAGACCTTTCGGTACGTGACCCTTCCGTTGAGCTCCCGATCGTCCACGCTGTCGCGACGGGCGTCGTGCTCCTCTCGATCGTCCCGGTCTACTTCGCGCAGCGGCTCACCGACGCCGGAGCAACCGGTGGCGGCGCGCTGTGACGACGCGGTGACGACGTGGTGACGACGCGACTCCGCGCTCTGGCCGTGCTCTGCGCGGCGGCCACGCTCATGGGCGCCGGGATGCGGGGCAACGTCGCGGCGGGCGACCGCCCGCCGGGCGCGCCGACCGGCCTCCGCGTCGACGAGGCCACCGCGCCGCTGTGGGTCACCGGTGCACCGACCTTCGGTTGGATCCCGTCGGATCCCGACCGCGGCGAGATCCAGACGGCGTACCGGATCGTCGTGGACCTGCAACCGCGCAACCCGACCCTCCGAGGTCGCCGGATCTGGGACAGCGGGCGCGTGGAGTCGGGTGCCGAGGCGTTCGTGCCGGCGCCGGGTCTGCACCTCGAACCCGATCGGTCGTACACCTGGACGGTCCAGACCTGGGACCGCGCCGGAACGAGCGGGCCGTTCGCCGCCCCCGCGTCCTTCGACAGCGCCCTCGACGACCGCGACTGGTTCGCCGACTGGATCCGGCGCTCGAGCCCGCCGACGAACGCGTTCGAGGACTACTTCCTGGTGCGCCGGAAGTTCGTCGTCGGCGCGACACCGGTCGTGCGGGCCCGGGCGTACGTGGCGGCGGGTCAGCAGTACGCGCTCTACGTCAACGGCACGCGGGTCGGCGGCGGACCGTCGTACTCCTATCCCGACGAGCAGTACTACCAGGCGACCGACATCGCGAAGTACCTGCAACCCGGTGCGCCGAACGTGATCGCGATGGTCGTCCACAACCTCGGGGGAGGGCAGGGGCGCCCGGAGGAGCCGCCGGGGGTCATCGCGCAGATCACGATC
>DAIQOP010000183.1:2748-7870 GCA_036787815.1 Actinomycetota bacterium
CGGTCGACCACCTCAATGGCGGCCGCCAGACGATCACCACCAACGGTGCGTGGAGATGGCACCCCGGCCCCTGGTTGCCGGCCCCGCCGCGCAACGACGAAGGCGACTTCGTCGAGCGCATCGACGCGCGCCTCGTGGCCTCCGATTGGACCCTCGCGACGTTCGACGACCGCCGTTGGGAGCACGCCGCGGTGATCGGTCCCCAGGGCACGAAGCCGTGGACGCATCTCGTCGCCCAGCGCACGCGGATCGTCGAGCAGCCGGTGAAGCCGGTGCGGTTCCGGCGGCTGGCGACGGGCGCGTACGTGGCCGACTTCGGATCGGTGATCGCCGCGACCCCGGTCGTCACGCTGCACGCGGGGAAGGCCGGTCGCCACCTCGGCCTGATCCAGGGCTTCCTCCTCGGTCCGAACGGCGAGGTCTCGACGACGAACGGGACCCAGGCCACGAACATGCGCGACGACTACGTCGAACGCGACGGCGCCCAAACGGTGCGCCCGTTCGGGTACCTCGGCTTCCGCTACCTCGAGGTCACCGACCCGCAGGAGGCGCTGACGGCGGCCGACGTGGTGGCCGAGGCCCGCCACGCGGAGATGCCCGACCCGAACGCGAGCACCTTCGCGTCGTCGTCGGCGGTCCTCGACCGCATCTGGGCGCTGGCCGCGCACTCCGCGCTCTACGGCTCGCAGGAGCAGTTCGTCGACACGCCGACCCGGGAGAAGGGTCAGTTCGTGCGTGACGCCGCGAACATCTCGAGCGTCACCTCGATCGCGTTCGCGGAGCGCAACCTCACCTGGCAGGGGCTGCGCGATTTCGCGCGATCGCAGAGGAAGTTCTGGCCCGACGGCCGCGTCAACGCGGTGTACCCGAACAGCGACGGCGCGCGCGACATCCCCGACTTCGCCGAGGACTACGTCGGGTGGGTGCTGCAGGACTACGAGCTGACCGGCGATCGCGCCACCCTTGCCGACCTGTATCCCGTCATCGTGAACGTCGCGCGCTACGTGGCCCACGCGATCCACGAGCCGGTCGGCCTCGTGACCGACCTCCCCGGCGGTGGCGGTGATTACGAGGGCGGCATCGTCGACTGGCCCGCGGCGATGCGCTACGGATACGACCGCACGAGTGCCGCGCTCACGACGGTGAACATCCTCGGCATCGAGGTCTTCCGCGAGGTCGCCGCGGCGGCGCGCGAACTACACCGACCCGCATCCGAGGTGCGGTTGCAGCTCGCGCGCGCGACCTCGCTCACAAAGGCGGTCAACGCGCGGCTGCGCCGCGCCGACGGGGTCTACATCGACGGCCTGCACCAGGACGGCACGAAGAGCACCCACGCGTCGCAGCAGGCGAACGCCTACGCCCTCGCGGCGGGCATCGTTCCGGCTGCCGACCGGCCGGCCGTGGTGCGCCGCGTCGTGAGCCTCGGCATGGCGATGGGGCCCGATGTCGCCGGCGTGCTGCTCGCCGGCCTGCACGGTTCTGGGAACGATCAGGCACTCGTCGACCTCGTGAGCAACGCGAAGATCCCGGGTTGGGCCCAGATCCTCGCCCGCGGCGCGACCTTCACCTGGGAGAGCTGGAACGCGCGCGACGTACCCGGCGACAGCGAGTCGCACGCGTGGGGTGCGACGGTGCTTCCGGCGCTCACGAACGACGTGCTCGGCGTCCGGGTCGCCGCGCCCGGTGCGAGTCGAGTCGCGGTCGCGCCACCGCACACGACCGTCACGTTCGCTCGCGGCCGCCTCGCGACCGAGCGCGGACCCGTCGCGGTCGCGTGGCGCCGGACCGATGCCGAGCACCTCACCCTCGAGCTCACCGTGCCCGACAACGTCGTCGCCGCCGTGCGCCTGCCGACCGCGAACGCGCGAGGCGTGCACGAAGGTGGGCGCAGCTTGGGGTCCGTGTCGGGCGTGAAGGTCGCAGGAAGCGGCTCGGGATCGGTGCTGCTCACGGTCGGTTCGGGCCGCTACTCGTTCGCGGTCGCGCCCGCACCGCCCGCGCCGAGCCGGCGACCGTGGATCCTGCTCGGGGTGCCGTTGGCCGTGCTCGTGATCGCCGGGGCCGTCTTCGCCGCCCGCCGCCGATCTCGAGGGCGAGGGGTAACCTGAGCCCATGGCCGATCCGGCGACGTTCGCCGACCTTGCGATGCCCTACATGTCGGCCCTCTACGCGGCCGCGATGCGCATGACCCGCAACCCCACCGACGCCGAGGATCTCGTGCAGGAGACCTACCTGCGGGCCTACCGGGGCTTCGGGGGCTTCACCGAGGGCACGAACCTCAAGGCCTGGCTCTACAAGATCCTCACGAACACCTTCATCAACCAGTACCGGGCCAAGAAGCGCCGCCCCGAGCAGGTCGACCTCGACGACACCGAGGACTTCTACCTGTTCCGCCGGCTCGGGGGCCTCGAGGCCGTCGATGCGGCCCGCACGCCCGAGACGGAGGTGCTCGACGCCATCCCCGACGCCGAGGTGAAGCAGGCCCTCGAGTCGATTCCCGAGCAGTTCCGGATGGCCGTGATCCTCTGCGATATCGAGGGATTCTCGTACAAGGAGATCGCCGAGATCCTCGACGTACCGATCGGAACGGTCATGAGTCGCATCCATCGAGGAAGAAAGCTCCTCCAGAAGCGGTTGTGGGACTTCGCCGGGGAACACAATCTGCGGCCGGTCGAGAGCGCGACAGGGAGCTAGCCCGGATGGACTGCGACAAGGCGATCCACCAGGTGTATTCGTACCTCGACGGCGAGCTCACGGTCTGGAAGCGGGTGGCGATCACCCGCCACCTCGACGAGTGCCCGCCCTGCCTCCAGGGCTTCTCCTTCGAGATCGAGCTGCGGCGGGTCATCGTCTCGAAGTGCTCCGAAGAGGTGCCCGAGGCACTGCGCAACCGCATCGCCGAGGCCCTCGGGTCGGGCAGCGATCCGTTCCCCCGCTGACGCTCCTCTAACATCTGCCGCAGACGGTGAGTTCTGGATCTGAGGAGCGCTAACCCGGTGAAACCTTCGGAAATCCTCGGCATGATCGGCGCGGTCGTGTTCGCGCTCGGCACCGCTGCCATCGCTGTCTTCATGTACGTCGACCGCCACCACGCCAAGCCGTGGCACTTCTGGATCGCGCCCCTGCTGGCCATCGGCGCCGCGGCCGCGCTCCTCCAGCTGGCCGTGGGCTACTGGGTCAAGGTCGGCCGGCTCGAGACCAAAGGTCGCCCACGGAGTGACTGACGCATCCGGGGCGCTCGACCCTGTCTCGACGGCAGAAGCGGTGCCCCCGGCAGCCTCGTCGCCCCGGCCCGAGCCCGTCGACTGGCCGACCGCGATGCGGGTCGCGCGCATGGTCGCCGGGCGCGATCTCATCGCCGCCTCGTACCTCGGCGATTCGCTCACCCGCGACTTCGAGTCGGTCACGACCGAGGCCGAGGATCTCGTCGCCGACTTCACGGGCCTGCGGGCACCGGGCCGGGCGAAGGCCGCGGTGCTCGACCGGGCCGGATGGGTGGATGCCAACGTCGCCTCGATGCGCATCATGCTCGCCCCGCTCACCGACAAGCTCGGTGAGCGGCTCGCGCAGAGCCCGGCCGCACCCATCGGCCGACGCGTCGCCGGCGTCGAAGTCGGTTCCCTGCTCGGGTACCTCGCACAGCGGGTGCTCGGCCAGTACGACCTGCTGGTGCCCGATTCCGAGCCCGGAGCCCCCGACGCCGACGCGGTGTACTACGTCGGGCCCAACGTGCTCGGGCTCGAGAAGCGCTTCGCGTTCCGCCCGCTCGACTTCCGGCGCTGGATCGCGATCCACGAGGTCACCCACCGCGCCCAGTTCACCGGCGTGCCGTGGATGCGCGAGTACTTCCTCTCGCTCGTCGAGGGATCGCTCTCGATCGTCGACCCGGATCCCGCGGTCCTGATCCGCGCGATCGGCCGCGCCGCCGACGCCGTGCGCGCCGGCAAGAACCCGCTCGACGAGGGCGGGCTCGTCGGCCTGTTCGCGTCGCCCGAGCAGCAGGAGATCCTCGGCCAGGTGCAGGCGCTGATGTCGTTGCTCGAAGGGCACGGCAACTACGTCATGAACGAGCTCGGGCGCCGCCATGTCAACGGCGCCGATCGCATGGCGCGCGTGCTGCACTCGCGGCGCCAGCAGAAGGGCATCGGCGGGCAGATCCAGAAGCTGCTCGGCATCGAGATGAAGATGCGCCAGTACGAGGTGGGGGAACGGTTCGTGCGCGGCGTCGAGCGCGAAGCGGGGATCGCGGCGCTCGATGCGGCGTGGCGTGGTCCCGAGAGCCTGCCGACCGTGCCGGAGCTCGACGATCCGTCGGCCTGGCTCACGCGGGTCTCGGCGACGTCCGCCGCGCACGGCGCCGTCGCCGGATAGCTGCCGGCTCCGATGGGACGCAGCGCGAGTGCTCGCGGCGCGTCCCTCGCCGTCCCCCCCGTCGCCGCGCCCGCGACGACGCTCGCGCCCTGGACGGCGCGCCTGCCACTGCTCGCGGAGCTCGCCGCGGCGGGCGCTCCGGTCGTGGTCGCCTGCTCGGGCGGTGCCGATTCGCTCGCGTTGCTCGCGCTCACCGTCGCGGCCGGGGTGCCCGCGGTCGCGGTGCACGTCGACCACGGGTTACGGGTCGGATCCCATGCCGACTTCGCGGTGGTCGAGGCCGCGGCCGACGAGTTGGGCGTGGCGGCGCGCGTCGTGCGGGTCGTGGTTGCGCCGGGCTCGAACCTCGAGGCGCGTGCGCGCGACGCCCGCTACGCGGCCCTCGAGGAGGCGCGCCTGAACTCGGGCGCGCCCGCCGTGCTGGTCGGCCACACCGCCGACGACCAGGCCGAGACCGTGCTCCTCAATCTGTTGCGCGGTTCCGCCACCGCCGGCTTGGCGGCGATGGCGGCTCGCCAGGGTGCCGTGGTGCGCCCTCTCCTGGGGCTGCGGCGGCGCGACACGCTCGAGATCTGCGCCCGCCTCGCGTTCGCCCCGGTCGTCGATCCGATGAACGCCGACCCGCACTTCCGCCGGGTGTGGCTGCGTCGCGAGGTGCTCCCCGCGCTCGAGGCCGGTGCGGGTCGCGACCTGCGCGTGCTGCTGGCCCGGCAGGCGGAGGTGATGCGCGAAGAGTCGGATCTGCTCGAGG
>DAIQOP010000184.1:0-7867 GCA_036787815.1 Actinomycetota bacterium
CACGAGCACGAGCCGGCCCCCGGAGGTGAGCGTGGCCTCAGCCTCCGCTCGGCGGGCGGTGCGTTCCAGCTGCGCGGCCAGGCTCGCGTCGACCGCGTCGGCGAACGCGGCACTCCACGTGATGACCACCGCGACGCCACCGGGGCCGTGCTCGGCCTGGGCGAGCAGGTCGGCCGCGACCCAATCGGGGTCGGTGGAGCCGTCGGCGATCACCGCGAGCTCCGATTCGGCGGCGAGCGACTCGATGCCCACCACGCCCTGCACCTCGCGCTTGGCCGCCGCGACGTAGCGGTTGCCCGGACCGACCACCACGTCGACCGGTCGGATCGATTCGGTGCCGTACGCCATCGCCGCGATCGCCTGCGCGCCCCCGACGCGGTACACCTCGTCGACGCCCGCGAGCGCGGCCGCGGCCAGCGTGGCGTCGGGCGGGTTGCCCGTCGCGGCGTCGGGCGGCACGCAGAGCACGACCTCCGGAACGCCGGCGATGCGCGCCGGAATGGCCGTCATCAGGACGGTCGACGGATACGCGGCACGACCGCCGGGAACGTAGAGCCCGGCCCGCTCGACGGGGACGACCAGGTCGCGTACGTGGACGCCCTGGCGTTCGTGCTTCGCGTCGGGGTCGCGCTGCGACTCGTGGTACGAGATGATCTGATCGGCGGCGAACTCGAGCGCCACCCGCAGGTCGGGGTCGACGCGGTCGAGGGCGGCGGTGAGCGCCGAGCTGGGCACCCGCAGCTCGTCGACGATGCAGCCGTCGAACCGGTGCGTGAGCTCGCGCAGCGCGTCGTCGCCGCCGGATCGCACCGCCTCGATGATCTCGCGCACCGCGGAGGTGACCGCCGGGTCGGGGCCGGACGGGCGCGGCAGCGCGGCGGAGAGCTCGCCTGCGTGCCCACGGAGATCGAGTCGCGTCAGCATCGGAACGCGCGAGCCTACTGAGCCGGCCCGCTCCGACCGGAAGGCGTTTCCGCCCCGTGTGATCTGGCACTCTGTCGGGATGCCCGGATCGGACACCGCCCTGCTGTCGAGCATCGTCTCCCAGATCGAGGACCTCACGCGGCGCGTGACCGGGCTCGCCGAGACCTACGGATCGACCCCCGACTCCGCGATCGCGTCGGAGATGTTCGCGGCCGAGCGCTCGCTGATCACCGCGCGGCGCGCCCTCGAGCGGGCGAGCCGGTCCATGGAGACCTGAGCGTCGCGATCGAAGGGCCCGCCGACCGCTCGGTCAGAAGTCGTCGCACATCGTGGGAACGCGACCGCTGAAGATCGCGTCGAGGTCGCCGGCAACGCCGGGCGAGATCCCCGTCGCCGCGCCCGCCCCGACGAGCACCGCGCTCGTCGACCAGCCCGTGAAGAGCGAGGCGAACCCGTTGATCGTGATCTCGACGTCGGGATCCTCCGACGACGCGACCCGCTCGAGCCGCCCCTCCCCGCTCTCGACCACGAGCCGCCAGCAGCCGTCGTTCGCCGCGACCATCGGGTCGACGAGGCGGAACTCGACCGCGGCGCGCACCCCGCTCGGGTAGCCGCGCCGCGCGACCGCTCCGGGTGCGTCGACGATCCTCGTCATCCAGACCTGCTGGCCGACGGGGCGGATCGTCTGCTCCGGGAGCATGAGCGCGAGCGCGTCGAGCGGCACCCCCGCCACCGTGACGCGGTCGGCCTGCGCGGCGTGGGCACCGAGGTGGCGCCACAGCGTCCGCTCCGTCTCACCGTCGGCCGCGACCAGGTCGTCGACCCACACCGTGTAGCCGCGCACCGCGGCCGTCTGGGAGTACGCGACGTAGCCGTCGATCCGACCGTCGCGTTCGACAACGTAGACGTAGCGATGCGGCCCGTCGATCAGGCGCTCGTCCCACCGCCACGACGGTCGGGCGAGGAAGCCCGGACGGCCCGGTGCCGCGCGGTCGTAGGCCGCGACGATGCCCTCGCGGTCGGCGGCCACGGCCCGGCGCTCACGCGACGCGCCCTCCGCCAGCGCGACGAGATCCGCGGTGCGCACGTTCGCCACGCCGTACAGGCCGCCGTGCTCCCATCCGCACTTGCGGTAGACCCACGACGTCGCGGGGCCGAGTGTGCTGATCACCTCGCCGCGCTCGGCCATGAGCTCGAGTGATCGCGCGAGCAACCGCGGCGCGATGCCCAGCCCGCGCTGCTCGGGCGCGACCACCACGGATGCGACTCCACCCATGGGCACCGGGCGCGCCCCGAACCACTGCTGGAACGCGAGCACGTTGAGCATCCCGACGAGGTGTCCGTCGCGGTACGCGCCGAGCAGCCGCTCCGCGCGCCCGCTCGTCAGCATCTGCTCGGCCCATTGCTCACGGCGGCCGGCTGGGATCGCGTAGCCCTGCTCCCGCAGGCTCGCGAACTCGGGGAGATCGCCCGCAGCCGCGATCCGGATCTCGAGCCCGTCGCCGCGCGGATGCGTCATCGCTTCGCCCCCGTCGCCTTCTTGACCGCGCGCTGGGCCGGCTTCTTCTTCGCCGCCGCGGGCGCGAACGTGCCCGCCGACGGGCAGTCCGATGCGAGCACGCACTCGTCGCAGCACGGTCGTCGGGCGTCGCAGACTCGACGGCCGTGCTCGATCAGCCGCAGCGAGAACCGCCCCCGCTCGTCGGGAGGGACGAGCGCGTTCAGGTCGTGCTCCACCGCGACGGGATCGGTCTCGGTGGTGAGCCGCAACCGGCGCGCCAACCGACCGACATGGGTGTCGACCGGCAGCCCGGGCAGGCCGAACGCCACCGACCGCACGACGTTGCCGGTCTTGCGGCCGACTCCCGGCAGGGTGACCAGATCGTCGAGCTCGGTCGGGATCTCTCCGTCGTAGCGTTCCTCGACCGCCTGGGCCATCCCGATCAGGCTGCGGGTCTTGGCCCGGAAGAAGCCCGTCGACTGCACCAGCGCCTCCACCCGCGCCGGGTCCGCGGCGGCGAGGTCGGCCGGCGTCGGAAACTCCGCGAAGAGCGCGGGCGTGACCATGTTCACGCGCTGGTCGGTGCACTGCGCCGACAGGATGGTCGCGACCAGGAGCTCGTAGGGGTTCGAGTGATCGAGCGCGCACCGCACGTCGGGGTACAGCTCGGTCAGCCGCTCGGTCACGAGCGCCGCCCGCGACTTCGCACCACGAGGACGGGCCACGGCCGGGCAGCGTAGGTCGCTTCGCAGAGGCCCGGGGTACCCTCCGAGACGTGCCCGGCCCGGAGATCGCCACCGCGGGACCCTCCGACCGCGAGGCGATCGCCGCACTCGACCGCAGCGTCCGCGACGCGACGGGTCATCCCGCGCTCGGTGACGCCGTCTGGCGCGACCTCGCCTCTCCGCAGCCCGATTCGATCGGCTTCGTCGTGCGTGACGGCGCAGGGATCGTCGCCTACCTGCACGTGGCCCGCAGCGACACGTTCGCACCGCGGCACTGGGCACTGGGCCTGGCTCGCCGGGCCCCGGAACCGATCAACGAGCCACCGATCAACGGGCCACCGATCAACGAGCCACCGACCGACGCGGCGACGACCCGGCTGCTCGCCGCCGCGCGGGAACACATCGGCACGCGCGGTGGTGGGGACTCCACGGTGTGGGTGTTCGACCCCACACCGGCCGACGACGCGTTGCTGGCCGCGAACGGATTCACCGGCGCGCGCGACCTCTTCCAGATGCGCGTCGCCCTGCCGCTCGACGAGGTCGCGCACTACCCGCCCGGCGTGGTGGTGCGGACGTTCGAGCCCGGCCGCGACGAGGCCGCCTGGCTCGAGGTGAACAACCGGGCCTTCGGCAACCACCCGGAACAGGGCGGGTGGATCGCCGACACGCTCGCCCGTCGCATGGCCGAGCCATGGTTCGACCCGAGCATCTTCCTGCTCGCGTTCGACGGTGACACGTTGGCCGGGTCGAACTGGCTCAAGGAGCACGCGGCCGACGGGCACGAGCCGCGGATCGGCGAGATCTTCGTGATCGGCGTCGATCCGAGCCACCACGGTCAGGGGCTCGGCCGCGCGCTGGCACTCGACGGCCTCGCGCGTCTCGCAGCGCGCGGTCTCACGATCGGCATGCTCTTCGTCGACGGCGCGAACACGGGCGCACTCGCGCTCTACCGCGCACTCGGCTTCACCGTGCACCGAACCGATCGCGCCTACGAGCAGGTGGTCGACGCGCGATGACCAAACCCGTGTCCCCCCTCACCCGCTACGGCGCGACGCGCGCGCAGATCGACGAGCTGTTCGTCGAGCTCGGCGAGCCTGCGTACCGGGGCACGCAGCTGTGGGACGGCCTCTGGAAGGCGCGGTCGCCGCTCGAGGCGCTCACGAACCTCTCGAAGGCCCTCCGCGAGCGCCTGGCGACCGCGCTGCCGCTCGCACTCGACGCCGTCGAGGTGACGAGCGCCGATCGCGGGCTCACACGCAAGTGGCTCTGGGAAGCCGCCGGGGGCACGCAGGTCGAGACCGTGCTCATGCGGTACCCCGATCGCGCCACGGTGTGCGTCTCGTCGCAGGCCGGGTGCGCGATGGGATGCACGTTCTGCGCGACCGGCCAGGCCGGGTTCGAGCGCCACCTCGACGCGGGCGAGATCGTCGAGCAGGTCGTGCGCGCGTCGCACGAATCACCGCAGCGCGTCGGCAACGTCGTGTTCATGGGGATGGGCGAGCCGCTCGCGAACCTCGACGCGGTGTGGACGGCGATCGAGCGGCTGCACGACGCGCTCGGAATCTCGGCCCGCCATCTCACCGTCTCGACGGTCGGCGTCGTGCCCGGCATGCGGGCGTTGTCGCAACGGCCGCTCCCGGTCACGCTCGCGGTGTCGTTGCACGCGCCCGACGATGCGCTGCGCAACGAGCTGGTTCCCCTCAACCACCGGTACCCGATCATCGACGTGCTCGAGGCCGCGCGTGACCACGCCCTCACCCGCGGCCGCCGCGTCACGTTCGAGTACGCGTGCATCCACGACGTGAACGACCATCCCCACCAGGCCCGAGCCCTCGCCGGCCGGCTGCGCGGGTTCCCCGGCGGCGCCCACGTGAACCTCATCCCCCTGAACGCGACGGGCGGCTTCGGCGGCCGCCCATCGGGCCGGGAGCGGATCGTGGCGTTCGCCGAGGTGCTCCGCGCATCCGGCGTGACCGTCACGATCCGGCGCAACCGGGGCACCGAGATCGACGCCGCGTGCGGGCAGCTCCGCGCTCGGGTGCGCGGCGAAGGTGCTCCCCCGGTGGAGACGCCGGTCGACACACCCGTCGAGATGGGCGGCCCGGCGGGCCCGGGTCGATCGGCAAGACTGGGCTCGTGAACGACTACCGGTGGTTCAATCACGGGCACCCGCAGACGCTCCAGACCGCCACGATCCTCCTCTACTTCGAGGGCGTGCTCGGCCTGCTGTTCGGCAGCTACGGCGGTGTCGTCGTGTTGGTCGGCATGGTCGTCGGCGCGTTCGGCGTCGCGAACGACAAGCGATGGGGCTATGGCCTCGCGATCGCCGCCGCGGTGCTCAACGTCGCGATCATCTTCCTGATCTGGGGCATCGGTCCGGCGTTCACCAACTTCAACTCGTTGCTGTCGCTGATGTTCGGCGGAGCGCTGATCGCGTTGCTGCTGCACCCGATGAGCCGCAACTACCAGCGCATCTGGTTCCGTTAGCCGGCGCGCCAGCCATGTGCGACACGTTCTGCGTGCGTCGGCCCGATCGCATGCTGTTCGCGAAGAACTCCGATCGGCCGCCGAACGAGGCGCAGGTCGTCGAGGCGCACGATCGTCGAGCAGCGGCGGCCGACACCGGCGCGAGAACCCTGCGGACGCAGTACCTCACCCTGCCCGACCCCGGCGCCGCCGCCGTGGTCGTGTCGCGCCCGACGTGGCTCCGCGGCGCCGAGCACGGGATCAACGAGCATCGCGTCGCGGTCGGGAACGAGAAGATCTGGACGGTCGACGACCCTCGCGCCGCGCCACCGGCACTGCTCGGCATGGACCTCGTCGCGCTCGTGCTCGAACGGGCCCACGACGCCGACGAAGGGCTCTCAGTGCTCACCGCCCTGCTGGAGGAGTACGGCCAGGGCGGCAGCGGCGAAGCCGACCGCGACGAGCCGTACTACTCGTCGTTCCTGATCGCCGATCCGCACCGCGCGTGGATCGTCGAGACGAGCAACCGGCGCTTCGCGGCCCGCCCGGCGCGCGCCGGCGACGCGATCTCGAACCGCGTGACCATCGGAACGGACTGGACGGTCGCTTCGAGCGACGTCGCGCCCGGTACCGACATCGACACGTGGCGCTCGCCGAGGATCCCGACCGGCATCGCCGACGGGCGCCTCGCCGCCACGCGTGCGTGCGTCACCGCAGCGACGACGGCCCGCGAGCTCGTCGCGACCCTCCGCCACCACGGGGGGAACGACGCCGGAGGGAAATCCTGGGGCGCCCCGGGGAGCCCGCCGGGCGAGGTCGCTCCCCTGCCGACCGCGATCGGCGACGACTTCTCCGGCATCACCGTCTGCATGCACACGCGCGGCCTCGACACGACGACCGCGTCGATGGTGTGCGAGCTCCCGGTCGATCCCGACGAACCCGTTCGGGCCTGGTTCGCGCTCGGAAGCCCGTGTGCGAGCGTGTACGTGCCCACGTTCCCGCCGTTCGTGGCGCCCGAGCTGGCGCGGCCCGACCAGTGGCAACGCTTCGCCGCGCTCCGCGGCAGGGTCGAGCGCGATCCCGCCGCCCTCGCCGAGGTTCGCCACGAGCTCGCGCCGGTCGAGGCGGCACTGTGGGACGAGGCCGATTCGTGCGCCGCGTCCGCGCGTGCGGCCTTCGCGGTGCAGGCCTTCGCACCGGTCGACGCCGCCCTGGCACGCCTCGGCGTCTGAGCCGTCTCGACCGCTCGCGGGCTCGACCACTACGGTCGCCCGACGGTTCCCGGCGCGGTGGTCTCTCGGGGCACGACGCCGTCCGGCCACGAGCGGAGCACGGATGCACTTCAACCTGGCCGACATCTGGGAACGGGTCGCCGACACGGTGCCCGACCACGACGCCGTCGTCGACGGCGACCGCCGCTTCACCTTCGCGGAGCTCGACGACCGCGCCGATCGCCTCGCGCACGTGCTGGCGGCGGAAGGCATCGGCCCGGGCGATCACGTCGCGGCGTACCTCTACAACTCGGTCGAGTACCTCGAGACGATGCTCGCGGCGTTCAAGCTGCGCGCCGTGCCGATCAACGTCAACTACCGGTACGTCGAAGACGAGCTTCGCTACCTGTTCACCGATTGCGACGCGCGAGCCGTGGTGTTCCACGACGAGTTCGCGGCCAAGCTCTCCTCGATCCGCGACTCGCTGCCGTTGCTGAAGACGTTCGTCACGGTCGACGACGGTGCGCGGCAGGTCCACGCGCGGAACGGCGCGCACGAGCACGACGCGCACGAGCACGACGCGCTCGGGGCGATCGACTACGAACGTGCGCTCCACGACGCGCCGCCCGGGCGCGACTTCGAGCCCCGCTCCGGCGACGATCTCTACGTGCTCTACACCGGCGGCACGACCGGGATGCCCAAGGGCGTGATGTGGCGCCACGAAGACGTCTTCTTCGGCGCGATGGGCGGTGGTGGCGGCGGAGGGCCGGTGATCGCGACACCGGAGGAGATCGCCGAGCGTTGCCTCGTGCCCCGCACCCGGTGCGTGCCCGCGTGCCCCTTCATGCACGGCACCGCGCACTGGATGGCGTTCTCCACGCTGTTCCTCGGCGGCACGGTGGTCATCCCGACCGATCGCACGCTGATCCCGGTGAACCTGTGGCAGCTCATCGCGCGCGAACAGGCGAACTTCCTGGTGATCGTCGGCGACGCCTTCGCGCGGCCGCTCCTCGACGCGCTGGAGCCCGACGCGCGTCCCG
>DAIQOP010000015.1:0-10939 GCA_036787815.1 Actinomycetota bacterium
GAAGAACACCGCGCGGGCGAGATCGTCGCGCGCGAGCAGATCGGCGGCGGCGCCTTCGAAACGCACCTCGCCCTTCTCGAGGAAGATCGCCCGATCGGCGATGGCGAGCGCGACGTTGAGCGACTGCTCGACGATCAACATCGTCTGCCCGCGTGCCTTCAGCCGGTCGACCAGCTCCAGCATGCGTTGCACCACCACCGGCGCGAGCCCGAGCGACAGCTCGTCGATGAGGAGCACGTCGGGCTCCTGGATGAACACGCGGGCGAGCGCCAGCATCTGCTGCTGACCGCCGGACAGGTTCCGCGCCAGCTGGCGGCGATGATCGACGAGCTCGGGGAACAGCGCCAGCACGCGCTCGATCCGCGCGTCGATCTCGTCGTTCGAGCCTCCGGCTACGCGCGCGCTCACGGCCAGGTTCTGCGCGACGGTGAGGCTCGGGAAGACCCCCTTGCCACCCGGCAGCTGCACGACGCCGAGCTTCACGCGCGACTCCGGCGCGACGTAGGTGATGTTGCGGCCGTCGAGTCGCACGACACCGCGCTCGGGCACTTCGAGGCCGCTGATGATGCGCAGGATGGTCGACTTCCCGGCACCGTTCGTACCGAGCAACGCGACGCACTCGCCGCGCGCGATCTCGAAGTCGACGTCGAAGAGCACCTGCACGGACCCGTACGAGAAGTCGACGTTCACGACCTGGAGCGCGGGCGGCGCCTCCCCGAGATCGAAGCGCTTCCGGTGCTCCTCCTGCTCCTCGAGGAGCTCTTCGACGACCAGCGAGAGGTCGTTGCGGATGAAGCGCGCGCCGTTCATGAGCAGGAGGCCGCCGATGATGCTCGTGGGCACGTTGAGGAGGATGACCGCACCGCGCACGCCGATGCCGTTCGTGAGGAAATCGGCGATGATGCCGCCGAGGAATCCGCCCACGAAGAAGATGTACATCGTCGCGAGCGCGGTGCCCATGCCCCGCAGCCGGTACGGAACGACGGCCTGGAGCACCGGTGCGACCATCGCGAACGCGCACGCCGTGAACACCGCCTGCGGCGTGCCGAGGAGGATGAACATGACCTGGCTGTGGGTCGAGAACTGCAACGGCGTGAAGATCGCCGACGGGACGATGAGCGCGCCGACGAGCGCCAACGCGCGAGCAGGGTTTCTGCGGTACACGCGGTCGAAGTAGCCGCCGACGAAGGGCAGGAACGGCAGCGCGGCGACGCCCGAGAGGCTGAGGATGAAGCCGCGCTGGAGCACCTGGGTCGCGTGCAGCGTGTCGTTCAGGTACAAGGTGGAGAGCGAACCGACGCTGAAGAGGCCGAAGCCCAGCGCGCAGAACGCCGCGATCGACGAACGGATCGTCGCGATCTTCTTCAACCGAGCGAACGCCGCCTCCATCGAGATCGGCGCGGGATCGGCGTCTTCGATGACCTCGCCGAGCACGTCTTCCTTCTCGAACTGGCCGCGCGGTGGCTCCCTGATGCTGAACACCGCGAACGCGACGATCGAGACCGGGATGCCGAGCGTGTACCACGCCCACCGCCAGCCTTCGGGGCCGCCGGCCCACGTCGCGATCGCGGCGACGAGAATCGGGCTCGCGATGCCGGTGACCTGGGTGGCGATGTTGGTGACCGCGGCCATGCGCGCGCGGATGCCGATCGGGTAGTTGTCGGCGATGAGCGAGCCGTGCACGGGGATCGTGTTGGCCTTCGCGATGCCGGTGGCGAAGCGCGTCCAGAAGAGCATGAACGCGTTGACGGCCGCGCCCGAGAGGAACACGAACCCGCCGAACAACACGCTCGAGATGCCGACGATCGGCACCCGCTTCACGCGATCGGCGAGCCAGCCCATCGGCACCGCGCCGAGCACGAAGAACGCCGACGACGCGATCGAGATGAACACGACCGTGCCGCTGCTGATGTGGAAGCTCCGCCGGATCTCGGGCTCGAGCACCTGGATGGCGGTTCCCTCGAGCTCGTCGAGGGCGACGATGAGGCTGAGGATGATGAACATCCGCTTGCCACCGCGCACCAGTGCCTCGCGCATGGAGACGGGCGCGGAGTTGACCCCCGGAAGCAGCTCGTCGGGGAAGATCACCTGTTCCCTGGCTCGCGACTGCGCGTCCTCGCGGGCCGCCTCCTCGTCGAGCACGGCGGCCACGAGGCTCGCGGCGTCGGTGCGCGGCTCGCTTCGCGGTTGCCCGGACCGCGGGTCGGCGCCCAGGGTCGCGTCCGCGTCGTCCACCGCTCCCCCCTCTCGGGCCCACCGGCGATCGGTCGCGGGATCGTATTCGCTTCCTGACGTGCGCGTCAGGAAGCGGAGCGGTGGTCGGCGGCGAGGCGGCCCGCCAACGCGCGCATCTCGGCGCGCACCTCCTCGGGCTCGAGCACCTCGACCCGGCATTCGAGACCCGCGAGGTAGCGGGCGATCCAGTCGGCATCGCCGCCGATGCGCGCGATCGTGGTCGCGGCGCCGGCGTGTGGTTCGCGCCCGGGATCGGATTCCGGTTCGAGGATCGCGATCGTGCGCGACACCAGCGCTCGCGCCTCCTCGATCGGAACGTGCAGGCGCACGCGCGCCTGCAGCGTGTACGCGTTCACCGCCATGCCCTCCGCGACCATGGTCGCGGCGTCCGGTGCCTCCCGGTGCGCGAACCGCGCACCGGTGAGCTTGGGCTCGGTCATGCGATCGACCCGGAAGGTGCGCCAGTCGGCGCGCGTGGTGTCGTACGCGACCAGGTACCACGAACGGCTGGTGAACACGAGGCGGAACGGCTCGACCAACCGATCGCTGCGGTTGTCGTTCGCGTCGACGTAGGTGAAGCGCAACCGCTCGGGACGCGAGCACGCGAGCGCGCTCGTCACGAGAATGTCGACGTCGAACGCCGGGAGGTCGGAGTGCCCGAGCCCGCGCCCGAGCCCGACGGTGACCGCGCGCAGGGCACCGACCCGCTCGCGCAACTTCGCGGGGAGCACTCGGTCGAGCTTGGTGAGCGCCGAGAGCGCGGCCGACTCGCTCCCGGGCGCGCCGCCGGCCGCCGCGGCGCGCAGGCCGACCGCCACCGCCACGGCTTCCTCGTCGTCGAGCACGAGCGGGGGGAGATGCCCGCCGGCCCCCAACGCGCATCCGCCGTACGGCCCGGTGCTGCCCTGGACGGGGTAGCCGAGGGTGCGCAGCCGGTTCATGTCGCGGCGCACGGTTCGCTCGGTGATCTCGAGCCGTTCGGCCAGCTCGGGAGCCGTCCACGACGCCCGCGCCGAGAGCAGCACGAGGAGGCGCAACAGGCGGACCGGCGTGTCCATGATCCCAAGTCTTCCACCGGTTCCGGACCGGATCTGTCCGGAACCATCCGTACCGTGAGACCAGCGGATCACGACACCCGGAACGACCCTGGGAGGCCAGGATGCAACACCCCGATCTCACCTCGCAGCTCGTGCGCGATCGGCAGGCGCGCTTTCGCGCCGACGCCGGCCGCAAGCGCCTCGCACGCCCCACGCGCGACTCCGACGGGCGGCTCACGCGAGGCGGGCGGGCCCCGGTCGATCCCGATCAGGGGTGCGATCAGGGATGATCGGGCGACGGAGCCTCCGCGTCGGCGCGCGCGCCTTCGACACCGGTTCCGAGTGGCTCGTCGTCACGGGCGCGGGGCGACGACATCGCCGCGGCCGAGATGCCCGCGAGGCCGAGCACGATCAGCACGACGGCCGGCACCACGCGCACGTCGAGGCCGAACGCGCCGACCGCGTGCAACGCGAACACGGTGCCCAGCCCGGCGAAGAGCAGACCGCTCACCAACGAGACGATGTCGAAGTCGTGGCGCTTCATCACGAGATCCTTTGGCTACGAGACACCTTGATCGCGCCGAACCCGACATGCGCGTCGATGACGATGCGCGGGCCCGAGGTGCCGGGCGGGTCGTCGACGACGTCGGAGTGCGCGTGGGTACCACCGACTTCGGGCCGACCCAGGATGTCGAGCGACCCGACGTCGGAGCGGGCCTTCACCTCGACCCGGGCGTTGGCCGCGACGTTCACCTCGATGTAGCCGATCGCGTCGGTGAGCACCACGCGATGCGCGCGACCGTCGAGTGTCGTGCCGTCGAGGTCGAGCTTCAGGTGCCCGATCGCGACGCGGTAGCGGCTGTCGAGCTCGGAGATGGCGGTCGGACGAATGACGTGCTCGCCGATGTCGCCGCGAAGCGGCACGTCGAGCGCCGCGAACGTCCCCGCGAACAGCGTGAGCAGGAGACCGACGGCGATCAGGCCACGCGATCGCCCGAACCACGTTCCGACGAGCAGCGCGAGCCCGACGATCGCCAGCTCGATCGCGAGCACGAACCGGGCGTCGACGCCCACCGCGCCCGTGAGGTCGACCAGCCACGCACCGCCCGCCACGATGAGGAGCGCACTCCACGTGAGCCGGCCGAGCATCGAACGCTCACGCCGGGCCCGGACCACCGCCGCCCGTTCGCGCGGACGCCGCGGTGGCTCGGGCCACGGCAGGCTGGGCGGGTAGGCCGACGGCGGCGCCGGGGGTGCGCCGGTCGCCGACGGACTCCACGGCGCCGACGGGGGGGACGGCAGGAGAGGCAGGGTGCCGACTCCCGGCTCGGTGCTCGACGAGCGCACGCCGGGTGACGACGGATCCGCTTCGCCCCCGGGCATCGCCCACGGTTGACCGGGGCCTGCTTGACCGGGGCCCGGCTGACCCGGACCGGGTGAGCCCGGTGCACCCGGGTCATCGGCCGGGACGTCGGTGCGCTCTCGCAGGAGGAGCACCGCGGCTCCGCCCCCGATCAACGCCAGCGGCCAGAAGAGCCGGGAGAAACGGTCGAACCCGGCCTGGTGCGCGAGCACGAACGCACCGGTGGCGACGAGCGCGACGCCGATCACGAAACGACGGTCGGGCGAATGGCGGCCCGTCGGATCGTGGGCGCCGGCGCGGCGCCATCCGCGGTCCGACGCGCCGCGCATCGCGGACGAGAAGACGGGTTCGTCGGCGTCGGTCTCCGGCACGACGAGCCACGCGACCACGTACGCGACCGCGCCGGCGCCGGCACTCAGCAGCGTGACGATCACCACGGCGAGGCGGACGACCGCGGGGTCGAATCCGTAGGTGTGCGCGATACCACCGGCGACCCCGGCCACCATCCGGTCGGAACGGCTGCGGGTGAGGCGGCGCGGCGCGGTGGGCGGCGGGTTCGGCGGGGCGGGTGGTGTCATCGTCGTGTCCATGCTCGCATCGTGAGCCTCGCGACGCCCCGGCGCTATCGGGGAGATCCCCTAGTGCGCGGCCCGGAGACCGAGGGTAGGCAGGGTCGCCCGGTGGGGAAGCGACGACCCGCGTGCGATCATCGCCCGGTGCAGATCGCCACGCAGCCCCGGCTGCTCCGCACCGACGATCGCGTCGTTGCCGGCGTGGGCGCCGCGATCGCCCGATACCTGCACATCCCGCGCGCCGTGGCCCGCACCGTGTTGGCCGTGCTCGCCGTCTTCGGGTTCGGGCTGGTCTTCTACCTGCTCGCGTGGAGGCTGATCCCCGACGCCAAGACTCCGTCGCCGATCGCCGGGCGCCTCGCGCCGCGCGACTGGCTCGACCTCTCGGCCATCGCCGCGGTCGCGGCGGGGATCACGCAACTGTTCGCGATGGCGGGGTTCGGCCTCCCGGCGCGCATCCTCATCCCGTTCGTGCTCGCCATGACCGGGCTCGTCGTGTTGGTGAGCGCACCCGGCGGCCTCGACGACGCCGGCGGCCGGGCCGCGAACCTCACCCTGCCGACCTGGCTTCCGCCGGGCGCGGCGGCCGCGGTCGACGTGCTCGGCACGCGACGCGGCGTGCTCGTGCGCGCGGTCGTCGGCCTCCTGCTCGTCGTCGGTGGGATCGCGGTGTTGCTCGGTGCGAGCGAATCGTGGCAGGCGTTGCGGGCCGGGATCGTCGCCGTCGTCGTGATCGGATGCGGCCTGGTGTTGGTGTTCGGTCCGTGGCTCTGGCGACTCGGGAGCGAGCTCGTGACCGAACGCCGAGAACGCATCCGCAGCCAGGAGCGGGCCGAGGTGGCGGCGCACCTCCACGACTCCGTGCTGCAGACACTCGCAATGGTGCAACGCCGAGCCGACGAACCCCGTGAGGTGGTGCGCCTGGCCCGCAAGCAGGAACGCGAGCTGCGCACATGGCTCTTGTCGGGTCAACGGGGCGACGGCGATGCGGTCGCCGGCGCGCTCGGCGCGGCGCTGGCGGCGCTGGGCGCGGAGCTCGAGGACACCCACGGTGTGCCGGTGGAGATCGTGCAGGTGCGCGACTGCGACCTCGACGACCGGTTGCGCGCGCTGCTCCTCGCGGCACGGGAGGCGATCTCGAACGCGCAGCGCCACTCGGGTGCCGATCGGGTGTCGGTCTACTGCGAGGTGGGTGCGAACGAGGTGACGGTGTTCGTCCGCGACCGCGGGTGCGGGTTCGACCGCGGCGCGGTCGCGGCCGACCGACGCGGCATCCTGGAGTCGATCGAAGGTCGCATGACCCGCCACGGCGGGCGGGCGGCGCTGCGCAGCGCGTCCGGCGAAGGCACCGAGGTCGAGCTCGTGATGCCGAGGAACCCATGACCGACGAGCCGGCCGTGGCGAGCGGCGGCGACGCGTTGCGCGTCTTCCTCGTCGACGACCACCAGCTCTTCCTCTCGGGCGTGCGCGCGGAGCTCGGTGACGAGTTCGTCGTCGTCGGGAGCGCGTCGGAGGTCGACGCCGCGATCGAGCTCGTCCGCGAGCGCACTCCCGACGTCGTGCTCGTCGACGTGCACATGCCCGGCGGCGGTGGTGCCCGGGTGATCCGCGAGGTACTCGCGACACATCCCGAAACCCGCTTCCTCGCGCTCAGCGTCTCCGATTCCCCCGACGACGTGATCACGACGATCCGGGCGGGCGCGCGCGGGTACGTCACCAAGTCGATCGCGCCGGGCGAGCTCGCCGACGCGATCCGGCGGGTCTTCGACGGCGATGCGGTGTTCTCTCCCCGTCTCGCCGGGTTCGTGCTCGACGCGTTCGCGACCGTGCCCGTCGGTGCCGTCGACCCCGATCTCGATCAGCTGTCCGCCCGCGAGCAGCAGGTGCTCCGGCTGATCGCCCGCGGCTACACGTACAAGGAGATCGCGCGCGAGCTCGAGATCTCGGTGAAGACCGTGGAGGCGCACGTCTCGGCGGTGTTGCGCAAGCTCCAGCTCTCGAACCGCCACGAGCTCGCGCGCTGGGCGACCGAGCGCCGCATCGTCTGACCGCTACCGGCGCGGCGCGCGCCTCACGGGCTTAGGCTCGCGGCATGCGCTTCGTCGAGGTCAACGGGGCCCGCATGTCGGTGATCGGTCTGGGCACCTGGCAGTTCGGGTCGAAGGAGTGGGGATACGGCCAGGAGTACGCGAGCACCGAATCCGGACGCATCCTGGCGAGGGCCCTCGAGCTCGGCGTCACCCTCGTCGACACCGCCGAGATCTACGGACGCGGCGAGTCGGAGCGCATCGTGGGCCGGGGCCTCGCGGGCCACCGCGACGAAGCCTTCGTCGCGAGCAAGGTGTTCCCGGTGATGCCGACCGCGAAATGGGTCGAGCGGCACGGCCGCGCGAGCGCGGCGCGTCTCGGTGTGGACACCATCGACCTCTTCCAGATCCACTGGCCGAACCCGATCGTGCCCATCACGCAACAGATGGCCGGGATGCGGCAGCTGCAACAGGCCGGCGTCGTCACGCACGTCGGGGTGAGCAACTTCTCGCTCGCCCGCTGGCAGGCCGCGGAAGCAGCGCTCGGTTCACCCGTGCTGTCGAACCAGGTGCAGTACAGCCTCGTCGCGCGCAAGCCCGACGCCGAGCTGGTTCCCTACGCGCAGCGCAGCGATCGCCTCGTGATCGCGTACAGCCCGCTCGGCATGGGCCTGCTCTCGGGGCGCTACGACGCGGATCATCCGCCGAAGGGCTCGGCCCGGCTGAACAACTCGCTGTTCCTGCCCGAGAACCTCGAGCTCGCGCGCCCGCTCATCGACGCGCTGCGCGAGATCTCGGCCGCGCACGACGCGATGCCCGCGCAGATCGCGTTGGCGTGGGTGATCAGTCACGCCAACGTGGTCGCGATCCCGGGCGCGAGCAGCGTCGTGCAGCTCGAGGCGAACGTAGCCGCCGCCGACATCGAGCTCTCGGCCGACGAGATGACCCGACTCACCCGGGCGTCGGACGCGTTCCATCCGGTGCGCGGCGCGGCCGCCGTGCCGCGCGTGATCAGGCGCCGGCTGCGGCGCTGACCGATCGCCGGATCAGAGATCGAGGGTCGGCGACGCCGGATCGACACCGGCGCGGGCCAACGCCTTGCGCTTCGTGATCATGAGCACCGAGCGCGGGGCGCGCGTGATCGACGAGACCGTCGCCGCGGTCGCGGCCGCGAGCTCGCCCGGCTCGACGACCGTCGAGAGCAGACCGAGCCGGAACGCCTCGGCCGCGTCGATCGTTCGGCCCGTGAAGCAGAGATCACGGGCGACCCCGCCGCCCACGAGTGCCTCGAGCGGCCCGTAGACGACCTGGCTCCAGGCGTGCTCGGGATGCGCGAAGCGCGCGGTGCTCGATGCGAGCCGAATATCGGACATCACCGCGAGGTCGAAGCCGCCGGCGAGCGCGGGCCCGTTGATCGACGCGACGAGCGGGAGCGGGAAGCAGAGCACGGTGCGATGGAAGCGGTCGCTCGACGCCCACAGGCGTTTCTGGAACTCGGGGTCTTCGACGCGGAACTCGGCGAGATCGAAGCCCGCGCAGAACACGTCGCCCGCGCCGGTGAGCACCACGCACTGCACGCGCTCGTCGGCCGCCAGCGCGTCGAGCGCGTCGCTGACGAGATCGCGTACCGCGATCGAGAGGGCGTTGCGCTTCTCGGGCCGGTTGAGCGTGACGGTGGCGACGCCGTCTTCGACGGGGGAAACCAACACTTCGTCGGCGGCCATCCGACGAACGTAGTGCGTCTCGCGACCGGGCGGCGATGATCCGGCCGACGAGAACGATCACACAGCCCGAGACGGCCGGCTCACGGCGTGGCGCCGAACAGGTTGACCACGATGCCGACGAGCATGAGCAGACATGCGGCTCCCGCGAGGATCGCCCACGTCGTGCGGCCCATGACCTTGACCACCCGCCACAGCCGGAAACGGAACCGGGTCGCGTTCGCAGCGTCATGAAGCCCAGCGTCACCGTCGAACCGGAGCAACGTGAGTCGGTTGGCCGGTCGAGTGTCCGAGATCGGTTGCCGTTCATCTGCGACGAGATCGGGACGCATCACGATGCACCTCCGAACCCCTGCGCCGCGACCTCGTTGTCGCGTCGCCACTCAACCGTCCTACCAGCAGTGTCGGCTCGCGCAGCCTGCGCGGTCAGAGGCGAAGGTCACGCCGGGCTAGAGGCTCTCGTTCCCCTCTCGGCTCGTCGAGAGCACGTGGATCACGGCGTCGGCGCGTCGACTCGTGGTGATCACCCGTCGATGATCACGTGCTCTTCGGCGAGGAACAGCGGGGAGCGGGGGAGGTCGATGAAGCGGCGCTCGTCTTCGAGGAGCTCGGCCGACGCCGCGCGTCCGGCCTCGCTGCCGCCGGCCGCGACGAGCGCGTCGATGCTGTCGAGCCAGAGCTCGGCCACCCCGTCGAACGGCTCCGGCGACTGACGCGGCCCGGCCACCGCGACGCTCACCGCGTCGTCGACCGAGTGGACCTGCACGTAGCGACGGATGCCGAGCACCTCGGCGTGAACGCGGACGAGGGGCGCGTGCTGCGTACGCCAGTACGTCTGGAACTCCTCACGCGAGAGCTCGGGCCGGCGACGCAGGCAGAAGACGATCTTGATCATCGGGCGAGTCTCGCGGCCCGGCCCCGGGGGCGCACGTGAATCCGGGTCGTATCATTGACGCGTGAGCCGTTTCGGCGAAGACGCACCCCGCCTCGCGTTCATCTGCGCGATGCCGATGGAGCTGCGGCCGCTCGTGCGCAAGCTCGGGTTGCGCAAGACGACGACCGACGGCACGACCCTCCAGTCGGGAACGCTGGCCGGCCGCGAGGTCGTCGCGATCGCCACGGGTATGGGAACGGGGCTCGCCACCGACGCGACCGAGCATCTGCTGAACGCGGTCGACATCGAGCGCGTCGTCGTGTTCGGCATCACCGGCGCGGTCGAGAACGAGACCCCCATCGGCACGTTGATCCTGCCCGAGGTCGTGGTGAACAGCGCGAGCGGTGCCGAATACCGGCCCGCCCCGTTGGGGCAGGGCGTACCGCACGGAAAGATGTGGACGACCGACGAGCTCAACACCGATCTCGACGTGATCGCCGGGCTGCGCGCGAACGGCGTCGTCTCGCTCGACATGGAGACCGCGGCGATCGCGGAGGCATGCGAACGGCGCTCGATCCCGTGGTCGGTGTTCCGGGTCATCAGTGATCGCGCCACCGACGGCAGCGTCGACGAAGAGGTGTTCCGGTTGAGCAATCAGGACGGCACACCGAATCCGGTCGCGGTCGCCCGGTACTTCCTCCTGCACCCGCAGCGCATCCCCCGCATGGCCCGACTCGCGAAGGGCGCCATGCGCGCGACCGATCTCGCCGCCGAGGCCGCGATCCGCGCCGTCGTCGAGCTGCAACCCGGGGTCGCCTGACGCGCGGCGTGGCTACGCGATGCCGACGATGGGGCGCGCGAGGTGGAGCCCACCCGTCGAACCGAAGAACCTCGCGTCGCCGAACGAGAAGATCCCACCGTCGCTCGCGACGAACCAGTACCCGTGACCCGACGGCGACGCGCTCATGCCGACGATCGGCTGATTCAGACGCACGTTCCCCGTCGAACCGAAGAACCTCGCATCACCGAACGAGAAGATCCCACCATCACGCGCGACGAACCAATACCCGCGACCCGACGGGGTCGCCGACATGCCGACAATCGGCTGAT
>DAIQOP010000015.1:11039-25970 GCA_036787815.1 Actinomycetota bacterium
GCACGTTCCCCGTCGACCCGAAGAACTTCGCATCACCGAACGAGAAGATCCCACCATCGGCCGCCACGAACCAATACCCGCGACCCGACGGGGTCGCCGACATGCCGACAATCGGCTGATTCAGACGCACGTTCCCCGTCGACCCGAAGAACTTCGCATCACCGAACGAGAAGATCCCACCGTCGGCCGCCACGAGCCAGTAGCCACCACCGCTGCGCGTCCGCGCCATTCCGACGATCGGTGAGTTGAGCGCGATACCGCCGGTGCTACCGCAGAACTGCGGGTTGCCGAACACGAAGATGCCGCCGTCGGACGCGACGAGGCGGTAGCCGCGCACCGGGCTCACCGTGCGGCAAGTGATCAGTGCCGTCACCTTCAGGCTCGCGACGAACAGGCGGCGAGCGCACGAGTTGTTCCCGACGTAGTTGGTGCACGGCGAGTTCCACGCTGCGTACGCGAGCCACAGCCGCCCGGATGCGTCGGCGAACGCCGTCCCGCCGCCGGGCCCGCCGACTCCCGCGTAGGTCGTGAGCAACGCGGAGGTCGCCTCTCGGCACGGCCCCATCGGCGTGTCGCAGAGCGCGTATCCCTGCCGGTACGCGTTCGACGTCCAGTTCCCGCGCGAGAACAGGAGCACGTAGCGCCCGCCGGCCCGCAGCATCTGCGGGTTCTCGACGGTCTCGAACGGGCTCGACAGGTTCTCCTGCGCGAGCACGACGTGCGGCGCGCCGGCGACGTGGAGCCCATCGCTCGTGAGCGCCACCACGAAGATCCGCGCGGGGACCGATCCGTGGTTCACGTCGTCGAAGGTCTTGAAGTACAGCCACGCGCGGCCGGCACCATCGACGAAGGGAGCCGGATCGATCGCGCCGCCGTCGGCGTCGCGGCACAGCACCGGCACGTTCGTGCCGTCGACGAACGGGCCGCGCGGGCTCGTGGCCGTCGCGATCGACAGGCAGTAGTGACCGCCGTGACCCGACACGGTCTGCGCGGTGTAGAACATCACGTACCGACCGGCGACGAAGAACACGCCGGGCGCGTGTTGAGACCCGTTGACCTGCCACGGCCGCACCGACGTGCCCGGCGGGATCGACGGGAACGCCGACGAACCGAAACGGCCCTGGTTCAGCGTGTCCCAACCGGCGTTCGGCTGCGTCGAGGTGAGCACACCGATGTGGTTCCCCCACGACGTACCCGTCGTGTAGGCGTAGTAGGTGGAGCCGAACCGCACGACCGCCGGGTCGGGTGCATCGCTCTCCCGCACGTTCGGAGCCCACGCGGGCTGGAAGGCCGGCGCACTGGGCCGAGATCCGACGCTCAGGAGTCCCGCGGCCGATGCCGGAGAGATCGTGGCCGGCAGCATCGAGGCGGCGAGCAGCGCCGCGATTCCGAGCTTCGCCATCGTCCGCCGCACGCGGGTGAATCGACGGGTTCCGGCGCCGGGTTGAGGCTCACGTGAAAAAGCGGTGGCGGCAGGGGGTCGAGCCCCCTGCCGCCACCGTCCGCCGTCCCCGTGGCGGCTCTTCCGCCCGCCGAAACCTATGGGGTCACGGTGAGCGTGAACGTCTTGATCGTCGTGGCCACGCCGTCGCTCGCGGTCAGGACGACGGTCGTGACGCCGGTCTTGCCGGTGCGGGGCGTGATCCGCATCTGGCGTGACACCCCGGTGTTCACCGCCGGCGACCGGGCAGTTCCGCACTGCGGGCGGTGTCGCGGTCGTTCGCCGGTGGGCACCGCGATGACGTCGCTGCCGCCTGCGCTCGCGCTTGCACCGACGAGGGGATTGGCCGCGCCGTTGGCCTTCGCCGGAGGGCTCGCCTTCGCCGGAGGAGTCGACTTCACCGGCGGGCTCGCCTTCGCCGGAGGGACGTTCTTGCTCGCTCCGGGCAGCAACTCGCCGTGGACATCGATCCCGGCGCCGAGCTTCTTCGCACCGCGCGTCTTCTGCGGAGACTTGAACCTCATCGGTTCACCCTCCGCGCGTGGACGGCGCGATCAGCCACGCCACCGTGAGTCACCATGCCCCAGCCCTTCAGCCCCTACCCGATTGCCCAGAGCAAGGTAACAGCTGACCACGCAGGGTGGCAATAGGCCTACTGCCTGGAAAGATGTGCCGAATGGCACAACTTTGGCGTCGGGAAAGGCGTCGCGACGCGGTCGATTATGAGAACATTTTCTCACGAACCGTGGTCGGCGACGCCGACTCGGCTCTCAAGAGAGGCGCCCACGTTCGGCGCGAACGGGGATCGACCGGTGCTAGTTGAAGCCCCGCGAGTCCTGCTTCAGCGCGGTGTCGACACACAGTGCCGTGGCGACGACGAGGCTGAGGAGCGGATCCGCGAGTTGCGCCTTGATCTCGAGCACGTAGTTGTCGGCCGTCGTGAAGACGGTCTTCGCGAGGCCTTCCCAGGTCTTCGTGATCCGCGCGACCTCGGTACCGGCCGGGTCCTGGATGCTGAAGTTCCAGGCTCGCCAGTTCTCCGCGTTCAGCGAACCGACGGTGGTGCCCCCGGCCTCGAGCGCGAACCTGATCTTGCCGAACACATTCGCCTGCTTGACCTGACCGACCTCGGTACCGTCGGGCCGCGACACGACGAAGTTCGACTTCACGATCTTGCGCGGCCGGGTGAGCACCAGCACCGGCTGCTCGCCCGCGTCGCGGATCTCGTAGCGATGCGTCATGAACTGGTCGAGGCTGCTCACGAATCGGGCGATCTTCTTCGCCGTGGTCTGCCCCACCTCGGCGACCGAACCGATGCGGTTGCCGTTCTGATCGCTGACGACGAACTCGCTGACGAGCTCGATGATCTTCGCCTTCTGATTGACGACGAGGATCGGCTCGGTGAAGAGGGTGCCCCCACCTTCCATTCGTGCAGCTCCTTGCTCAGACGGGCGCGGTCGCGAACACGAGGCCCTCGTTGCGCGCCGTGCGGATCGAGCACGACACCGTGAGGGCGATCGCCGCGACCGTAATGCTCAGGCACGCGACCGTCTTGAGCAACACGTACGTGGCCGTGGGCAGGCTCACCAGCAGCGCGAACGTCGCGACCGACGTGACGACGTGCACTCCTGCCCACAGCAGCGTGAGGCCGCGGAACAGGCGGACGACACGAGGGCGACCACCGATCTCCGGGGTGAACTCGCAGAAGTCGGAAGCAAAGCGCGCGACCACGGGCCGGCCGATGAGCACCGAGCCGCCGAACACCGCCGCGAGCACGACCGTCGTCGCGATCGGCTGGACGAAGTAGGCGAACGTGCTCCCGCTGACGAGCGCGATGACGGTGCGCACGCTCAGGCCGACCGTCGTGAG
Organism: Actinomycetota bacterium; assembly: GCA_036787815.1. Lineage (GTDB taxonomy): Bacteria > Actinomycetota > Acidimicrobiia > IMCC26256 > PALSA-610 > DATBAK01. Next base: position 14,350 of record DAIQOP010000015.1, read on the forward strand.
CAACAGGATCGCCGGCAGCGCGCGCCCGCGCGCCAGTCGGCGGGTGACGGCGACGAAGGTCCAGCACAGCACGCCGACCATCGCAGCGCGCGAGCTGATCGTCACGAGCAGCACGTAGAAGAGCATGGTGGGCGCGACGGTCGCTTCCACGAGATGCGGCAACGAGCGCCGGGCCAGGCCGAAGACGACCGGCTGCCACGGCAGGTGCTGCACGTCTCCGGGCGCCGAGCGGCTCCCATGTTCCCCCGCGACGAGTGTCAACGCACCCTGATCGCCCATTGATCCGACCGTCCTCGGCCTCGGTCGGCGAACCACATGCCCGGCGAGCGGAACCAGCTCCGAGGGTACCCCACACTTCGGAAAACGCCCACGGCGACTGGGTATACCCTCAGGTTCTGATCCTCGCGCCGCCGGAACCCCGCCAATGCGGCCGCTGCCGGCTGTCGTTCGCCGGTGATGCCGAGCTGTCGCCGGCCGCCCAGGTCGCATGGTGGCTGTGCCCTCCGTGTCGGATCGCGCTGCTCGGTGCCGAGGATCGACACTCGAGCTCCCCTGACACTTCGACCGGTGGCGGCCCGGCCTGAAGGCACCGACGCTCGGCGCGCGGGCTCGGCGGGCTCGGCGGGCTACGGGCCTCCGGGCTGGAGGGCCGCGTCGATGTCGCTGCGCACCTCGCCGGTCTTCAACGGGATGGGCGTTGCCGAACCGAGATCGGAAGCCCCGTCGAAGAACTGCGGGACGAACGGCTTGCTCCCGCAGCTCGCGATACGGACCCGATACGTGTCGGGCGGGAGATCGAACACCGCGTAGACGCCGGCGGTGATCATCTCGGCCCGACCGCGGACCTCGCCCGACGAGCCGTAGGCCTGCCCGCACGCGCCCGCGACCGGTGAGCCGGTTGCCGCGGAGGTGACGTAGCCCGTCACCTGCGCGGGCTGGAACACGACGCCGTCGACACCCGAGAGATACTGCTCGAGCCCGAGGTTCACCGGTTTGCTCGACGCCTCGTCGATGGCCTTCGGGTACCAGCTCGTCGCCACGTCGACCTGCTCGCAGTCGAACCCGTACTGGGTCACGTGGTTCCCGAACCGGAGGTGATACTGACCGGGCGGCAGGTTGTAGAGGTAGTACTGCCCGCCTTCGTAGGTCTCCGAGAACTGCGGCAGCTCGTCGGGATCGTTGCTGACCGCCTCGACGCACACCCCGATCGCGGGGGCGCCCGTGAGCGAGTCGCGCAGACTGCCCGAGATCGCGCCGCCGTAGTCGAGCCGACCGTCGATGCCGGTGACGGTCTCGTTCGTCGCGACCGCGACGGGGGTCGACCCGTCGTAGGTGGGCGCATTGAAGTAGAAGGTCGGCGCGTAGTAGTCGAGCTGACCGTGGCAGTGGCCGAACTCGATGTGGTAGCGGCCGGGAGGCAGCCCACCGATCGAGTACTGACCGGTCCAGTCGGACGTACCTTCGGCGACGACCCGGCCCGGGCTCTTGCCTGTGCGCGCCTGCGCGCACGTCTCGAAGTACGGGTAACCCCCGAACGGGTCGGTGATCCGACCGGTGATCTCACCGCCGCGCGACAGCGAGCCGTCGATGCCGGAGACGTCGTTGCTCGGCCCGACCGTCACCTTCGTCGCGTGGTGAAGATCCGGAGAGCCGTTGTAGTACTGGGCCAGGTACACGCCGCCACCGCAGCTCGAGAACCGCACCTGGTACGAGCCCGGCGGAACCGCGAGGCGGTAGGCACCGGTGATGCTCGTGCGCATCTCGGCGATCGGTGAGCCCGTGTGCGGATCGAGGATGTCGACGCACGTGTTCACGATCGGCTTGTGATTGGTCTTCTGGCGCACGACGCCCGCGATGCCACCGGAACGCAACATCTTGGCGACGATCTGCGTGTTGGTCTGCGAACGGATCGTCACCACCTTGGCGTGCGCGGCGTCGAGCGCGTGCTGGTAATAGGTGGGTAGGTACGCGACCGTGCGGGGGAAGTACGCGCAGTCGCGGATCGACACGATGTGCGCGCCGACCGACAACCTCGAGACCCGGAAGCGGCCGCGGTAGTCGGTCTGCACCTGGATCGGGTTCGGTTCGTTCCCGGTGACCGTGAGGCACATGTACGACAGCGGTTCACCCGTCACGTCGTCGACCACGGTGCCCGCGAGCGAACCTGTCTTCGGGAGGTTCGCGTTGATGCCGTTCACGGTCTGTTTCGCTGTGACCTGCACCGGTTGGGCCGCGGCGGGATCGCTCGTGTTGTGCCAGAAGATGCTGCTCAATTTCCCGCGAGCGCAGTCGGCGAACAGCACCGAGTACGCGCCGGGCGCCAGCGGTCCGAGGTGGTAGCGGCCCGAGACGTCGGCCCGCACCCCCTTGGTCGGACGTCCGTTCGCGGTTGCCGTGACGCACGCACCGGGGACCCCGAAGCCGGTCGACGGATCGCGCACCGCGCCCGCGATGTTGCCGCCCGCGTGGAGGTTGGCGTCGACACCGGTGAGCTCCTGGCCGACGTCGAGGTGGGTCGGTCGCGCTCCGGCCGGGTCCAGCGTCCCGCCGGCCGAGCCGTTCCACCATTGATCGGCGTCGACACCGCTCGTGCAGTCGTGGAAGGAGATCGTGTACCAGTCGGCCGCCGCGTTCTGCAGGAAGTACGACTGCGTGACCGGGCTGACGACCTGGATGCGGTACGTGCCCGTCACGCTCGTGTACGAGTAGAGCACCGAGTGCAGGATCGCCGATTCGGCCTGCACGCAGATCCCCGCGAGCGGGTGCTTGCCCGACGAGTCGTAGACCGTGCCGAAGATGTCGCCGTACGCGGCGAGGACCGCGTCGATGTGGCGGACGACCTTGCCGTTCGTGAGCTTGATCGGATCGGCCCGGTCGAGGCTCCGCGCGTTCTTCCAGTACTGGTCGCGGTAGGCCGACCGGCGTGCGCCGCAGGCCAGGAACCCGACGCGGATCTGGGTCGGGGGCAGGCTGTCGAGCCGGTAGTTGCCGCGCGCGTCGGACAGGGCGGTGCGGATGTTGTCGCCGAACAGGTCGAAGGCGGAGACGCAGATTCCGTTGATGCGCTTGCCGTCGAACTGGCTCGTGATCACGCCGGTGATCGACGCCGATCGTGGGGGCGACGGGCAGCGCACGCGACGCCGCAGCGGTCGGGCCCGTGCGGCCACTGTGGATCGTGATGTTGGTGATCGTCGTTGGCATGACGATCCTGTTCGATCCCGGCGCCGCCGACGTCTTCATGTTGCCGAAGGTCGCGCTGATCGCGGCCGGGGTGATCGTCGCGGGCGCGCTCGCTGCCGTCGGAGCCGGCGAACGCCGGTTGCGGATCACGCGCCCCGCGATGGCCCCTGCCGTCGCGGTGCTCCTCGCCGTGTCGGCCGCAGCCACCGCCGCCTCGTCGCGCCGCCTGCTTGCCACGATCGGGCTCACCGAGCGTTTCGGGGGGCTCCTCTCTCTCATCGTGTTCGTCGGGCTCGGGGCCCTCGTGATGACCGTCGCCGCGCACGACACCGAGCGGCTCTCGGGCGTGGCGTACGCGTTCGTGGCCGCGGCCGGGGTCGCCGCGCTCTACGCCGTCTTCCAGCAGGCGGGCATCGACCGGGATCACTTCGTCGAGTCGTCGGGGGCACCGACCCGCTTCCCCGGCAGCACGCTCGGCAACTCAAACTTCCTGGGCGGCCAGCTCGCGATCGTCGTGCCGCTGCTCGTGATGCTCGCGTTACGCGAGCGCCGGCCGCGCGTCCGGGGTGGGCTGCTCGCACTGGGCGGATTGCTCGTCGCCGGCCTCTGGATCGCGCAGAGCCGGGGCGGGATGCTCGCCGCCGGCGTCGGCCTGGCCGTCGTCGTGCTGCTCGCACCCGGGCTGCCACGCGTGGCTCGGATCGCCGCGGCCGCCGGCGGCACGCTGTGCGTCGCGGGCGTGATCGTGTCGGCCGCGCTCATCATCGCGCCCGGCTTCCGCAACCTTCCGGGGCCGTTCCGCCATCTCGAGGTGCTCCGCACCGAGAGCACCGACGTTCGCGGGTTCGAGTGGTCGGCCGCGTGGTGCATCACCCTCCACCATCCGGTGCTTGGCACCGGACCCGACACGTTCGCGGTCGAATACCCGCGCTACCGCAGCCGGGCCGACGGGGCGCAACTCGGGCTGCTGCTCTCCGACAAGCCGCACAACGTGCTGCTCGAATCGGCCGCCGACACCGGCGTGCTCGGTCTCGGCGCGTATCTCGCCGTGCTCACGCTGGTCGGCATCGCGGTCGTGCGCCGGCGCCGCGAGGCCGACGCGCGCGAACGCCTGCTCCTGGCCGGCTTCACGGCCGCGTTCGTCGCGTACCTCGCCCAGGCGTTCTTCTCGATCGACGTGCCTCCGCTCGCGGCGAGTGGCTGGATCCTGCTCGGCGCCCTCGTCGCGCTCGCCGACCCTCGGCTCGTGAGCTCACGCGTGGCCGCGACGACGGCGGCGACCCGGCGCCGGCTGCCCGGGCGCGCGGCCACGCCGAAACGGGAGAAGCCGGCTCGCGCGAACCCGTGGCTCCGCGCGGGCGCCGCCGGTGTCGCCGCGCTCATGCTGGTGGGGATCGGGTTCCCGATCGTCGGATCGTGGCGTGAGCACCTCGCGATCACCCGCGACTCCGCGGGCACGCTCGACCGCGCGGCATCGGCCTACGACGCCGCGATCGCCGTGAACCCGCCGGAGGCGTCCTACCGCGAGGCCGCGGGATTCTTCGCCGAGCTCCGGGCCGAGTCGTCGCGTGACCGGGCGCAGCGCAAGCACTTCCTCGCCGTCGCCGAACAGCGGTACGACGAGGCGTTGGCCCGCCGGCCCGGTTCGGCGACCTACCTCGTCGACCTCGCGCGCGTCGAGACGATCCGGGCCCAGACGATCGACGCCCAGGACTTCGCGGAAGCCGATCGGCGATGGGTCGCGGCCCTCCATGCCGACTCCAACGACTGGGAGATCCGCAATCTCCGAGCGCTCGCACTCGCCGAATGGGCCAACGCCACCGGCGGTCGGCGCGACCTGCTCGAGCGCGCGGCCTCCGGGTTCGAGGCCGTCGTCGCCATCCGGCCCGACCTCGCCGTCGCGTGGGGCGACCTGATCCGGGTGGAGATCGCGATCGGCGACCGCGCCCGTGTCGTTCGCACCGTGCACCGCGCGGCCGCGGCGATCCACTTCGACTTCGCGGCACTCGACCGCATCATGCGCCGCTTGTCGGCGCCGTCAGGATGAACAGGATGAAGCCGGTCGCGGGCTGAGCCCGACTACGAGGTCATGCCGCCGAGGCCGACGAGTCCTCGGGCCAGCTCGATCTCGCCCATGTGCCGAAGGCCGTGCTGGTAGAGCCAGCACTCGAAGCCGTCGAGCACCGTGACGCCGTCGGGGCCCGCGCACCGCGCGCTGTAGGTGCTCGCGACCATCGGCGGGAACGGGCGCGCGATGAGCACGCGCGTGAAGTCGGCGGGATCGATCGCGTCGAGGGGGGCTTCGGTGCGGTCGAACACCGCGCGCTGATACGCCTTGAAGGCGTCGAAGTCACCGATGCGCTGATGGATCATCTCGTCGACGGTGCGGTGCTTGCCGTGGTCGTCGATCGTCATCTGCACCCGCGCCTGCCAATCGTCGTTCCAGAGCGGCGCGATCCCGGTGATCGCCATGAAGCAGGCGTCTTCCATGTTCGTGTAGTGGAAGAGCGAGAACGCGATCGGGAGCACGCCCTCGCGCTCGAAGTGGTTGACGTGCTCGGGCCCCATCGTGTCGACGGCCTGGTAGTAGAGCGAGTGCATCGTGCGCATGCGTCGTCGGAGCGAGTCGAGCAGGAGCGACTGCGTCATCGTCATGTCCTTTGTCTACTTCAGCCGCCGGCGGCGGACGGGTTCGAGCGCGGTGATGTAGTCGGTGAGCCGGGTCGCGAGCTCGGTCACGAGCTCGCCGTCACCGAGATCGGGATCGGGCCAGGTTTCCGACACCCGCCGCCACCGATCAGCGCGCCCGATGAATCCACCGACCTCCGCCTCCTTGCCCACGGCGCGCCGCCAGCGCTTCTCGTTGGCGACGAGGTGCGCGATGACGGCGTCGTTCTCGACGGCCTTCGGGTACTCGGAGTGGAACCCGACCTCGATCGCGAGGATGGTTGCCCGCTCGTCGGCCGCGCGTCCCACCACTTGGGCTTCGTAGTGCTCGCGTGGCGGAGTCACGGGCCCGAACCACACCTTCACGCCGTAGCGGTGGGCCCGGTATCGGTACTCCCCGAGCTCGGGAGGTGCCAAGCCACGCACGGCTTCACCGACCTCGTCGAACACCGACAGCTCCACACACCCAGGCTTGTCGAACGCGCGGTGCATCGGCAACCGATGCCTCGGCTCTCGGCGGATGGTGTCGTACCCCTCCGCGATGCTTCGGCCATGGACCCACGACACTCACGTCATCCGTCAGCATCGATCCCCCGTCTCTTCGCCACCGCCCCGCGCGCCGGTGAGCTCGACGGCGACGACGAATGGCTCGACGACATGCTCGACACCGGGTTCCGGACGATCACGCGTCGCCTCGTCGCCTCGTCGCGAAGGTCGCGCGCCGCGACCCGCGCCCGTTGCGGCTGAGTACCAACGTCGAGCGATGCGCGGCAGGGTTCGTCTGGCTCGCCGGCAACGCGAGCGGCGAGTGGCGCCCTCAGACTCCAGGTTCAGGTGGTGCCTTTCGGGCTGCGTAGAGAGCGGGTGCGCCCGGTGGAGTTGGCAGCTCCCTCATCTCGACGAATCCGACGCCGTCCAACGATGCTCGCGCTTCGTCGGGGGTCAAAGGCGTGCCGCCGCCGCGGAGCGTCTTCCAACGCGTCACCGCGACTGCGAGAGCGTCGCCGTCGAAACGCCCTGCCCCCACGATCAGCCAGCCACCGGGCCGAAGCGCGTCATGCACTCGGCGGATCCCGTCTCCGAAGACCTCCTCGGGGAGAAACGGCGCCGGCATCCAGGCCAGATCGAACTGCGCCAGATCGGCCAGCTCCTGAACGGCGAGGAGTCGCACTTCGAGACGATCTCCGAGGCCACGCGCGGCGATCGTCTGCTGCGCGAGGCGTAGCGCTCGTGGCAACACGTCGATGCCGACGACTCGCGCGTTCGGCATCGCCTCGCAGAAGGCGGCCGCCAACTCCGCCACGCCGACGCCAACGTCCAAGAAATCTCCTCCCGCCGCGAAGCGTTCGCTCAATCCCTCGAGCGACGGTACGGCGTACATGGCGAGCATCTGGCCCCCCAGCGCCGAGGACCTGCCTTGGGCCAGGAGGGTGGCGTCGTCCTGCGCCGCCCACCCCTCAGCGCTGTGCGCGGCCACGATCCCCGTCGCGGTTGCGACCTGACGAAGCGTGGAGATCATTGCTTCGCGGCGGGTGTCCAGTGACCCGTCCGAGAGCAGCTCGGCCAGACCGCTCGCCATCTGAAGACGATCATCTCCGACAACGAGGCCAACCGCGGCCAGCATGTGCCCTGCTATCTCGTCTTCTCGCGTCTGCAGCGTCAAGCCGTCCGCTGAAAGGGCCCCTGAACCAACGAGATGCTCGAAGCCGGCAAGCACCCACGCGGCCTCCTCCAAACGGCTGAGGACCCGCGCTGCCGCACCCGCACTCGCGACGGGTTCAGGCGCTCCGTCGGTCATGGCCCTCCTCGTGGATCAGCTGATCCCTCGACCCTAGGTCCGCGAGCACCGAGACGGCCGGGCGCGTTCAGTGGGTGGCGCCGCGGTTCTCGGTTGCGGTTTTGAGGCGTCGAAGCGTTTCTCGCATGTTTGTCTCGAGGTCTGCTTTGCGGTCTTTGACGCCCATCAGTAGCCGGTCAGCGAGGCGGAAGTACCAGGGCATGTCGCGGAGCATCTCGAAAGACTCCGTGACGTTGGTGTGGTCGGCGGCCGGTTCGAAGCGGTAGCTCCACTTGGTCATGTCTCGGCCGAGGTGACCGGTCACGAACGCGAACTCGCGTGCCGGATCGGCGACGACGACTCGGGGCTTGGTGGACCATCGCGCTATGCCACGCCGATTGTTGCCTTTGAATCGAGCGCCGACGGCGGGTCCGATTGCCCCGCCGATCCATTCGCAGCGTCGGCACTCCGGACTCCATTCGCCCATCCGTCGCACGTCGGAGACGATGTCATAGAGCGCTGTCGGTGACGCATCCACATCGATGCTCGCATGTGCATGCGTGCCTGCTTTCACGACGCCCGCCCGAGCGCGCGCAGCATCGCACGCGTGTCGATGTAGAACTCGGCGGCGGTGACCTTTCCGTCGCGCAGTGTCCAGACATGGACCTCGGGCATATCGAACGAGGCACCGTTGGCCAGGACGGTCCCGCGGCTTCGTCCGTACTGGATGACCCGATCTCCGGCCTCGAACAACTCGTCGCTCGTGACGACCGAGCGGATCGTGCCGCCAAGCAAGGCGCCGAACGTCGCGACGCCATCCAGTCCCTGATGTCGCCCACCCCACGGCAGGGCTTCGTCCTGTGTCACCACGCATTGGCGGTCACACAGTGCGAGCACACGATCCAAACCGTCGGTCGCGAATGCTTCGTACAGCTCCCGGATGATCTCGATGTTGGACACGAACCACTCCTGACACTTCGGCTCCCGAAGTTTCGGTAACCGAAGTATCTTGGTCGAACCATGGCCACGTCAAGAGGGCTCCCACGCGATCGTCTCGCCATCGGCCAAATCCTCGGCCGGCTACTCCACCAGTTCCGGTCCGAGCTGTTCGCCAGTGCGCAAGCAGACGGCCAGTTCGTCGACATCCGCTTCCCCCACCTCCAAGTGTGGGGCAACGTCGGCATCGACGGCATCCGGTTGACCGACCTCGCCGGCAAAGCGCAACTGAGCCTGGCCGCCTGCTCCGAACTCGTCGACGAACTCCAACATCTCGGCTACCTCGAACGGCGTCGCGATCCCTCCGACGGCCGTGCGAAGCTGATCTTCCCGACCAGAAAAGGCCGCGAGGTCCTCGACGCCGCCGGACAAGCCGTCGCCGAACTTGAGCAACGATGGCGCAAGAAACTCCCACGCGGAGATTTCGACAGAGCGTGCCGCACTCTCCACGACCTCCTCGCCGCCTTCGAAAACGAACCCACGCCACCCAAGCGCACGCCCACCTAACCGCACGAACAACGTGCCCGCGTCCGACCTCGCCGAGTCATGCCGCTCGAGTCGGGGTCGGAGTCGTTCGCAACCATCGCAATCGTCTGTTGGCTACACCGCTGGGCTACACCTGGCGGGAGAACAGACCATCGCGTCGGCGGGTCAACTCGTTGACCCGGGCTTCTTCAGTGCGCTCGGCGGGAGTCGAACCCACAACCTTCTGATCCGTAGTCCTTCCCGGAGCCGTCCGGGCCGTTCACGCGGTCCGTCACGACGCTTGGATCAGGCAGTTTACGTCCGGCCAATCCACCTGATCCATCGCGTCCGTCAGCGTAGAACTGCGAGAGAACTGCACGGCCCGACGACGGTGAACCTTCTGATAACTCCCTTACATGCGTCAGATGCTGCGGGTCTATCAGGCGCGAAGTCCTGGGTGGGGACGAGTCGTTCCGGTTCGATCGTGCCCATCTCGACGTCGACCGCGAGTCGCCACTCGACGGCTTGCGCGGCACTCGAGACACTCGTCATTGGCCCACACATTGCCCGATCCGCGGGCGCTCTGCGAGCGATCCGATCGGCAGATCGGAGCGGTCGTTTGTCAGAGCGACTCGAACGAGCCGTCTACATGCACGACGCATCGGACTGGCTGATCAAGCAGCCCAGGAACCATGCACGTGAGAACGGGGCCCAAGCCGAGAATGGCCTCGCGCGAAACGTCAACGAGTCGACCCAAGACTTGACGACCGGCGCTCTCGCGGATCTTGAGTTGCACCTCGAATCGGTGCTCGACGCCCTCCGCGGTGAACGTAGCGATCCCGTTGAACGCCGTCACCCGGACACTTCGGCCATCGCTGAAACCCTGGTTGGACACGTGCCCAGCCTGCCCGATCCACGTGCACTTCGCGGCCGATCAGATCGGCAGCTATGGGCGGCCGCCAGCTGAGCTCGTCGGCTGAAGGATCGTCAATCTTCAGAGCGTCATCGTGTCGGTCGATGAATCCTTGTTGGGCGCACGCCCACAGGAGTGATCGCGATGACGACTCATGCCGCGCTCGCGGTGGCAGCGAAACCTGGTAGCGGCTCTCCGTCCTGGCTCCTTGCGTTCGTCGGCATCGCACTCGTCGCGATCGCCGTCGTCGCTCTCATTCGCGCGAGTCAGAGAGGACCCGCCGTTGCCTTCTGGGTCCCGCGTCGCTTGCGCTCGTCAATGAACGGGTTCTACGAGCGGCACGGCTGGCCATCGCCGTATGACGAGCACGGCACGAAGCGCGGGCGCTGAACGGACGCCCGGCTCACAATTGAGCCCCGGCCAGCGAGGAGGCGTGCCGACAGCGGCGCGCAATCAGGCAGTTCTGCACGATTCTCGGCGTGGTCAAGTTGTCGTCACAACGGCGCTCGCGAGCAGTTCCGCGGTCTCTAGTGGTCTAGACACTTGGGGACAGTGGTCGTAGGGGAGTTCGATCGACTCCGTCGCCCGCTGCGCCGCCCACCGTCTCTGTGCGTCGGGCTGGAGCGAGCGGTCGTTGCTGCACACGACGTAGGTGGAGGGGATGTCGCGCCAGCCTGCCGCTGAGACGGCGGTGGTACTGCCGAGGCCGAGAGCCATGGGTCGGAATCGGTCCACCGCCGCCTGGGCAACCTCGCGCGTCGCTTGGTTGAAGACAACGTCCTTCGCCGTGTCGGGATCGAACGTCGCGAGTCCGTTGCCGTCGAATGCGAAGCCGCCCAGGAACTCAGGGGTGCAGTGGGTCAGCAACACGCCTGGCACTTCGTCCTGCTCGTCGAGCATGAAGGCGGCGAGATAGATGAGTCGCACAACGTTCTGCGCCCCTGCTGATGCTTCGGTGATGACAACACCGCCGTAAGAGTTCCCACAAAGCACAATCGGACCATCGAGTCCGTCGAGGATCTCTCTCACATACTCTGCGTCCGCGTGGAAGTCGAGGCTCGGATCGACACCCTCTCCTATCGTCGGCAAGTCGATGCTCACCGACTCGATGCCGAGAGCGGCGAGCGCCGCGCTCGTGGCGTCCCAGCACCACGCACCTCCGAACGCGCCATGCACCAGCACGACCCTTGCGACACCTGACATCGTCCGCTCCCCCCAAACGCGCCCCAGCGGCACCCGCACAGATTGCCCGCTCCGGATCGGGCAATCTGGGCGGGCGGCCGTTCGCTTACACGCCAGCGGGGAAAGGTCTTCGTTGATGCAACCAGGCAAGAGGGTTGCCGATCTCTGGGGTCGACTGTGGAAGCCCTCGCGCGGCGGACGCTTACTCACGCGAACTTGGCGCTGCCCCGTGTGCGGTCAAGGTGTCGAGGTCAGTGGCACGGGTAGCGTCTTCTATCCGATGGCACCAAGCGGCTCAGAAGTTGCGATCCTTTGCAGGAAGCAGAACGGTACGACCCACGCGACGACTGTGCCGGGAACGGCATCGCCGCTGTAGCGCGACCGCACCGAACTGCCTGATTGAGGATGGTGGTGGCGTTGCGGGTTCCGTAGCGTCTCGGG
>DAIQOP010000185.1:0-7808 GCA_036787815.1 Actinomycetota bacterium
CTCTCGCGATTTCCACAGCCGTAGAGGCTTGATCGCAAGCTGCCGCCACGGCCGGCGTGGCGCTGCTGCTCGCGCCGCATGGCGCGGACGCGTTCATCGTCCAGCGCCTCGTTGCCGATCCGGGGTCGGCTGCGCTCGAGCACGACGCGGCGCTCGTCAACGCGTGGGGCCTTGCCGCCAGCCCGACCGGTCCTTGGTGGACGGCCAACGAGGCTCGAGGGGTGAGCTCGCTCTTCGCCGGAGACGGCAACCCGCAGACGCTGTCCGTCACCGTTGACGGCGGGCCGACCGGCATCGTGTTCAACGGCGGCAAGAGCTTCGCCGTCCGTGAGAACGGTGTCTCGGCGCCCGCGCGGTTCCTCTATGCGTGTGAGGACGGAAGGATCCGCGGTTGGTCACCCGTCGTCCCGCATGGCTGGTCGAAGGTGGCCGTGGTCGCGGTCGACGAGGGTGCAAAGGGAGCGATCTTCCGTGGGCTCGCGCTTGCGACCCTCGCCGACGGGTCACAGCGTCTCTACGCAACCGACTTCCACAACGGCCGAGTCTTCGTATTCGACGGCAGCTGGCGGCGCATCGTGAGACCCGGGGCGTTCGTCGATCACGCGATTCCCTCGTGGTACGCGCCGTTCGGCATCAAGGTGATCGGCCGCCACGTCTTCGTGACCTTCGCGTCGCCCGCGCCGGTGAACGGGAACGACTCGCCGACCGGCGGCTACGTCGACGAGTTCGACCTCGACGGCAAGCTCGTTGCCCGCGTCGGCCGGATGGGCCCGCTCAACGAGCCGTGGGGTCTTGCGCTCGCACCCAGCGGGTTCGGCCGTTTCGCCGGACGGCTCCTCGTCGGCAACTTCGGAAGCGGCCGCGTCAACGCGTATGTGCGGCGCGCGAACGGCTGGTCGTTCGACGGGCAGCTGCCCGATCGTGCCGGCAAGCCGTTGACCGTCAACGGGCTCTGGGGGATCTCGTTCGGCAACGGGGGCATGGCAGGGCCGAAGGCTGTCCTCTTCTTCGCTGCCGGCCCGCATCGATGGTTCGGGGCGACCGAGCTCGCGGTGCACGGGCTCTTCGGGTCGATCTCGCTCGCCGACCGCTGAGCAACGATCCGGGACGTACTCTTGGAGCGATGGAGGAGCTTGGCCTGTTCCCGCTGGGGATCGTGTTGTTGCCGAGCGAGCACGTGCCCCTGCACATCTTCGAGCCGCGGTACAGGGAGCTGATCGCCGAGTGTCTCGACGAACAGCAGGAGTTCGGAGTGATCTACGCGGACGGTGACGGGGTGCGCGACGTCGGCACGCGCGCCCGGGTGATCGACGTGCTCGAGGAGTTCGCCGACGGCCGGTTGAATGTCGTCGTCGAAGGTGGCGCACGCTTCCGTGTCGAGCGGCTCACGCGAGGCCGTTCGTTCCTCACCGCGATCGTCGCACCGGCGCCCGACGGCTACGGCCGGACCGATCCGGACACAGCCGCGCGTGCGGTCGGCTCCTTCCGCGCGCTCGCAGCGGTGGCCGGCGCCGAGCCGGACGAGGTCGACGAGACGGCGTCGCAGCTTTCCTTCGAGCTCGCCGCCCAGGTGGAGCTTCCGTCCGACGTGAAGCAGGAGCTGCTCGAGCTCGACGAAGAGCAGTATCGGCTCGAGTTCGTGATCAGGCTGCTGGACTCCGTCCGCGAGGCGCTGCTCGCCGTACGCGAGCTCGGCGAGCACGCGAAGACGAACGGCTCGCGCCGCCCCCAGCCCAAGTAACAGACTGTTACGTGGCGGCTAGCGGCGGTGCGCGAGGAACTCGAGTAGATCGCTGCGCGTGAGGACGCCGATCGGAGTGCCGTCCTGGCAGACGACGATCGCGTTCGCGCCGCCGCTCAGCGTGGCGAACACGTCCTCGAGCGTTGCCGACGTCTCGACCGCTCCGAGTGGCGGCTGCATCGCCGAGGCAACGTCCTCGTGCAGCACGTCCGGGTTCGAGAAGACGCGCTCGAGCAGCGCACGATCCTGGAGCGAGCCGATCACGTCCGCGAGCGACTCACACGAGCCGTCGCGCGTGACGGGAAGCTGGGAGATGCCGTAGCGCTGCATCGTGTCGATCCCTTCGCCCACCTTCTGGTGTGCGGAGATCGTCACGAGGTTGGGGAGCTCGCCGCCGTGTTTCGCGTGCAGTACCTCTTCGACGGTCGGCAGCGGCGCCTGCCGCTCGAGGAAGCCGTGCTCGAGCATCCAGTTGTCGTCGTAGAACTTCGACAGGTAGTTGCGGCCGGAGTCGGGGATCATCATCAGCACGCGCTTGCCCGGGCCGAGCCGTTTCGCGATCTGCACGGCCGCGTACACGGAAGTGCCGCCCGAGCCGCCGGCGAGCAGGCCCTCCTCGCGTGCGAGACGTCGCGCCCAGCGGAACGACTCCCGGTCGCTGACGCGCACCCACTCGTCGACGACGTCGGGGTCCATCGTCTCGGGCCACGTGTCCTTGCCGATCCCTTCGACGAGGTACGGATGAAGGTCCCCCTCGTTGCGTGCTGTGTAGATCGACCCCTCGGGATCGGCGCCGACGATGAGCACCTCCGGCTTGCGCTCCTTGAAGTACCGCCCGACGCCGCTGATCGTGCCGCCCGTGCCGACGGAGATCACGATCGCTTCGATGTCGCCGCCGCCGGTCTGCTCCCAGATCTCCGGGCCCGTGAGCTTGTAGTGCGCCTCCGGGTTGTTCATGTTCGAGTACTGGTCGGGCTTGAAGCCGCCCGGGATCTCCTCGGCCAGCCGGTCGGACACGGAGTAGTAGCTCTCCGGCGAGTCGTGCTCGACGGCGGTCGGGGTGATCACGACCTCGGCGCCGTACGCGCGGAGCAGCGCGATCTTCTCCTGGCTCATCTTGTCGGGCATCACGAAGATGCACCGGTAGCCCTTGATCGCCGCGGCGATCGCGAGGCCCACGCCGGTGTTGCCCGACGTCGGCTCGACGATCGTGCCGCCCGGCTTCAGCTTCCCCTCGCGCTCCGCCGCCTCGATCATCGGCAGTCCAATGCGGTCCTTCACGGAGCCGCCCGGATTCAGATATTCGAGCTTGGCGAGGATCTGCGCGCCGCCCGGAGGCGAGAGCTTCTCGAGGCGGACGATCGGCGTCGCGCCGACGAGCTCGAGAACGGTGGGGAACTCCACAGGCACCGCGGGAAGCCTAACGGCGGCCCGGCGGGGTCGTCCGCCCGGCCGCCGGCGCTGGACTAGAAGGCCTCGGCCGCCTCGACGTCGAAAGCGACCTCGCTCGAGCGCACGAGCGCGAGCGTCGCGAGAACCGCTGCCGCTCCGAACCCGGCGATCACCCAGAAGCCGAGTGCAAAGCCGCTCGTCTGGGCGTCCGCCAGGTTGTGGCCCGAGTGCAGGAGGGTGTTCGTGTGTGTGAACGCGACGGTCGCGGCGATCGCGACGCCGAGTGCTCCCCCGATCTGCTGCGACGTGTTGATCAGCCCTGACGCGAGACCTGCCTCGCGTGGCTCTATCCCCGCGAGAGCGGCGATCGACATCGGGATGAACGAGAAGGCCATGCCGACCCCGACCAGCAGATACCCGGGCAGCAGGCCGGACGCGAAGGTCGTGTGGACGGAGATCTGCGAGTACCAGACCATGCCCGCTGTGATCAGCGCGAGCCCGACGGCCATCACCGGCCGGGGCCCGAACTTCGTCACGAGCGCCTGCGAGAGGCCCGCGACCGGAATCACGGTGCCCGCCGTCGCGAGAAAGGTGAGGCCCGTCTTCAGTGCGGAGTAGTGCAAGACCTGCTGCACGTAGAGCGTCAACAGGAAGAAGTTCGAGAATACGACCGCGCCGAGCAGGAAGCCCGCGACGTTCGCGCCCGTCACGGTCTTCGTTCGGAAGATGCCGAAGGGCATCATCGGGTCCGATTGGCGCGTCTCGATCGCGACGAACGCGAGCAGCAGGACCGCGGACGTGACGAGGAGGCCGATCGTGCGGCTGCTGCTCCAACCGACGTCGGGCGCCTTCGAGATCGCGTAGACGAGCAAGGCGAGGCTTGCCGTGATCGTCGTCGCGCCGCCGGCGTCGAAGCCGCGAATGCCGGTGATGCGGCTCTCGCGGACGACGAGGCGCGTCACTGCGAGCACGAGCACGGCAACCGGGACGTTCACGAAGAACACCCACTCCCAGCCTGCGTACTTCGTGAGGATTCCGCCGAACAGCACGCCTGCTGCTGCGCCGCTGCCGCCCATCGCGCCCCAGATGCCCAGCGCCTTGTTCCGCTCGGATCCTTCTTCGAACGTGGTCGTGATGATCGACAGCGTCGCCGCCGAGATGATCGCCGCGCCGATTCCCTGCACTGCGCGTGCGGCCACGAGCACGCCGATCGATCCGGCGAGCCCGCACGCGAGTGATGCGGCGCCAAAGAGCGCCGTGCCGATGGCGAACATCCGCCGTCTTCCCAACAGGTCGGCGGCGCGTCCGCCGAGGAGCAGAAGTCCGCCGAACGTGATCGTGTACGCGATCAGCACCCATTGCAGGTTGCTCTCGCTGACGTGCAGTGAGGTCTCGATCGAAGGAAGCGCGACGTTGACGATCGACACGTCGAGCACCGTCATGAAGAAGGCGACGCAGACGACTGTGAGCGCCTGCCAGCGGTGCGGATCGAGCGTGTGGGCGGAAGGCTGCATCGACATTCTCCTTAGGGACGCTTTCGCAGTTGAACGGGCCGCCCACCCGGAGTATTCCGTGGCCGTTCGGACAGCGGCTCAGCCGCGGGGGACGTCCGGCTGCAAGAGCGGCGCCTGCTCGTCGGCCGCCGGGCGCAAGACGTTGTCGACATACGACGCCGTCGCAGCCTCCATCCCGACGTCCATGCCCGCGCGCTCGGACAGGAACCACCGGTGCTCGAGGAGCTCATGGAAGAGCTCGGCTGCCGCCCGCTTTGGCTGCAGCTCCTGCGGAACGGCGGCGACCGTCGGCTCGAAGACCTCGCTCAGCCAGCGTCCGGCTATGGCGGCGTCCGACAGGGGTGTGCTCGTCGTGCGGTTGAGCTTCGTGCGGTACGCGGTGATGTCGTTGAGCAGACGCCGCGCCTGGTTCTCCTGGGCGTCGAGGCCCGTCAGCCGCAGCAGCCGCCGCCGGTGGTGGCCCGGCTCGACGACCTTCGACTGGAGCCGGAGCCGGACCTCCGAGCCGTCGCTGACGAGCTCGACCTCCTCCACGTCGAAGCCGAGCGCGTTCAGGCGCTTGAGGCGCTCCTCGAGCTTGCTGCTGTCGTCGGGTGGGAAGACCTCGTCCTCGGTCAGCTCGGCCCAGAGGTGCTCGTAGCTCGCGCGCACGTCTTCGGCGAAAGCGGCGGGATCGGCGACCACCTCGCGGCCGAGCTCGGCGGAGAGGTCGTACAGCTCGCCGCCGAGGTTCTCTTCCGCGATTGCGAGATCGTGGTTGCGCTGGCCGTCGGAGAGCCTGTCCTCGATCTGCCCGGTCTCCGCATCGACGAGATAGGCCGCGAGGGCGCCCGCGTCGCGCCGGAAGAGCGCGTTCGAGAGCGAGCAATCGCCCCAGAAGAACCCGGCGAGATGCAGGCGCACGAACAGCTCGCTGAGTGCGGCGCGGATCGACGCCTCGGGCGCCGGCAGCACGGTTGCGCCGAGGATCAGCCGGTACGGCAGCGAGTACTCGAGGTAGCGCGTGATCAGGATGTCCGGCAACTCCTCCCCTTCGGCGCTCCGGCGCTCGGAGGCGACGCCGATCGCCTCGACCGCCGGCACCGCGCGCTGCGCGAGCTCACCGAGCAGCCGGTACTCGCGGTCGGCGAGCGGAGGCGGCAGCTCCTTCAGCGCGTAGAACGAGCCGTTGAGGTGCACGAACCGGACGACGTGGCGCCCGATCCCGCGTCGCGCCTCGACCTGCAGCTCCTGCGGCCAGTCCTCGAGCGGCAGGCCCCACGGCAGATCGAGGAATGCCTGCTGGTCGGCGCGTGCCAGGAGTCGAAAGTGGGCGTGTGTCGTGGTCATGCGGCCGAGAACGAGAAACGCCCCGCGCGACCCGGGCCGGCGAGGCGTCGCTGCCTGCGTCGACCACGGTAGCCGAGCGCTAGTTGCGGCGAGCCGGTGTCGCCGCGGAGCCCGTCGACCACCTGCCGGACGACGTCGGAGCATTCGGCCGAGGCGCGGCCGAGGGCGTTTCGTCTTCGATTTCCGCCGACATGTCGCTCGCCGGCAAGTAGATGCGGAACGTTGCCCCCTCGCCGGGCTCGCTGATCACTTCGATGTCGCCGAGGCTCTGCTTGACGATGCCGTAGACGCTCGGGAGGCCGAGGCCGGTGCCGTCGCCGATTTCCTTCGTCGTGAAGAACGGCTCGAACAGCCGCTCCTTGACGTCGCTGCTCATACCGGTGCCAGTGTCGGTGACCGCGAGCATCACGTACTGCCCTGGGGGCAACTCGAGGTGCTGCATGAGATCGTCTCCGGTGAGTTCGACGTTGCGCGTCTCAACGGTCACGGTGCCGCCGTCGGGCATCGCGTCTCGCGCGTTCAGCACGAGGTTGAAGAGCACCTGCTCGATCTGGGACGCGTCGGACTGGACGCGCATGAGCGACGAAGCGAGCACGGGGACGAGCTCGACCTGTTCGCCGACCACACGGCTGAGGAGCGAGACCGTCTCCGCGACGAGCGCGTTGAGGTCGATCGCGCGCATCTGGAGGGTCTGGCGGCGTCCGAAGGCGAGCAGCTGTCGCGTCAGCGCCGCCGCCACCTGCGCAGACTCCTCGATCTTGCCGAGACATTCCGCGGCGCGGCTATCCGCTTCGACCTCGCCGCGCGCGATACCGGCGTAGCCTAGGACGCCCATCAGCAGGTTGTTGAAGTCGTGTGCGATGCCGGCTGAGAGCTGGCCTACGGCATCCATCTTCTGCGCCTGCCGCAGCTGGCTCTCGGTCTCCTTCCGATCCGAGATGTCCTCGATCATCGTCGTCACCGCGGTCGGCCGGCCGTTGGGGTCGCGCTCGAGCACGGCGGTGAGCTGGCACCAGACGAACTCTCCGTCCTTGCGCACGTAGCGCTTCTCGTATCGGTAGGAGTTCGTCTTCCCGCTCATCAGGTCCTCGTGGAGGTCGATGTGGATGCCCCAGTCGTCGGGGTGCGTGATCTTGCCGGGCGGGAGCTCCTGGAGCTCCGCCGTCGTGTAGCCGATCAGCCTCTCGAATGCGGGATTCGCCTCGAGCACGCGCGCTTCCGTGTCGACGCGCGTGATGCCGATCGAGGCGCCCTCGATGATCGTACGAAGGCGGGCGAGCGCCTCGACCTGCAACCGCTTCGCCTCGAACTCGTTGGCGTGGCTCATCGCGGCCGAGAGCACGACCGAGAGCAGCTCGACCGTGCGCAGGTCCTCGTCCTCGAACATGTTCGGCCGGGTACCGACGATCTGCAGCACGCCGATGGGCGTCTCGCCGTGACGGAGCGGCACGATGATCATCGCGCAGATGCCGTCCCGGGCGCAGATTTCGCGGTTGGCGCGGACGTCGCCCTGCATGTCATTGCACAGGACGGACTCGTTGTGGGCGAGCGCCCAACCGGTGATGCTGCCGGCGACCGCGAGGCCGGTGCGTTTGAGCTCCTCGTGGCCCGCCAACGACTCGCTGAAGATGCCGGAGTCCGCGCCGAAGACGAGCCGGTCGCCCTCCAGGAGCATGACCGCGGCTCCGTTGCTCCCGACCAGTGTTTCGGTGCGCTGGCAGATCAGGGTCATCACGGCCACGAGGTCGAGGTCGGCGGCTGCGACGTCACGCTGGATATCGACGATCTGGGACAGGCGATCGGTCTGTCTCCGCAGCGCCAGCTCGGCGAGC
>DAIQOP010000186.1:0-7772 GCA_036787815.1 Actinomycetota bacterium
CGTCGTCGTCGCTGACGTCTTCCCACGGGATCGTGATGGTGAGCTCGTCGTAACCCACGAGGCGCACGACCGGGCGAACCTCGACGACCGCGTCGAACTCGACGTCGCCGTCGTCCTGGCCCGCGGTGATCTCGATCGACGGCGCGGCGATCGGGTCGACGTGCTCGGTCTCGACCGCGTCGGCGTAGTAGTCGGGCAATGAGTCCTGGAGCGCCTGGCGGCGCGCGGCCTCGGTGCCGAGCCGTGCCTCGAGCAGGCGGCGGGGTGCCTTCCCCGGCCGGAAGCCCGGAATGCGGACCTCGCGTGCCAGCTTGCGGAAGGCCGCGTCGAGCGCACGCTCGAACTCGTCGGCCGGCACCGCGACGTGCAGCTTGACCTTGTTTTCTTCGAGCGGTTCGACCGTGGTCTGCATATGAGGCCCCGGAGTGTAACCGGGCCCTCCTCCTACCGGTCGCACTCGGTTTCTCCTGTCGCGCTCGCTGCGCCTCGGCACGGGGCTTCACCCGTGTTTCGAGCATCCGCTCGCCGCTCCTGACGCCTCGGTCGCCGGGCGGGTTATCCACGGGAGCGCGATCACGTCGCGGAAGCGCTCCGACCCTCCACCGGCGGAGTGGCGCGAGCAGTGCGCGCAGCGCCGGCAGTCGAACGAGTAGTGAACGGCCTCACCAAGAGGCGAGGAGCTCGATCAGCGTGCGCACACCGGCACCGGTGGCGCCCTTCACGTGCTCGCCGTCGTCCTTGCTCGACCAGCCCGACTCACCGATGTCGATGTGCACCCACGGCACGTCGGCGACGAACTCGCGCAGGAAGAGCCCGGCAAGGAGTGAGTCGGCCTGGTCGGGGTCGCCGATGTTGCGCAGGTCGGCGACCGTCGAATCGATGTACTCGCGATACTGCTCGGGCAGCGGGAGCGGCCACGCGAGCTCTCCCGCGCGGCGCGCGGCATCCAGCACCCGCGCGACCAACGCATCGTCGTTGCCCATCACGGCCGTGTAGATGGTGCCGAGCGTGCGCACGTAACCGGTGAGGGTCGCGATGTCGAACATCGCGACCGGCGCGTGCTCCGCGCCGAGCGACAGCGCGTCGGCGAGCACGAGGCGGCCTTCCGCGTCGGTGTCGAGGATCTCGACCGTCTTCCCGTTGCGGGCGACCACCACCTCGCCCGGGCGCGTCGCGTCGGGTCCCGGAACGTTGTCGGTCGCGGCCACGAGCCCGACCACCCGCACCCGCGGTGCCACCGCGCCGAGCGCGCCCAACACCGCGAGCACCGCGGCACCGCCGGCCATGTCGCCCTTCATCTCGTACATGTGCTCGGGACGCTTGAGCGAGAGACCTCCGGAATCGAACGTGATCCCCTTGCCGACGAGCACGATCGTCTCGGGATCGTCGACACCGGGCGGTTCGTAGGTGAGCTGGATCAGCCGCGCCGGCTCCGTCGAACCCGCGTTCACGGCAAGGATGCAACCGAGCCGCTCGCGCGCGATGTCGTGCTCGTCCCAAACGGTGATCGCGAGGCCGCGCGCGTTCGCGATGTCGACGGCCACCTCGCCGAGTCGCGTCGCTCCGAGCCGCGCCGGCGTCTCTTCGGCAAGATCGCGCGTGAGGGCGACGGCGCCCGCGATGATGCTCCCCAAGGCGAGGCCACGTTCGGCGACCGCGTCGGCGACGACCACGGCGGCGCGCACGAGCGCGACCGGCTCGGGTTCCGACTTGTGGCCCGCGAAGCGGTGCACGCCCAGGGCGACACCTTCGGCGACCGCCCGTGCCGCGGCCTCCGCGCCGATCGACTCGACGACAACCTCTCCGGGCACGATCGCGAGCGACGCGGCGTGCTGGAGCGCGCGGCCGAGCGCGGCGGCCGCGCGCCGGACCGCGCGCGCATCGAGCGCATGACGGGCCCCGAGGCCCGCGACCACGAGCGGGCGTCCGGCGTCGTCGCTGCCCGATAGGAGCTCGCCCGGCTTGCCGGAGAAGCCCGCCAGCTCCGCGAACCGGGCCGTCAGCGGCGCGGGCAGCGCGTCGAGATCGCCGACCACCGCGAACGCCGCGACCGCGTCGACGTCACCGGGAATGTCGTCCGCTCGTACGAACTCGATGGTCACGCGCGCTCCTGAGGGCTCGGCTCGGAATGGGTCTACTCGCCGGTGGTGGGGTTCCAGTTGCGGAAGTAGTCGGGATTGCGCCGAGCCTTCATCGATGCGTATCGCGCGTCGAGCGGGTCGTCGCTGCCCGGGTTGATCCAGAACTGATCGGCGCGCACCGCATCGAGCACGCGGCCGGCGACCTCTTCGAGGGGGGTGATCGGCAACGGTGTTCCCGCGGCCTCCATCTGCGCCTCGAACTCCTCGAGCGTCGGGTACGGCGTGGTGCGCTCGACCGTCCTCGCGTACTCCTCGGGACGCGTCCGCCATGCTTCCCAGAGCTTGGTGCGCAGCCAGTTGGGCCCCGGATAGAGCACCGAGCACGAGAGTCGCGTCCCCTGCGTCTTGAGCTGGTAGTAGAGGAGCTCGGTGAGCGTGGTCACCGCGCTCTTGGTCATCGCGTAGACGGGCGCGTCGCCCATCGGTGCGATCCCGCCGTTGCCCGACGACGTGTTGACGATGTGGCCTTCGGTGCCCTGGGCCAGCATGATCGGCACGAAGGCCTTGATGCCCCACGCGATACCGAACACGTTGACGTCGACACACCACCGCCAGTCGGCCGGTTCGTACTCCCACAGGAGGGTCTGGCCGCCCGGGCCGATCCCGGCGTTGTTGCACACGAGGTGCACGGCGCCGTAGGTGCGCACGGTCTCGCTCGCGAGGTGCTCGACCGACTCGAGCTTCGTGACGTCGGTGGGGCAGCCGGAAACGTCGAGCCCCTCCGCCTGCAGCGCGCCGACGGCGTCGTCGAGGGCGGCCGGTTGGATGTCGGCGAGCATCACCTTCATACCGGCCTGCGCGAAGTGGCGGCCCATCGCGAGCCCGATGCCGTTGGCGCCGCCGGTCACGACTGCGGTCTTGCCCTCGATGTCGCGCATACGTCCGTCCCTGCCCCTGAGCCGCGTGGGCGTGGAAGACTACCGACGATCGCCGGTTGCAACACTGCCGAGAGGGAGTCTGATGTCGACGATTCGTTACGGAGCGCGGCCTCCCGAAGCGCGGCGCAACCGCGAGGTCGAGGCGGTGAGCGCGCCCATCTGGTCGACCGCGGTGACGGTCGTGTGGGAGACCGATCCCGACGTGATCCGCGCGGTACTGCCGCCGCCCCTCGAGGTCTCCGAACCGCTCGCGCGGATCCGCTTCGCGACCGTCGACATGGGTACCGGGATCCCGGTGTTCGGCGCCGGCTGGTTCGGCGTGCGCGCCCGCCACGGCACGAAGGAAGGTGAGTACGCGCTGTTCATGCCGATGACGACCGAGCAGGCGACGGTCGGCGGGCGTGAGACCTTCGGGGAGCCGAAGAAGATCGGTCGCGTCGCGATCGACGTCGAGCGCTCCCCCGCGGGCGACACCGTGCACGCGTCGTTCGAGCGCATGGGTTTCCCCCTCGCGGAGGTGCACGGCACCCTCGGCGCGGAGATCGACGTCGCGCCGAAGGACAAGATCGACTTCTACTTCAAGTGCAGCCCCTCCCCCGACGGCAAGGGGTTCGACACCGAGCCCGCGCTCGTGCACGTCGCCCGGCACGAGGAAGCACGCGACGCGCGCGCCGTCGACGGCACGCTCTCCCTGCACGACTCCCCGCTCGACCCGATCGCCGACATCCCCGTCGGGCGCATCGTCTCGATGGAGTTCGCCCGGGTGACGACGACCCAGCACGGCGAGGTGGTGGAGCGCGTTCCCGCCGACTGGCTGCTGCCGTTCGTGCACCAGCGCTACGACGACCTCTCGGTGCTGGGCAAATGAGCACCGGAGCAGGCGCAGAGACCGATCGCTACACGATCATCTCGGCCGACGCGCACGCGGGCCTTCCGTGCGAGGAGTACCGGCCGTACCTCGACCCGCGCTACACCGAGGCGTTCGACGCGTACCTCGCCGAACGGCACGCGCAACGCGACCAGCAGATGAAGTTGAACTACGACTACATCACCGACTGGGAGACGACCCACGAAGAGGGCCTGCGCGGTGCCTACGACGCGGAGCAGCGCGACAAGGAGCTCGACGCCGACGGTGTAGCGGCCGAGGTGATCTTCGCCGATGCCGACGCGATCACCGGCATGGAGTCGCCGCCGTTCGGAGCCGGGCTCTCGGCCGGCACGATCGAGGATCCCGAGCTCGCGTTCGCGGGTGCACGCGCGCACAACCGCTTCCTCGTCGACCTCTGCGCCACGAGCCCCGACCGCCGTGCCGGCATCGGCCTCGTGCCGATCTGCCACGACATCACGCGCGCCGTCGCCGAGATCGAGTGGCTCGCCGACAAGCCGGGTGTGCGCGGGATCATGGTGCCGACGATGTGGCGCGACCGCCTGCCGTACAACCACCCCGACTACGACCCGGTGTGGGCCGCGTGCCAGGCGGCGGGGTTCCCGGTGCACGTGCACTCCGGCGAGGCGCCCCGCGAAGAGATGAACGACTTCATCGGCATCTACCTCGCCGAAGTCGTGTTCTGGACCCACCGGCCGATCGCGCACCTGCTCTTCGGCGGCGTGTTCGAACGGTTCCCCGGGCTCAAGTTCGTGGTCACCGAGGGCGCGGCCTACTGGGTACCCGACATGAAGTGGAAGTGGGACCAGTACTTCGGCGGCGGCCACACCACGAAGAAGATGGCCGCGCTGATGAAGGGCATCATCTCGAAGCTGCCGTCGGAGTACTTCGGGGAGAACATCTTCGTGGGCGCGTCGACGATGTCGAAGGAAGAGATCCGCCGGCGGCACTCGATCGGTTGCGACGTCGCCATGTGGGGCACCGATTACCCGCACCCGGAAGGCACGTGGCCGAACACGATCGCGCGCCTGCGTAGCGACTTCGGCGACGTGCCGGTCGGCGATGCGCGCAAGATGCTCGGCGAGACCGCGGCGCGCTGCTACGGCTTCGACCTCGACGCCCTCCGCCCGATCGGGACGCGCATCGGCCCGACGCCCGCCGACCTCGGCCAAGACGTCACCCGCGTCACCACCGACGACGAGCTCCGGCGCGCCGAATGGTGGAAGGACGAGTACGGGGTCAAGTGGAGCGGGTGAGCGCTCGGCTCGGGCACTTCACCAGGACTTGACCACCTGGTCGCGGTCGAACGCGTTGCACGTGGAGTCGGCCGGGAAGTCGGCGGGGTCGAGGGGTACCCGCACCGCGGCGACCGTCGGGCCGACGCGGTTGCCGATCGCGCGGAGCTTCGCGAGGTCGAAGCCGTACACCTCGGCCGGCGTGGCTTCGACCATCATCCGTGTCTCTTCCGGCGGGCAGGCCGCGAACGCGACGCGCAGCGCCTCGGTGGTGTACGGGTAGCTGCCCTCCGAGTGCGGGTAGTCGGCGCCCCACATGATGCGATCGACGCCCACCTCGTAGCGCAGCGAGCTCTCCGACGAGCGGAGGAAGCTCGCACCGACCCAGAAGTTGCGGCTGAAGTACTCGCTCGGCGTCAACGACATGCCCTTCGCGACCGCGCCGAAGAACACGGCCTCGGCCGCGCCACCGTGCACCATGCGCCGATGGAACCAATCGAGGGTCTCGACCCCGCGCGGGATCCAACCGGTGCCCTGCTCCGTCAGCGCAATACGCAACCTCGGGTGGCGATCGAGCACGCCTCCGAAGATCAGGTGCCAGACGGCGCGGTGTGCGAACCACGCGATCTCGATGAGCATGATCGCGCGCGCTGCTTCGTGATCTCCGAAGTCGGGGAGCCCGCTCCCGGCATGCACGTTGAGCACCACATCGAGCTCTTCGCAGAGATCCCAGAGCGGCTCGTAGACGGGATCCCACAGCGGCGGGATCGCGAAGTTCGGCGCGACGCTCGGGAGCATGATGCCGCCGAACACGTCGATGTGCTCGTGGGCCCAGCGGATCTCCGCGAGCGTGTCGTCCAGATCGTTGAGGAACACCTGCGCGACACCCGCGCGGCGGCCCGGCGCCGCGGCGCAGAAGTCGGCGAGCCAACGGTTGTGCGCCTGCACGCCCGCGAAGCGGCGTTCGTAGTCGACGACGGTGGGCTCGAGCGCGGTGAGGTTGCCCTGCGCGAAGAACGGCGGCACGGTGTTCGGGAAGAGCACCTCGGCGACCACGCCGTTCGATTCCGTCTCCGCGAGCCGGCGTTCGCTGTCCCAGTTGCGGTACGCGGTCGGCGCGAGCAGATCGGCGAACGGGTTCACGTACGCGGCCGCCCACGCGTCGAACTCGTCGTGCCAGCGGGAGGCGAGGTAGGGCTTGTAGCCCTGCATGCTGGCGCCCGCGTGCCCGTCGACCGAGATGATCGTGTACCGGCGGTTGGCCCTGAGCTCGTCGTCCACCATCACCGATCCCCTCGAAGACTTTGCGCGATCGGGCCGTATCGTACGCAAGAGTCGGAGCGGGGTCGCTCGGGGGCCCACCGATAGAATCGGGGCCCGATACGGGGTGTAGCGCAGTTCGGTAGCGCACGCGCTTTGGGAGCGCGAGGTCGCGGGTTCGAATCCCGCCACCCCGACTCATGACTGGATCCAACCGGCACGCCGGGCTGCCGATCACCGACACCGACGAGGCGATCGCCGCAGCGCTCGAAGACGTGAGCATCCCGACGTTGCTCCTGTCGCTCGTGCACATGACCGGCGATCCGTCGTTCATCCGCGGTGCGCTGCGACCACAGGGACTGTTCCTCAACGAGGTGCAGGGCTACATGTCGGAGGAGGACAAGGCGGAAGCCCGCCGGATCGCGCTCGAAGTCATCGGCGCGTACCGAGACTCGGGATGCACGCTGCCGGCGCCGCCCGCTCCCGAGCTCATCCGCGAGATGATGAGTTGGCTCGTCTGCGAGGACGTGCCGGCGGAGTACGTGCCGATGATGCTCGAGGAGATGGAGCTCGACGGCGTCGACGTCCGCAAGGTGATGCTCGACGCCGACCCGGCCGCGCTCGACGCCTTCCCCGTCGTCGTGATCGGCTGCGGCCAGTCGGGATTGCTGGCCGGCATCCGCCTGCACGAAGCCGGGATCCCGTTCACGATCATCGAGAAGAACACCGGCGTCGGCGGCACATGGTGGGAGAACTCGTATCCCGGATGCCGCGTCGATGTGGGCAACCACTTCTACTGCTACTCGTTCGAACCCAGCGATCACTGGAGCGAGTTCTTCGCGCGCCAGCCCGAGCTCCAGGCGTACTTCGAATCCGTGATGACGCGGCACGAGATCGAGCCGCACGTGCGATGGGGTACCGAGGTCGTGTCGGCGGAGTGGAACGACGAGGCCGCGACCTGGGCGGTCACGGTGCGCCGCGACGGCGAAGTGCCGGAGACGCTGACGGCCCGCGCGGTCATTTCGGCCGTCGGTCAGCTCAACCGCCCGCAGCTGCCCGACATCGACGGGATCGACGAGTTCGCGGGGCCCTCGTTCCACTCGTCTCGCTGGGACCACAGCGTCGACTACCGCGGCAAGCGGGTCGCGGTCGTCGGCGCGGGTGCGAGCGGGTTCCAGATCGCGCCGACGATCGCCCCCGACGTCGCGCAGCTCACAGTGTTCCAGCGCACCGCGCAGTGGATGTTCCCGAACCCCAACTACCACGAGAAGGTGGGCGACGGGGTGCGGTGGGCGTTGCGCCACCTCCCGTTCTACGGGCGCTGGTACCGCTTCCTGCTCTTCTGGCCGATCTCGGATGGGCTCATGCCGGC
>DAIQOP010000016.1:0-10379 GCA_036787815.1 Actinomycetota bacterium
CCAGCAGGGCGAGGGGGCTGAGAATCGCGGTCATGTGGTGGCTCTGCTCACGCGTGCTCGGCGCGCCCGACCCGGCCGAGGCGTGCCGCGAGGCGATCGCGCGCCTCGACGCGGATCGCACCGCCGACCGCCTCGCCGCGAGCCTGCCGCTCCAGTCGAGCGACGACGAGATCGTCGCCGTCCTCGGCTGGCCCCGAGCCGTCGACCGCGCGCTGGCCGAGCGGGGCGACCTCGCCGCGGTCGCCGTGCGCACCGAGCACGGTGATCTCACCGCCGCGCTCCGGTACCGATCGGCCGCGCAGTCGGTGCGGCTCGTCGATGCGTGGATCCTCCCGGAGCTCGCCGTCTCGCACCTGCTCGTCGGTGCGTCGGCCATCGGCGCGGGGCGCGCGCTGGTTCCCGAGGGCACGCGTGACGCGATCGCCACCGCGCGGCCCGAAGCCGGTACCTGGTTGATCGGCGGGGTCGGACGCGTGTTGCCGCGCCGGTTGTTCGAAGCGGCGGAGTCGGGGGTGCTCACGCCGCCGCTCGACGTCGACGAGAGCATCGGGATCGAGTCGATCTCGCTCGAGCAGTTCGACCGCGTGGCCGGCCCTCGAGGGCTCGTCCCCAGCGCGGGGGCCGACGCGCACCCCGACGCACCGGTGGCGCCGGAGCTCCTCCGACCGCTCTGACTTCGCGGAGACTCAGACGGCGCGGAGACTGCAGAAGTAGACGCTCAGACGTCGATGATGCCGTCGTCGCGACCGCCGTGGTCGCCGAACACGCGCAGCTCGAACCGCCGCCGCAGGTAGGCGCGGAACACCGCGCGGGTCGGCGGGAAGAGCACCAGCAGCCCGACCGCGTCGGTCACGAAGCCCGGCGTCATCATCAGCACGCCCGCGCAGAGCACGAGCACACCGTCGATCAGCTCGGCCGTGGGAGTGCGGCCGGCTTCGAGCTGCGCGCGCAACCGCTGCAACACCACGAAGCCTTCGTGCTTCGTCAGCCACGCTCCGACGATCGACACGAGCACGAGGAGCGCGATCGTGTCGAACGCGCCGATCGCGTGGCCGACCTGGATGATCGTGTAGATCTCGACCATCGGCACGACGATGAACAACGCGAGGATCACCAGCACGGCACCACGCTAACCGTGCTCCGACCCACCTCCCGCCGCGACCGAGACGATCGGCGGGGTGCCGGGCTCGCGTGCCGCGCTACCAGGCGCCGCCGTCGACGCCGATGCGCTGGCCCGTGACGTACGAAGCCGAATCGGAGACGACGAAGCGCACCACCCGCGCGACCTCGTCGGGCGAGCACACGTGCCCGAACGCACTGCGACCGTCGAGCGTGTGGATGTCGTCGACGCCCTGCGCGCCCTTCACCAGCCGGCGCCCCATGTCGGTGTCGACGAGGCCGGGGGCGACGATGTTGACGTGCACGCCGTGGCCGCGTTCTTCCTTGGCGAGCGTGACGGCCAGGGCTTCGAGGCCCGCCTTCGCCATGTTGTAGGGAGCGGAGAACGGGGCCATGTAGAGCACGGCCGCGCTCGAGATCATGACGATGTCTCCGCGCGGCGCCTCGCGCATGCCGGGGAGCACGAGCTTCGACAGCGCCCACGCGCCGAACACGTGCGTGCGCCACAAACGGTCGGGTTCCGAAGGATCGGTGTCGGCAACGGTCAGCCCTCGGCTCGCGACACCGGCGTTGTTCACGAGGAGGTCGACGGGCCCGAGCTCGTCGCGTATCGCGGCGATCAGCTGCTCGTCGTCCTCGTAGCGATCCACCGAGGCCGCGAACGCGTGCGCCCGCCCGCCCGCGGCCCGGATCTCGTCGACCGTCGCCCCGGCCGAATCGGCGTCGCGCCGGAAGTTCACGGCGACCGCGGCGCCGTCGGCCGCGAGCCCGAGCGAGATGGCGCGCCCGATGCCGCGGCCGCCACCGGTCACGAGGGCGACGCGCCCGTCGAGGGTCCGTCCGCCCGAGGTCCGTCCGCCCGAGGTCCGTCCGCCCGAGATCAATGCGATTCCTCCTCGTGCGTCGCCGCCCGCGCGGTCGCGAGCGCGGTGACGCGCCGGGTGAGACCGTCGGAGCCGAGCCGCGCGCTCCATTCCCCGAAGCCGGGCCCGGTACCCGTCCAGCGCCAGTCGTCGACCGAGCCCACGGCAGCGTCGACGCGCAGCGTGGCGAGCACCCGGAACTGGAGCGCGAGCTCTCGCAGCCGGCGGAGCGTCTCCGCGAGCGTCGCAGCGCCGCGCACGTCGATTGCCCAGCGCCGGTGGTCGTCGGGGATGTCCTCGATGTGGCGATAGTGGCCGAGCACCGCGGCCGCCGACTTGGCACCCCAGCCGGGAAGGCCGGGAAACCCGTCGGCACTGTCGCCGACGAGCGCGAGGTAGTCGGGGATCGACTCCGGGTCGACGCCGAACTTCTGCCGCACGGCGGCCGAATCGAGGAGCTGGCGATTGCGGCGGTCGAGCTGCACCACCTTGCCGCCGACGCACTGGCCGAGATCCTTGTCGGGCGTGCAGATCACGACCTGGTCAACTCGGGGATCGGCGGCCGCGAGGTGCGCGGCCGCGGCGAGAGCGTCGTCGGCCTCCTGCTCGACCATCGGCCACACCGTGATGCCGTAGGCCCCCAGCGCGTCCTCGAGCAGCGGGAACTGACCCCGGAGCAGCGGGTCGATCCCCTCACCCGTCTTGTAGCCGTCCCAGAGGTCGTTGCGGAACGACTCGATGACGTGGTCGGTCGCGACGCCGATGTGGGTCGAACCGTCCTCCAGCATCGCGACCATCGACGTCACGACGCCACGCACCGCTCCGACCTCGACACCACCGGGGTCGAGGTGGCCGGGCAGCTTCGCGTAGAACGAGCGGAAGAGCTCGTAGGTGCCGTCGATGAGGTGGACGTCCATGGCGCCCGCAGCCTGGCAGAGACGCGCGGTCACCCGCTCGGACGGGCCGCGGTCAGACGGTCGATGCCCCGCTCGCCGTGGGGGTGGACCCGCCACCCGTCGGGCCGAAGCCGGGACCCATCGGGCCGCCCCGGAACCCACCGCCCATCGAACCACCCACGGGACCACCCACGCCGCCGGGCCGCCGGAACGTGCCGTTGACCTGATCGGTGATCATCTGCGTGAGGTTCGCTTCGATCCGCTTGGCCTGATCGGCGGTGAGACGACCGGCCTTCACCTGCGAGTCGAACTCGGTCTTCGCGGCGGCGACCATCGCGTCGACGACCGTCTTCACCGCGACGCCCTTCGAGGTCGCGACCTGCGCGATCGTCTTGCCGCTCTTGAGGCCGGTGAGGAGCGTGTCGGTGCTCACGCCGATCGCCTTCGCCGCGGCGTCGAGGCCGAACCCGCCGCGGAAGCCGAATCCCCGATGCAGTCCGTCCGGGCCACCCGGCGCGTCGGGTCGCGTGAACGTGCCGTTCACGCGATCGGTGATCATCTGCGTGAGGTTGGCCTCGATCTGCTTCGCCTGGTCGGCGGTGAGATGGCCTTCCTTCACCTCGGAGTCGACGTGCGTCTTCGCGGCGGCGACCATCGCGTCGACGACCGTCTTCACCGCGACGCCCTTCGAGGTCGCGACCTGCGCGATCGTCTTGCCACCGCGGAGATCGGTGAGGAGGGTGTCGGTGCTCACGCCGATCGCCTTGGCCGCGGCGTCGAGGCCGGCGCCGTGGCGCATGCCCATCGCGTGCCCGTCGAAGCCGTGCCCGTCGAAACCCTTGCGGCCCATGCCCCACAGCGGGCGGCCCGGCGTGGTGGTCGTGGCGCCGCCCGAGGAGGTCGCGGCCGACGATGCGGCCGGGGTGCCGAGCACGACCCCCGCCACGCCGCCACCGGCGATCGCCGCGGAGAAGACCGCGGCTCCGATGATCTTCCGACGCTCCATCTGGTGCTCCTCTCGGGTGCCCGAGCCTATGAGGGCCTTCGACCATTCCAGCTCACGAACCTGAACGCATCCTGTGATCGGACCCCGAACCTCCCGAAGATTCGAGGATCGGCAGGGTCACCGAAACGGTGGTGCCGCGGCCGTCGCCGCTGTCGATCTCGACCGTGCCGCCGTGGACCGCGACGATCGCCTTGACGATCGACAGACCCAGGCCCGAGCCGCCGGCGTGCCGGGATCGGGCGGGATCGGCCCGGTAGAAGCGCTCGAAGGCCCGCGCCGCGACGGGTGCGGGCATCCCCGGGCCCTCGTCGTGGACCGCGAGCACGGCCTCGGAGCCGTTGCGATCGACCCGGACCTGCACAGGGGTGCCCGGCGGGGTGTGCACGAGGGCGTTGCCGACCAGGTTCGTGATCACCTGACGCAACCGGCCGTCGTCGCCGGCGACCACGACGCCTTCGGCCACGGACGCGGTCACCGGCCGATCGGGATCCACGGCCCGGGCGTCGCTCACCGCGTCGACGGCGAGCACACCGAGATCGACGGCGTCGGCCGCGAGCGCGGGCTTCTGGTCGAGTCGGGCGAGGAGCAGGAGATCCTCGACCAGCGAGCCCATGCGGACCGACTCCTGCTCGGTTCGCCGCATCGCCTGCGCGAGCTCGTCGGGATCGTCGAGGCCGCCGCTGCGGTAGAGCTCGGCGTAGCCGCGAATGGTCGTGACCGGCGTGCGCAGCTCGTGGGAGGCGTCGGCGATGAACTGTCGCAGGCGCGCTTCGGATGCCGTGCGTTGCTCGAACGCGTCCTCGATCCTGCTCATCATCGTGTTGAGCGCCGCACCCAGCTCCCCCGCCTCGGTTCCGGGAGCGCCGTCGGGCACGCGGTGCGACAGGTCGCCGCCGGCGATCGCGGTGGCGGTCGCGGTCATCCGCTTGATCGGGCGCAGCCCGAGCTGGAGCACGAAGAAGGTCACGATGGCGAGGATCGTGAGGATCGACCCGGTGACGACGAGCTCGACCCGCTCGACGCGACCGAGCGCGACCGACACGTCGTGGAGCGAGAGCCCGATGAGGTAGCGGCGGACCTGCCCGTCGACCGCGACCATGCGCCACTTCCCAGACCCGCTGACGCTGCCGACCGTGAAGGGTTGCGGGTGCGTGGAGGTGACCGCGGCGAGCGCGACCGTGCGTGAGATCTTCGGGAGGGGTCGCCCCTTGTCGGCGAAATCAGGCGTGAAGTACGTCGTGACGACGCCCGTCGTCGAGACGGTCGCGACGTAGAGGTTCGAGAAGTGTGGGGGCCCGGCACCGCTGTCGCTGTCGAACGGGCGATCGCCGAGCGGCACGCCGGCCGACGTGAGCTGCGCGTCGGCGCGGTCGAGGAGCGCCGAGCGCGTGGTGCTCGTGACGAGGACCGCCGCGCCGATCAGCACGATCGCGACGACGGCCATGCTCGCGAGCAGCCGGCTCCTGACCGACATCGCGCGCTACCGCTCTTCGCGCAACGTGTAGCCGACTCCCCTGATCGTGTGGATCAGGTGCGGCTCCTCGTTGTCCATCTTGCGGCGCAGGTAGCCGATGTAGGTCTCGACCACACCGCCGTCGCCGCCGAAGTCGTACTGCCACACGTGGTCGAGGATCTGCGCCTTCGACACGACCTTGCCCTGGTTCACGAGCAGGTAATGGAGGAGGTTGTACTCGGTTGGCGACAACGCGATCTCACGACCGCCGCGCACGACGCGGTGGGCTTCGTCGTCCATCTCGAGGTCGAGGCACCGCAGCACGCTGCCGGGTTGCGCGAGCCCGGCTCGGCGCAGGACCGCATTCACGCGCGCGACGAGCTCTTCGAGGCTGAAGGGCTTGACGAGGTAGTCGTCGGCGCCGAGGGTGAGGCCACGGACCTTGTCGTCGGTCGCGTCGCGGGCGGTGAGGAAGAGCACCGGCACGCGCTTGCCTTCGGTCCGCAGTCGCCGGCAGACCTCGAACCCGTCGAGGTCGGGCATCATCACGTCGAGCACGATCAGGTCGGGCTGCACCGTCGCGACGGCCGCGAGCGCGTCGCGCCCGTTGGCCACCGGGAACACCTCGAAGCCGAGGTGGCGCAGGGCCGCCTCGAGCATCGAGCGCAGGTTGTCTTCGTCGTCTACGAGGAGGAGTCGTTCACCGGGCACACCCGCAATATCGCACCTGAAACCGTGAGTTGCCTGAGAACCGGCTGGGAGGGGTCGGCGATGGGCGGCGGTGGCCGGCGACTCGCAGCAACCTCACAGGTTGGTCTGCGCGACTTCCAAGCGCCCGTCGCCATACTGGGCTCCATGAGCGTGCAACTGCCCTGGTACGTGGCCCGAGCGTCCGGAATCGTCGCCTGGGCCCTCCTCGCCGGATCGGTGCTGTGGGGCCTGGCGATGACCACGAAGACCTTCAAGCGCGTGGTGCGCCGGCCGTGGCTCCTCGACCTCCACCGCTTCCTCGGGGGTCTGGCGCTGATCTTCACCGTCGTGCACGTGGTCGCGATCATGGGCGACACGTACGTGCACTTCGGCATCGCCGAGGTGCTGGTGCCGCTGGCCGCGAAGTGGCACCCGGTCGCGGTCGCCTACGGCATCGTCGGTCTCTACCTCCTCGCGGCCGCCGAGTTCACCTCGCTCGCCCGGAAGCAGATTCCGAACTCCCTGTGGCGGCGCGTCCACTACCTCAGCTTCCCCCTCTACCTCGTGACGACGGTCCACCTGCTCACCGCCGGAACCGACCGCCACAACCCGGCGCTGCGCCTCGCCGTCCTCGCGGTGACCTCGGCGGTCATCGGGCTGCTCTCCGTCAGGATCAATCGCGATCTGATGGCGGTGTCGGCCCCCGCAGCCGGAGCTGCTCGACCCCGCTCGACGCCACCCGGTCGCGAGCCCGGACCAGCCGGGGCCGCGCCACGCGCGACGCCGCTGACAGGTTCGGGACACGCAGATCGACCGCCCAGGCCGGGCGGGCCGTCGAGGTCCCGTCAACCCCCGCGACCTCGAGCCGAGCCGGTCCCTCGAGGTCGCCGGTAACGCGCGTCTCGATCGAGTCGTTCAGCGCGTCCCGGAGGGCGTCGCGCGAGGCGGCGAAGTGGAAGGTCCGGTCGTAGCGAAAGAGTGCGGCCACTGCGGCTCAGCCTCGCGCGCGTCGGCGATGGCGTCGTCGGGCACCGTGAGCTCGAGCTGGAGCTGCATCGCCGCGCTGAACACGAGCACCGCGCCGGCGACGTGGAAGCCGACGAGCAACGCGGGGATCGCGTTGAGGTACTGGACGTAGCCCAGGGCCGCCTGCGCGCATCCGACGAACAGGAACAGGCTGACCATGGTGAGCGCGCGCCGCGGGGCCCGATCGTGTTGGAGCCGCCAGCCGAGCACCAGGACGCACACGAGCAGCACGTCGACCGAGACGCCGTGGAGGCGGGCCGCGTCGGGGATCGGCCACGAGAGCCGCTTCGCCGATGCGTCGCCACCGTGCGGTCCGGCCGCGGTGACGAGTGTGCCCGCGATGAGCGCCCACACCGTCAGCCCGAAGATCGCGCGCGCGAGCAGGAGCGTGGAGCGCGACACCGCCGGCACCATGCGGGCCGGTCGCTCGGGCAGGGCGGCGCGGTGGTGCAGCACGAGCGCGACACCCACGAGCACGATCGACGCGAGGAAGTGGCCCATCACGCTCACGGGCGCGAGCTTCACCTTCACGGCGATCCCGCCGAGGACGGCCTGGAACACCACGCCCGCGACGAGCATCCACGAGAGCGCGGTGAGGTCGTGGCGGCGAGGCACGCGCCGTCGTGAGCCGAGCACCGCGGCGATGACGCCGAGGGAGACGAGCCCGGTGAAGAGGCGGTTGATCTGCTCGATGCGCTGATTCGGGTTGCCCACACCGATGAGCTCGCCGGGCTCGCAGTTGGGCCAGTCGCGGCAACCGAGGCCCGAACCCGAGAGCCGCACGGCCGCGCCGGTGACGATGATCGCACCGAGCAACAGCAGGGCGAGCAGGGTCAGGCGCCGGTACGCGCGCGGCGAGAGCTCGGACAGCCGCATCGGGCGGAGTGTACGGACCGGTTCCGCGGCGCGTTCCATCGGGCCGGTCGCGTCGAGCCGGTTCGGCTGCCGGGCTCGCTACCATCCGGCGCGTCGAGGAGGACCGCATGCCCAAGCAGTACGACGAGTTCGGTCTGTTCGCCGAGAACGCGGCCGAGGTCGGGCTCCCGTACGAGGCTCCGCCCGTGGTGACCCGGCGCTTCGTCGTCGTGGACGACGACAAGACGGTGAGCGCCCTGTGTTGGCGCGCGGCGGCGCCGGAGCTCGTGCTGCTCCACGGCGGTGCGCAGAACGCGCACACCTGGGACACCGTGAACCTCGCGTTGGCCCGGCCGCTCGTCGCCCTCGACCTGCCCGGCCACGGTCATTCCGCGCACCGCGACGACCACGCGTACTGGCCGCGCGAGAACGCCGCGGCGGTCGAGATCGCGATCCGCGCGCTCGCGCCCGACGCGCGCGTCGTCGTGGGCATGTCGCTCGGCGGGCTCACCGCGGTCGCGCTCGCGGCACGGGCCCCTGACCTCGTGCGCGCGCTCGTGCTCGTCGACGTCACTCCGGGTGTCGATCAGGAGAAGGCGTCGTCGATCGTGCAGTTCGTCAACGGCCCCGAGACCTTCGCGAGCCTCGACGAGATCCTCGAGCGGACGATCGCGTTCAACCCGACCCGGTCGGAGTCGTCGTTGCGCCGAGGTGTGCTCCACAACGCGGTCGAGCAGCCCGACGGGCGTTGGCGCTGGCGTTACGACCTCCCGCGCTTCGGGGAGAACGAACGACCCGAGTGGGGCTCGCTCTGGGACGACATCTCCGCCTACCCAGGCCCGATCACGCTGGTGCGCGGCAGCCTCTCCCCCGTCGTGTCCGACGACGACGTCGCGGAGCTGCAGCGGCGGAGGCCCGACGCGCGCGTCGTGGCGGTGGAGGGCGCGGGCCACAGCGTCCAGGGCGATCGTCCCCTCGAGCTCGCGGCGATCATCGAAGCGGCGTTGAAGCAGTCGTGAGCACGGTGCTGAACCCGATCGCCGAGGCGCGCGAGCGCATCGGCGACCGGTACGAGGTCCGTGTGCTCGAACCGGCACCGCCGGCCGTGCTGCACGAGCCATTTGCCGACGATCCCATGGCCCGTGGCGAGGTTCCCGCCGGGCGCGGCGTCGTCGCGCCGTTCGAGACCGGCGTCGCCGGCGACGTCACCTGGCACGATCTCGCGAGCGCCGATCCGGACCTCGCGCTGTGGTGCGCCGACCGGGCGCTCGGCGCGTGGCCGGCGGCGCCGGCGATCACCGACCCGGCCGCGCTCGAACGGACGCGGCTCGCGTTGCACTCGGTCGCGGAGCACGTGCTGTGCCCGGCTCGACATCGGGTGAACGGCAAGATCGGGCTGCGCTTCACGCGCGGTGGGTTCGGCACACCGTTCTTCGGTGCCGACGAGCAGGTGCGCGTCGAGGGCTCGGCGCTCGTGCACACCGCGGGCGCGACGGCGCAGGCGATGCCCACGGAGCTGACGACGGTGCGGGCCGCGGCGGCGGCCGTCGGCGTCGAGGCCGGCGCGCCCGACCTCTTCCGACCGACCACGCCGCTCGATCTCGATCGCGCGCTCGAGCTCGAACCGGCGGCGGTCGGGATCTTCGCGTGGTGGTTCGGGCTCGCCGCCGCGGTGCTCGCGCAGCTTCGGGCCGACACGATCGCGTCGCCCGGACCACCCCCGTCGCTCGTGCAGCTGTGGCCCGAGCACTTCGACCTCGCGTGCGACCTCGGCGACACCGCGGCCGGTCGCCGGGCCAACTTCGGCGCGTCACCGGGCGACGCGCTGCACCCCGAGCCGTACCTCTACGTCGGGCCCTGGGACCTTGCCGGCCTCCCCGGCGCGACCGATCCGTACTGGAACGAGCCGTTCGGCGCCTCCCTCCCGTACTCGGCGCTGCGCGGTCCCGCCGGTGCCCACGAGACCGCCCTCGCCTTCTTCCGGGAAGGCCGCGCCCTCCTCGCCGGCTGAGCTCGCCGGCCGCCGCTCGCCCCCAATTGCCGTCCGACTACTCCGAGGGAGGCTCGGGTGGCTGAGCCGTGCGTGTGCTGCGCGACAGCACCGCAACGAGGAAGTCGGAGCTGTTGGTGAACGGTCGCAGGTCCCACGTCGAGAGCAGCACCTCGGCCACGAGGCCCACCTGTTCGACATCCTCGAAGAACTCGCCGAACGAGTAATCACGGCCCGATCCGAACCCGGTCACGATGCGGCCACCGGCGCGCAGGTGTGCGCCGAGGCGATCGAGGACGGGCCGCCGCGTGTCGGGATCGAGGAAGGTCATGACATTGCCGGCACACACCACGACGTCGAACCCCTCCGCGATGCCCATCGCCGTGAGGTCGAGCGTGGCGAGGTCGGCAGCGAGCCAGGTCGGGCCGGGGTAGTCATGTTCGGCGGCGGCGATCAGAACCGGGTCGATGTCGACGCCCAC
>DAIQOP010000016.1:10389-25833 GCA_036787815.1 Actinomycetota bacterium
CCGTGCGAGGTGGCCCCCCACTCGCCCCGGTCCACACCCGGCGTCGAGCACACGGGACCGACGGGGCACCATGGCGTCGACGAGACGAGCCTCACCGCCGAGATCCTCACCGGCGGCAGCCATCGACCGAAACCGTTCGATGTACCACGAGGAGTGTTCCGGGTTCCGTTCGGTCAGTTCGATCCACCGGTTGGGCGACATGCCCTGAGGGTAACGGCGACCGTGCCCGCCGGGTGCCTGAGCGACCGGCGCGACCGGCCCGCGCGAGACTTCTCCCATGACGCAGACGACGCAGACCTTCACCCGGATGGACGAGTCGAACGCCGAGCAGTGGGGCGTCATCGGCCGGGAGACCATGGCGAGCCAGCCGGAGGTCGCCGAGCACGTGCTCGCGCTGCTGCGCTCACTCGAAGGTGTGTCGATGGGCTTCGCCGTCGACCAGCTCACGCACTGCCTGCAGACCGCGACCCTCGCCGAGCGGGCCGGTGCCGACCGAGAGGTGGTGGTCGCCTCGCTCTTCCACGACGTCGGGAAGGCGATCGGCGTGCCGAACCACCCGCGCATCGCCGCCGAGATCCTGCGTCCCTACGTGCGTGACGAGGTCTTCAAGATGATCCTCGTCCACCAGGATTTCCAGGGCCGCCACTATTACCACCACTTCGGTGGCGACCCCGCGGCGCGCGAGAAGCACCGCGCGACGCTCACGGCCGAGGAGTTCGCGCTGGCCGAGCGGTTCGCCGACGAATGGGACCAGGTCGCGTTCGATCCCGACTACGACACGTTGCCGCTCGAGCACTTCGAGCCAATGGCCCGCGAGGTGTTCGCGTCCCCGCACATGCTGTAGCGGCGGCTACCAGGAACCGCCGCCACCACCACCGCCGCCCCCGCCGACACCGCCCGAGAAGCCGCTGCTCCCGGTGCCGGCCGGCGTCGACTGCATCGTGCCCACGCTGGTGGTCGAGAAGCCGTTGATCGAATGGCTGAACGCGATCGCGTTGAACGGCATGGTCGAGTGGTACCACGACGTGTCGGGCACGGCATCGAGACCTTCGAACGTCTTGGCCCAACGTTCGACCACCCCGAACACGATGGCGTAGGGCAGGTACTCGGAGAAGAGGTGCGCCTGCTCGGCGAACTTCGCGCGATCGCGCTCCGACTCGGAGATGAAGCGGCGGAAGCCGAGTACCCGCCGGGTCGTGGCGGTGCCTTTCGGTGTCCGACGGGGCATGGCGTGCGAGGTCGTCGACAGCACGATGCCCGCGAGCACGAACGGCAGACCGAGCAGGCCGTAGCTCGTGCGCCACGCGAGCAGGATCGTGAGCCCGGCGCCGCCGAGGATCGCGGCGAGCGCGATGCCGTGCCAGAACGCGCGCGCCTTGTCGGGCCGGCGCAGGAACCAGCCCCGCGACACCGCGTCGTCGTAGAGCGCGTGCTCGACCGATTCGAGGCTCTCGTGGAACTTCGTCTTCAGGCTCGAGAGCAGCACCGTGCCGTCGGTGCCGGCGAACAGCGCGTCGAGGAGCAGGCGTTCGTAGCGCAGCAGGGGGTCGTTGAGCTCGAGCCGGGTGAGCCGCCAGTCGGCATGGCCGAACCAGTGCTCCTTGGGGACCTCCTCGATCGACAGGTACTTGCGCACGGCGAGATCGATGATCGTCGCGCTGACGTCGAGGGGTCCGGCGACCTCGTCGACGAGCGTGCCGATCTGCCCCGGCCGCAACTTGTCGGGCGGCGAATACTCGAGCGGGGTCGTGTGGTCGTCGAAGACACCGACGCGTTCGCTGGCTCCGGTCGGGTTCCCGAAGACGGCGTCGGTCGCGCTGCCGACGTAGCGCCGGTCGCGCCCGACGCTCCACGCCAGGGCGAAGATCCCGCCGATCATCAACACGGCGAGGCCGATCGCTCCGCCAACGGTGTCGCGGGTGAGCGCGAATCCCTGGTCGAGGGTCCAGTGCTTCGCCAGGATCGGGCCGACCGTCGCGAACGTGTCGCGTGGCATCGCGGCCACCACCGTGACGCCCTGATTCGCCTGGAGGAGCCCGTTCGCGAACCGCGCCCCCGTGGCGCCCGGCACGACGAGAGCGCTCGTGCAGGGGAACCGCGAGTTGAGGTAGCCCTCCTCGCACGCGACCTTCGTGATCGGGGCGGGCGCGTGGAGACGCACGGTGACCTGGCCGATCGGCACGCTCCATTCGGTCCCGACCGCGTTCCAGTTCAGCTCGTCGTGATCGGGGAAGCGATCGAACGCGCCACGGACCGAGTACGCGATGACGTACGTGTGCACGCCGGTGGTCGTGCGCTTCGCGTCGCCGATCTTGATCTCGAGGTTCGTCCCCTTCTGCGAGACCGACCGCTTCGCGGAAGCGCCGCCCGACGCCGTCACCGAGGTGACCGCGATCGGGAAACGGCGGTCGTGATGATTGTCGAATCGCCGGCGATCGGGGATCACGCGGATGATCCCGTGCCGGGGCACGACGCCGAAGTCGTACTCGATGCTCTCGACGACGTCGAGGGTGCCGTCGCGCCGGGCGGTGAGATCGACGGTGATCTGGTTGATGCCCTCCTGGCCGAAGGCCGCCGGCGCAGGGGCGGCACCCACGACGCCGGTGACGACCACGATTCCGCAGGCGCCGATCAGGGCGGCCGCGCGTCGAAGGGATCGAGACATCGTCGGCATCGTAGGCTGCGAAGAGGAGGACACGATGCTGCTCGAAGGCAAGGTTGCAATCGTTTCGGGAGTGGGCCCGGGGCTCGGTCAGGCGAACGCGCACGCGTTGGCCCGCGAGGGCGCGACGGTCGTGCTCGCGGCCCGTTCGGCCGAGTACCTCGACTCGGTGAAGGCCGAGATCGAGCGCGCGGGGGGCCGGGCGCTGGCAGTGCCGACCAATCTCGTCGATCGGGACCGCGTCGACGCGCTCGTCGAGCGGACGGTTTCGGAGCTCGGGCACATCGACATCCTGGTGAACAACGCGTTCCGGATGGATCCGTACCAGCCCTTCGAGGCGGTCGACCTCGCGAAGTGGCACAAGGTCTACGACGTCAACGTGTGGGGCACGCTCTCGCTCACGCAGGCGTGCATCCCTGCGCTCAAGGAATCCGCCGCGCAACGGGGCGACGCGTCGATCGTGTTCATCCTCTCGATGAGCATGCGCAAGATCCGAACCGGCGAGGGCGGATACTCCACCTCCAAGGGCGCGTTGCACACTGCGATGCAGACGCTCGCCATCGAGCTCGGCGCCAGCAAGGTGCGGGCGAACGCCGTCGCTCCCGGTTGGATCGGTGGCCCTTCGGTCGACGTCTACCTCCGGTGGCAATCGGAGGCGCGCGGCATCTCCGTCGACGCCGTGCGCGCGGAGATCGAGGCGGAGATCCCCCTCCGCCAGATCCCGCCGCAGGACGACATCGCGCACTCGGTCGTGTTCTTCGCGTCACCGTGGTCGCGCGTGATCACCGGCCAGACCCTCGATGTCAACGGCGGCGAGTTCCTCGGTTAGCCACAGTAGGTAGCCTGCTCGCCGGTCAGAAGATCAGCGAACGAACAAGCCTCACCACGCCGAAGCCCAGAAGGCGACGCAGAGCGATGAGGCGCAGGAGTGAGCGAGGAAGCATGGCACATGAGGTGCAGGGCGTGATCGCGGCCGGCAAGGGCGAGCCGGTCAGGGTCGAGACCATCGTCGTCCCCGATCCCGGGCCCGGGGAGGCGCTCGTCGGCGTGCAGGCCTGCGGCGTCTGCCATACCGACCTGCACTACCGCGAGGGCGGCATCAACGACGACTTCCCGTTCCTGCTCGGCCACGAGGCGGCGGGCGTGGTCGAAGCGGTCGGCCCCGACGTCACCTCGGTGGCCCCCGGCGACTTCGTCGTCCTCAACTGGCGGGCCGTGTGCGGCGAGTGCCGGGCGTGCCGGCGAGGCCGTCCCTGGCTGTGCTTCTCGACCCACAACGCCACGCAGAAGATGACGCTCACCGACGGCACCGTGCTCTCGCCCGCGCTCGGTATCGGGGCGTTCGCCGAGAAGACGCTCGTCGCCGCCGGTCAGGCCACGAAGGTCGACGCGGCCGCGAGCCCCGCGGCCGCGGGGCTCCTCGGTTGCGGGGTGATGGCGGGCTTCGGCGCCGCCACCTACACCGGCGGCGTGAGCCGCGGTGACACGGTGGCCGTGTTCGGTTGTGGCGGGGTCGGCGACGCCGCGATCGCGGCGTCCCGGTTGGCCGGGGCCCGCACGATCATCGCGGTCGACCGCGACGTCATCAAGCTCGCGTGGGCCGGCGATTTCGGCGCCACCCACACGGTCGACGCTTCGAAGACCGATCCGGTCGAGGCGATCCGCGCGCTCACCGAGGGCAACGGTGCCGACGTGTGCATCGAGGCCGTCGGCCACCCCGAGGTCTTGCGCCAGGCGTTCTTCGCGCGCGACCTCGCCGGCACCGTGGTGCAGGTCGGCGTGCCGAACCCCGAGATGACCTTCCCCGACATCCCGATGATCGAGTTCTTCGGCCGCGGTGGTGCGCTCAAGCCGTCGTGGTACGGCGACTGCCTGCCGTCACGCGACTTCCCGATGCTCATCGACCTCTACCTGCAGGGCCGTTTCGACCTCGACCGGTTCGTGTCCGAGACGATCGCGCTCGACCAGGTGGAGGAGGCGTTCCACAAGATGGAGCGCGGCGAGGTGCTCCGCTCCGTCGTCGTCCTGTGAACCCGCGCATCGAACGCGTCCGCACCAACGGGATCTTCTCGATCGACGGTGAGGACTACGAGGTCGAGAACAACATCTGGCTCGTGGGCGACGACAGCGAGGTGATCGTGGTCGACGCCGCGCACGACGCGAGCCCGATCGTCGAGGCTGTCGGCGACCGGCGCGTCGTCGCGATCGTGTGCACGCACGGTCACAACGACCACATCAACGCCGCCGACGATCTCGCGCGCGCCACCCGCGGTGCCCCGGTGCTCATCCACGAGGCCGACCGCCCGTTGTGGGACGCGATCTACCCCGATCGGGCGCCCGACGGCCCGTTACGTCACGGTGACGAGGTGCGCGTCGCCGGTCAGACCCTGCGGGTACTGCACACGCCCGGGCACTCGCCCGGAGGCATCTGCCTGCTGCTGCCCGACGGCCACGTGTTCGGGGGCGACACGTTGTTCCGCGGCGGTCCGGGCGCGACCGGACGTTCGGGTTCGGACTTCCCCACCATCATCGAGTCGATCCGCACGCGGCTCCTCACCCTGCCACCGGCGACCGTCGTGCACACGGGCCACGGCGACACCACCACGATCGGCGACGAGGCTCCCCATCTCGAGGAGTGGATCGCCCGTGGTCACTGACGACGACACGTCGCGTACGGCCGTCGTCACGGGTGCATCCTCGGGGATCGGGCAGGCGATCGCCGTGGCGCTCGGCGCGCTCGGATGGCGCGTCGCGATCGGCGCGCGGCGGCTCGAGAAGCTCGACGAGACGGCCGACGCGATCACGGCCGCGGGCGGCACGCCGTTCGCGCACTCGCTCGACGTGTGCACGCCGGCGTCGGTCGACGCGTTCTTCGCCGCCACCGAGGCGGCGATCGGTCCGGTCGACGCGCTGGTGAACAACGCCGGCATCGCGTGGCCCGGGCCGCTCCACGAGGTCGACGACGACGTGCACCGGCGCATCGTCGAGACCGACCTCCTCGGACCGATCTACACGACTCGCCGCGTGGTGCGGTCGCTGCTCGAGCGGGGCGCGCCCGGCGACCTCGTGTTCGTGTCGTCCGACGTGACGGTGCACCCGCGCCCGAAGATGCCCGCGTACGGCGCGAGCAAGGCCGGGCTCGAACACCTCGCGCACACCGTCGGCCTCGAGCTCGAGGGAACCGGGATCCGAACGAGCGTGGTACGGGTGGGGCCCACGCTGACCGGGTTCGGCGACGGGTGGGACGCCGACGTCTTCGACTCGCTGCTGCCGGAGTGGCAACGCTTCGGGCTGCAGCGCCACTGGAGCACCATGGACGTTGCCACCATCGCCCGCGCGGTCGTCATGATCGTGACGCTGGAGCCGGGCGCGTCCGTTCCGCTCGTCGAGCTGCAACCCACGCCGCCGCGCCCCGCCTGAGGGGCGCGCGCGTCCGCTACTTGATCGCGGTGGGCACGACCGGTGCGCCCACGGCGTGGGTGAGGGGCAGCGGGGTCGCGCACAGGAGGAAGTCGTGCTGGCCGTCGGCCGCGCAGTCGGTGGCCAGGGCGTCGAGGTGCCAGACCTGGCCCTGGAGCAACCCGATGTCTCGGAGATGGAGCATGTGCACGGGCATGAAGACGGCCGGGTCCTCGCACGGGTAGACCTCGAACGTGAGCGTGTCGGTCGCGACGGCGGCGACGTCGTGGTCGCGCATCCACGCGATCGTGCTCGTCGAGAGCCCCGGCGAAGGGTGGGAGTACCGCATCCGCTCACCCTGGCGGAGCCAGTGCATCTGCCCGGTGCGTACCAGGACCGCGTCACCGGGTTGCACGCTGAGCCCCGCGGCCGTGGCGGCGCGGTCGAGATCGTCGGCGGTGATCGCGTAGTTGTCGTCGAAGTGGTCGACTCCGTGCAGCCGGGCGATGTCGAGCAACACACCGCGCGTCACGACCGGTCCGATGCTCTGCACGCCCAGACGGCTCGCGCCCCCGGTCGCGGTGACGACCGCGTTGCCGACGCCGTTGTAGAGGCGTCCCTCGTAACCGACGTGCGCGAGGGCATCCCAGTGGGTCGCGGCCTGCGAGCCCATCGTGAACGCGTCGTCGCTCGTGGTGAAGTCGGCCGCGTCGCCGGTGAAACTGACGTTCACGGCGTACGTGTTGAGCGTGGGGTT
Organism: Actinomycetota bacterium; assembly: GCA_036787815.1. Lineage (GTDB taxonomy): Bacteria > Actinomycetota > Acidimicrobiia > IMCC26256 > PALSA-610 > DATBAK01. The sequence continues at coordinate 17,208 of DAIQOP010000016.1, forward strand.
CGTGCGCAACGGCATGTTCACGTTGTCCCACTGCGGACCGTCGGCGTCGAACGGGATCGCGAGCGAGAACGTCCGGCCGGTGCGCACCGAGGCGACCCCCCGGAGCACGGTCTCGCCGGTGATGAGGTTGAGCGTTCCCCGCTCGTCCTCGGCACCCCAACGACCCCAGTTCGAGACGCGCGCCGAGAGCTCGCGCAGCGCTTCGGATAGCGGCATCGGAGGTCTCCTTCCGGTTCGAGCGGGCCGCAGCGTAACGTGAGGACCGGTGATCGACGTCGACGGCTTCCCCGAGTGGTCAACGACCCGAGGCGGAACGTGACGATCGCGACGATCATCGTCTGCGTCGACTGCGGGGGGCGGGCCCATCTCGTCCAGGCCCTCGATCCCGAGTACATGCCCGAGCCCGGCGACATCCTCACCTATCGCTGCGAGGACTGCGCCGACCGCTGGGATCTCGTCGTCGAGGAGGACGACCTCCTGGATCCGTGAGCCGCCGCCGGAGGCGGCACGGCCGACTCCTAGAGTGGTCGCCGTGCGCACGCGCGACTGGGCGACGGTCGATTTCTACGAGGTGCTCGGGATCGCACCGACGGCGAGCTCCGAGGAGGTCGGGCTCGCGTTCCGCGCGCTCGCGAAGTCGTTGCATCCCGATCGCCTGGGCGCGTCGGCGCCGGAGGTCGAGCGGTTCAAGTCGGTGACCGCCGCGTACGAGGTCGTCGGCAACGTTCGGTTGCGGCGCAGCTACGACCGGGTGCGGATCGAGACGATGGGGCGGGCGGGCTCGGCCGGTCCGCCCGGCCCTCCCGGTTCGCGGGCGACTCCGGGCGTCGGCGGCCCGGTCCGGTCGACTCCCCCGCAGCCGCCCGAGGCGGCCCGGCGCAGTGCGCGCCGGTGGCTCGCGGCGGGCCTGGCCGTGTCGATGTTCGGCCTGCTCGTCGCCGGCTTGGTCGCCCACTTCCAGTCCAACGAGCGCTCCCGGAGGGCAGGGCGGGTGAAGACCGAGGCCGTGCTGCTGGTCTCGGGGACACGCCACGACCTGCGGTTCACCGCGGCCGACGGCCGGGTCGTGCAGGTGCCCGAGCCCGACCGCGTGAATCCCGGCGCGGAGCGCGACGGGCAGCAGCTCGCGGTGCTCTACCGCCGCGATCGCCCGACCGACGTGATCATCGACGAGAGCACCACGGCGCGCGACATCACGCTCTGGATCGTGGCGACGAAGTTGCTCGTCGGCGGCGCAGTGTTCCTCGTGGTCGGCATCCGGCGTCTGCGGCGCTTGGGGCGCCCGGGCCCCCCGGGCCGCGTCGGCGCCGCGTAGCTCGAAGGGGGCCGGGGGGCGGACGGCCGCGAGTCAGTCACCGGTCGCTCCGTCGATCAGCTCGCGCAGGATGTCGGCGTGCCCCGCGTGACGCGCGGTCTCCTCGATCATGTGCACCAGGATCCATCGCAGGCTCACCGGGGCGCCGTATCCGCTGATCGGACCGACGGTGAGCTCGTCGAGGTTGGCCGTGTCGTTGACGATCACCCGCGACACCGCGCATTCGCCCTCGTAGGTGGCGACCGCCTCGGCCACCGTCCAGTCGAGGCCGGGGTGGAAGTCGCCGTCGGGATCGGCGTTCGAGTAGTAGAGCGGCGGCGCGTCCTCGCCGCGGAGGCGGCGCCGGAACCAGCTGCGCTCGACCTCGGTGAGGTGGCGCACGATCCCGAGCAGCGACGTGTCGCTCCCGACGAAGCGCGTGCGCGCCTGGTCGTCGGTGAGGCCGTCGATCTTGGTCAGGATTGTGGCTCGGTAGTAGTCGAGGAAACCGTTGAGCGTCACCCGCTCGTCGGCGCTCGGTTCGGGGTCGACGCGCGGATCCATGATCGGCAAGCTACGCCTGCGCTCGGCGTTCTGCTCGTCGTGCAACACTGCGCCCATGGACGAGATCTCGATCGAGCGCGACGGCGGCGTGGTGCGCCTCACGCTCAACCGGCCCGACAAGTTGAACGCCCAGACCGTTGCGATGTGGCACCACCTGGCCCGGGTGGGCGCGGAGCTCGCGGCCGACGACACGATCCGGGTGCTCGTGGTCGCCGGCGCGGGGCGGTCGTTCTCCGCGGGGATCGACATCAGCACCTTCACGGCCGGGCCGTCGGCCGCGGCCTCCGCAGGTGACACCGGCGGCGCCGGACAAGGTGGCGTGCCGGTGGGCTCCGACGTGGAAGGGATCCTTGCGATCCAACGCGCGTTCAGCTGGCTCGAGCACGCCCCGTACCTCACCATCGCCAAGGTGCAGGGTCACGCGTTCGGAGCGGGCATGCAGCTCGCGCTGGCCTGCGACCTGCGGATCGTCGCCGACGACGTCCGGATGGGGTTGCTGGAGCTCAACTGGGGCCTCATGCCCGACCTGGGTGGGACGGTGTGGCTCCCCCGGCTCGTCGGTCCGGCCAAGGCGCTCGAGCTCATGGTCACGGGCGCACGGCTCGCGGCCGACGAGCTCCTCGCGCTCGGAGTCGTCAATCGGGTCGTCGCTCGCGATGACCTCGACCGCACGGTCGACGAGTTCGTCGCCGACCTCCTCCGCCGGCCGCCGCTGGCCGTGCGCGGCGCGAAGGCGGCGGTGCGCGGCGGGTGGGGCGAGACCACCGATGCCGGCATGCGTGCGGCAGCGGAGGCGCAGATGGCCTGCCTGCGGTCGGCAGATTTCGTGGAAGCGGGCGCCGCCTTCGTCGAGAACCGCGAGCCGCGTTTCGCAGGGCGCTGAGTCCCGGTCTCGCAGGGCGTTGAGCCCCGGTTTCGCAGGGCGCTGAGCCCCGGGTTCAGGCGCTCGTATCCGGCGTTGCGTTCCGCGGTCGCTTCGCCCGGGCGCTCCGCGCGCCGGCAGCGCGGAATTCTCCGAATCACGATCGCCGCGTGGCGCACAGGTACGGCCCCCCGCAGCGCCGATCATCGCCGCGTTCTCCCAGCCAGGCGCCCCGCCGCGCTGCGCTCTTCGCCGAGGATCGGCGCGCCACGCAACGGTCACGTTTGCACCTTTTCGAACTAGTTCCTTGCAGCCCGGCGCGTGCTTCCGCGGGCAACGAACACCGCGGTGAGCCCGGCAGCAACGCCTCCGGCGACGCGCACCTCGCCGTCCTCCGAACCGCGTCGGCCGTCGCCTCGCGTCTTGGCCCGGCGAGGCCTGCCTGTGGAACGGCGCCGACTCTGATTGTTCGGGAGGCAGGTGGTGCGTCGTGTGCGCGTGACCGCGAGCCGCCGGGACCGGAGTGTCGTGGAGGCGATGGTTGCGTCGCGCACGCGTTGACGTGACGGCAACCGGGTTGGAACCGAGTTTCCGGAGGTCGGCGGCGTGGGTGCAGGTGGCGTCGCGGCAGAACGTTGCGCGGCGCGGCGACCGTGATTCGAAGAATTTCGCGGCGCGGGCGCGGGCCCGCAACGGTGAGCCGGGGCGGTCGTGGGGTTGGCGACGGTCGGGCGTCGGGCGCAGGCGGCGGGAGGACGCGTCCGGGTGGCAGGGGCGTCGGGTGCGGGTAGCGGGAGGACGCGCGCGGGTGGCGGGAGGACGCGCGCGGTGGCGGGAGGACGCGCGCGGGTGACGGGTGCAGGTGCCGGGAGGATCTGCGCGGGTGGCGGGAGCGCCACCGCGGAGCGGCGCCAGGCCTCCGCTGTCACACCCTCCGAGCACGATGCCACGCATGATGCGAAGCTCCGCAGCCAGATTGCCGATCCGGGATTGGGAGTCGGCCGCGCCCGACCCGGCGATCGAAGTCGTCCGCGCGCTGCAATCGAGCGCCCGCCTGGTCGCGCACCTCCAGCGAGCACTCGCGGACGCGGGCCTCCCGCGGTTCGACCTCGCGCGGCTCCTGTGGCTGTGGTCCGAGCACGACAAGCCCATGCGCGTCGGCGACATCGCGAGCGGGCTCGGCCTGTCGCGCTCGGCTGCGTGCCGGCTCGTCGCGCGGGCCGACCGAGCCGGTCTGGTCGAGCACCGACGCGGAGTGCTCGACCGCCGCGAGTTGTCCGTGCGTCTCACGACCCGCGGCCGCGCCGCGACCTACCGGATGGATGCCGTCGTGCGGGCGTCGGCGCGCGAGCTCCGGACGGGCAGTACGGAGCTCGCGCTGCACGACGACACGGGCGCACCCGAGGCGCGACGACTGGCGCGAGCCGAGGAGCGCAGCGGCTAGTGCACCGACACCTCGGCCACACCGATCTGGATGTCGGTCCCGACCGCCAGCGGCCCGACCGGCACCGCCAGCACCAACTCGATCATCCGGACCTCGATCTTCTTCGGGTGCTGGATGACGCGGTGCAGATACAGCGTTCCGACACCCGGGATCGCGTACTGGCTATTCGGCGGAACCGGGTCCGGCAGCGTCGGGATGCCCAGCACCGAGATGTTGCCGAACGTCGACGTGTCGGCGAACGTGCGGACCTTCCCGAGCATCGAGGCGCTCACCTTCGCGCTCACGGTGTCGGCGGAGATGATGTTGAGCAGCGACACCGTCTGGATCGTGGCGCTCGTGGCCCCGCTCGCCGCCGACTTCGAGGTCGTGCCCGTGGCCGTCGACGTCTCGGTACCGGTGCTGATGACGTTCGGGATCACGGTCCCGGCCGTCGTGTTCGTACGCACCTCGCCGCCGGTGCCCTGGCACGGCAGGTGGACCAGCGCGGTCTTGCCCGACGCCGCGCCGATGCCGACGATCTGGGTGCCGTACGCACGCCCGTCGAGCAGCCGGTTCGGGTTCTTGTCGAGTGCCGATCGCGCGTGGCCGACGACCAGATCGGTTCCCACGGGGAAGCCGAACGCGTTGGTGACGTCGATGTGCAGGTGCAGCGCGTTCACGATCATCGACGCCGCATCACCCGTGACCCGGGCGATCTGCTCGTTGACCGTGAGCGTCCCGAGCCCGGTGAGCGGGATGACCGTGTTCGGTGCCGGCAGGGTCACGGGTGTGCCGTTGATCACCAGGTTGGCGACGGTCGTACCGCCGGAGTTCGTGAAGCCGGCACCGTTGGTGGTCGTCGTCGCGGTCGCGGTCGCGGCGTCGGCGGTGATGAGGTTCGAGAACAGACCGATGCTCTGGACGTTCGAGGTCGCCGTCGTGCCGCTCGAGGTGGTCGACACCTCGTCGTTGATCGCGCCGACCGTGCCCGCGGCGAGCAGGCCGCCACTCGCCGCGGAGTTGACGTGGTCGACCCCCGCACGGTTCGTGCACCCGAGGGTGGCGAGGGCCGTCGGTCCCGACGTGAAGACCGAGCTGAGCTGGACGCTGGTGCCGTAGGCGACGGCGCCGTGCCCGATCCGCGGCGCGGCCTGCGCCGGTTGGGCCACCGCGACGAGGCCGACGAGCGAGCTGAGCGCCGTGATCGCGACGAGCTTGGACGCGAATCCGGCCGAGAGCCGATGCATGACTTCCCCCTTGTCCCCGATGTCGGAGCGGCCATACCCCGCTCGAGCGGCAGATATGCACGCGCCCCGAACATTTCCGACGCCCTGGGTGGGGAGAACGCGGCGGTGGGCGGTCGTAGCACCATCGACCACTGGTACCCGTGACCGTGAAGGGCGGACGATGAGCTGGTCAGCCCCCCACACCCACCCGATGCCAGGAGCCCCCCCATGCGTACCCGCCGACTTTCCGTAGTCCTCGCCGCGTTGTCGATCCCTCTGCTCGCAGGCGGAGCGTTCGCCGTCGCCGGCTCCGTGAGCACCCAGCCCAAGCCCCAGGTGATCATCCCGTCGAGGACGTCGTCGGTCAGCGCGACGACCGACCGCTCCGACCACGGCCGGGCCAAGGACGACCCGGCGACCCACGACGCCAACGACGACCACGGCACGGACACGTCTCCCCCGGCGACCTCGAAGTCACCGGGAGACGACCCGGCCGGTCACGACCACAGCACGACCACAGCCGACGACCACGGCCACGACGGCACGCCGGTCGCGACCGGGACCACCGTCCCCGACGATCACGGCCACGACGGCACGCCGGTCGCGACCGGGACCACCGTCCCTGACGATCACGGCCACGACCCCGCCCCCGCCCCTGTCACGACGATCCCCGACGACCACGGCGGCACGTCGGGTCACGACACGACCGTCACCACGACGCCCGACGACCACGGCGGAGAGTCCGGTCGCGGCCACTGAGCCACACCGCCCGCCCATCCAGCCGGCCGAACGAGGGAGCCTCCGCACATCGCGGGCTCCCTTCTCGCGGTTGCCTCGCACGCGTGCGACCGAACCGATCGCGGCCGGAGGAGCAGGCCGGCCCTCTCAGGTCGTGAGATCCGGCAGGTGCTCGCGGGCCCACAGCGCCGCCTGGGTGCGATCGGTCACGCCGAGCTGCTGGAACACGCTCGTGAGGTGGGCCTTCACCGTGCGTTCGGCGATACCCAGGCGGCGGGCGATCTGCTTGTTGGCGAGACCACCGGCGAGGAGTCGGAGCACCTCTTCCTCGCGGGGGCTCAGCGTGCGGCCGGTGCCTGCTCGCGGCGCGCGTCGACCAGCACCCGCGCCGCCCGCGGGTCGAGGGGCGAACCGCCTTCGACCGCGGTCCGGATCGCGGCGAGCACCTCGTCGGGTTCGGCGTCCTTGAGGAGGTAGCCGGTCGCTCCCGCGCCGAGCGCGTCGAGGATCCGGCGCTGGTCGTCGAACGAGGTGAGCACCACGACGTGCACCTCGGGGCGGGCGGCGACGATGCGGCGGGTCGCCTCGATCCCGTCCAGCAACGGCATCGACAGGTCCATGAGGATCACGTCGGGCGAGCGCTGCGCGGCGAGCTGCACCGCCTCCTCGCCGTCGGCCGCGGCACCCACGATCTCGAGGTCGGGTGCGGACGCGATGAGTTGCTCCAGGCCGCGCCGGACGACGGCGTGGTCGTCGACGATGAGGACTCTGATCATCGCAGCGGTACCTCCACGTGTAGCTCCGTACCGTTGCCGGGGGACGACCGGACGGCCGTCGTGCCGCCGGCGGCCCGGACGAGGTCGTGCACTCCCTGCAACCCGAAGTGACCGCGCGCCACGTTCGAGCCGACGCGCCCGACGTCGAAGCCGACACCGTCGTCGCGCACGTCGAGCACGGCGCGGGTCTGCTCGGTCGCGACCCGCACCACGACCGATCGGGCACGCGAGTGCGAGAACACGTTGCGCAGGCCCTCCTGCGCGCAGCGGTAGAGCAGCGCCGCGATCGGGCCCGGGAGCGGTTCCCGGAGGTGCGCGGTGTCGAGCGTGGCCGTGAGATCCCGAAGCTCGGCTCGCGCGACGAGGTCGGTGAGCGCCGAGGCGAGGCCGATCTCCGCGAGGTTCGGCGGGTAGATCTCGACGAGCAACGACCGCAGCGCCTTCACCCCCGTGCGCACCCCGGTCGCGGAGCGCTCGAGCTCCCGGGCCGTCTCGGTCGGGAGGTTGGGCTGGCGGGCCGCGCCCGTGAGGGCGTACGCGACACCGGTGAGGTCCTGCACGACCCCGTCGTGGAGATCGGCCGCGATGCGTCGCCGTTCGAGGTCGGAGGCATCGAGCGCCTGGCGGAGGAGCGCTTCGCGCTCGCGCTGGCGTTGCCGCAACCGGCGGGCCAACGACCAGGCGAACGGAACCTGGATCAGCTCGAGCACGATCAACGCGCCGAGCGAGATCGGGGCGAAGCTGCGCCAGATGCGCGCACCGGCCGCCGACACCGCTTCGTACCGGAAGTACGCCTCGAAGAGCAGCCGTTGCCCGTTCGGGGTGCGGATCGGCAGGTAGACCTCGAGCAACTTCCCCTGCGACCGCTCGAAGCGGTTCTCGGGCGCCGTGAGATCGCTGACGTCGGCCTCGATGCGGCCCGCGTCGATCGCCGCGATCTCGTCGGCCCCGAGTTGGTACCGCAGGCCCTCGAGCCGGGGCTCGTCGGAGTAGACGATCACTCCCGCGCGGGTCCAGATCTTCACCCGCACGAGCGACTTGTCGATCACCGCGGATTCGACGACGGCCTTCACCTTCGCGACGGCCTTCGCGACCGCCGCCGGATCGCGGGTGAGCAACCCGTCGGTCACCGCGGGCTCGACGACGCCCTGCGCCCGCACCAGTGCGGTCGTCCGAGCGTCGACGATGGCCTCGCGCTCGCCGATGCGCCGGCTCGCGATGGCCGTCGCGAACCCGACGATCAGCACGGCCACCAGGCCTGCGAGCATGAACTGACCGACCTGCTGGGCGACCGTCCAACGCCCCGCGGCGTCGGCCGGCGAGACCGCCGCGTGCGACGAGGGTGCGGCCGCAGCAGCGGCCGAGGGCGCGACTGCGGGTGCGGGCGATCCCTTCGACCGGCGCAGGCGCATCGGAGCGAGCGTAAGGCATCGCCTCATCACGGACCATCGCACGTTGGTCGTACGACCATCGCCGGAACCAGCGCGCGCATGCGAACGAGGCAGCTCGACCGCACGCCCGGCCTCGGTCTGGCACGATTCGCCGCTGACCGCCCGCGCGGGCACCGCACGGGCACCGCACGGGCACCGCACGGACGGGGGACACGGTGGTCTCACTCGACTTGCGAACGCGCACCGACGCCGACATCCGGGCGGTGACCCCGCGGGAATTCTTCGACTCCGAGCTTCCCGGCCTCGTCGCGCGACGCGGACACCTCGCAGCGACCGGCGCCCGCGAGCTCGG
>DAIQOP010000347.1:0-2088 GCA_036787815.1 Actinomycetota bacterium
GAGCCGTCACTGGCGGGGTTCCTTCGCGACGACGACGCCTTCGAGCACGTACTCCGGATGCGCGCCGTCGGGGATCCCGCTCACCTTGGCGCCCAACCGGGACGCGAGCTCGTGCGCGAACCGGGCGCGGGCATCCGGGGGGAGCGTGAGCCGGCGATCGAGGAACGTGCGCACCGCGGCCACCTCGGCGGGAGTGACCGCGCTCACGTCCCAACCCGCGACCGCGTCGAGCGGCACTGTCGGGCGCGACCAGGAGGTCCACCCCGCGGCCTGGGGCCGGGCGTCGCGCTCGCGAACGACCACGGTGCCGGCCGCGAGGTCGCCGAGCCGTTGGTTGTGCCGGCTGACCACGATCGTGATCGCGCCGGCAAGGTAGGCGCTGGGCAGGAAGTCGATGAGCCGCACCACGTTGCGCACGAGGCTGGCGACGAACCCGACCGGTTGGCCCTCGCTGCGCACCACCCGCAGCCCCGCCGCCCGTTTCCCCGGCGTCCTCCCGGACGCGAGCACCTCGAAGATCATGTCGTAGGCGAAGAAGACCAGGAAGTCGATGACGATCATGAATGCGACGATCCAGCCGTTGGGGAGCGCGAGGGTGACGGCCAGGAGCGCGAGGATGATGACGAACTGCACGAGGCTGTCGACGAAGCGGGCGAGGAATCGTGAACCCAGACCCGCGAGCACCAGGTCGACCTCCACCCCTTCGGGCGTCGCGATCGTGATCTGGTCGTCGAGGGTCACCGTATGAACGTAGACGCGTTCGTCGCCGATCGATCTCCGGTGTGGAACCGGTTGGAGCAGCTCGCGACCGAGTCGCGGCGCCGCCCGGAGCGGCTCGGCCCCGACGGGGTGCGCGAGCTCGGTTTCCGCTACCGCGAGACGGTGGCCGATCTCGCGTTCGCGCGCCGGCGGTTCGCGGGCGACCCGGTCGTGCGCAGGCTCGAAGTGCTCGTGACCGAGGCTCGGCATCTCGTATACGACTCGGAGCGGCGCACGGGCGCGGTGGCCGAGTTCGTGTCGCACGGGTACTGGCGCCGCATCCGGGAACGGCCGGTGCCGCTCCTGGTCGCGGTGCTCTTCCTGTTCGCTCCCGCGTTGCTCGCCGGCACCTGGGCGTGGCGCGACCCGGGCGCCGCGTCGGGACTCGTGCCGTCGCAGTACCAGCGCGTGACCGAGCCGCGACCGTCGGGCACCAACCTCGGGGTGAGCGTGAGCGACGAAGCGGCGCTCGCCAGCCAGATCTTCACCAACAACATCACCGTGACCATGCTCGCGTTCGGGGGTGGGTTGCTGCTCGGTCTCGGTACCGTGCTCGTGCTGCTGCAGAACGGCGTGCTGTTGGGCGCGGTCGCGGGGCTGTCGATCGGGGCCGGCAACGGCCGCCCGTTCTTCGCGTTGGTGACCGCGCACGGTGTGCTCGAGCTGAGCTGCATCTGCGTGTCGGCGGCCGCGGGCCTGCGGATCGGGTGGGCGATCGTCGATCCCGGTTACCGGCGTCGGGGCGACGCGTTGCGCGACGAGGCGCGCGCCGCGGTCGAGATGCTGATCGGGACCGCACCGTGGCTCGTGGTCGCGGGGTTGGTCGAAGGGTTCGTCACCCCGGCCGGGTTGCCGTTGCCGGTCGTGATCACGATCGGGCTCGGCCTCGGCGCGATCTACTGGGGCCTCGTGCTCTGGCGCGGTGGCAAGCGCCCGGCCGCGGTGACCGCGCCCGCCTGAGCGAGCGTTCGTGGGCGCGCGCTACTGCGTGTGGCGACGGCGGTAGCGGATCGTCGCGAGCGCCGCGACGATCGCCGCGCTGGTGACGCCGCCGATGATGGCGCCGTTGCGCAACCGCACCCGCGACTTGTGCGGTTCGGGCTCGGCCTCCACGCTCTCGACGTCTTCGAGGAACAGCGTCTCGTCGTGGAGCTTGATGTGCGCGCCGTGCTCCGGGTCCTGGCGGGCCGCTTCGCGCAGCCGCTCTCGGAACATCTCGGGGCCGAGCCCTTCGGGCACGTCGCCGTGAACTGGTTCCCGGTCCTTCTCGTCCACTGCCCGGCGATGCTAACGGCCCGCTCGCCCCGTCTTGGTACTGCATGGGCGTCG
>DAIQOP010000187.1:0-7638 GCA_036787815.1 Actinomycetota bacterium
GACTCTTAATCCGCAGGTTCCGGGTTCGAGTCCCGGGGGGTGTACTCATTCTCTTCCCGCTGCCGTGACGGTGGAGCCCTTGTTGGGCCGAGTTCAACTACGCCCGGCCCGGAAGAGCTAGAGCGTCGCGACTCTGAGCTCTTGGCCGGTGGGGAGCTCGTCGCCGTAGGTGATCGAGAGCGTCGAGCCGGTTCGCGCGATCGTGGGGAAGTACCCGAACATGCCGGCGGGGTCGGAGTCGATCGTCGAGCAGCTCCAGCCTGGGGACGCGTTGGTCACGCACGCTGCGCTCCCGACCTGTTCGGCGACGCGGAGGGAGCGGAAGCTGAAATCCTGATACGCGACGAACGCGTGACCGAGTGAGTCGAAGGCGACCGACGCGTAGTTGAGCGCGAACGCCGATCCCCACGCGTCGACGTTCTGGCACTCCCATCGCGCGGCGGAGCAGCCCGAACCGCTCGGAGACTGATACGCAAGCCCGACGAACGACGATGTGTGGGCAAGGTCGTAGGCCGGAAACGCCAGCCACAAGCGATGGTGGGGTCCGAGCGTCAGCGTGACCGACGGGAACATCGCGCTCGTGTCGTACGTCGAGATCGTCTGACAGTGGAAGTCGGCGGCGCACCCGCGAAGCGGCGGAGCGCCCGCTTGTGTGTTCGCGACGCGAACGTCGCCGCCCGTCGTCAGGTAAGCGACGTCGATCTCACCGGATGACTGCGTGACGACGGCCGGGAATCCCGTGTATGCGCCACGAGCGTGCTCCACGAGCGAGCACGTCCACGCGGCGTCGATGCATCCCGCGCCCGCGGTGCGCCGAGCGATCATCATCGACGTCGCCGGCTTGGCCGTGGTTCCGGTGGCGAAGGCGACCACCGGGGTGCCGTCGGCGAGAACGGCGATGCCGGGCGCCGACTCGGTGCGAAAGAAGCTCTGGTTCTTCACGACGATCTCGCACGACCACTGCGGCGATGAGCACCCGGTGCCACCCGTGCCGACGTAGCGAGCCACCTTCAGGGCGGAGACCCCTCGCGGGTTCGTGACGTAGAACGCAAGCCACACCGCGCCCGCCGGTCCGGCGGCGATGGACACCTCCGACGAGTTCGCGTTCTTGTCGACCGTCGAGCAGCTCCAGGTCGCGATCACGCAGCCGTGACCGGTGCCGGCGACCTGACGGGCGACGCTCGTCTCGACAACGGCGGCTCCGCCGCCGACGGGCCGACTGTAAGGAACCCAGAGTCGGCCGCTGCTGTCGACCGCGTTGCCGCGTAACGGGTTGATACCGGTCTGGACCACCGAAACCGTCGCGGCCGACGCGGGAAGCGCCGCGCCGAAAACGAGCAAGCCGCACAACGCGGCCACCGCTGCCCTATGCCCCATCGCCCACAGACCTCCCCGTCCGTGTCGAGAATCGTAGGCGGACCCGGGGCGCCACCGGAACGCGACGAGTCCGGCGATCCCTCACTACCGCTGCTCCGGAGCCGAACGGCCGGAGGCTCGAGATACTCAGCCGCGTGCGGCGACCGCGCGGTCGCGTCGCTCGAGGTGTTCGGACACTGTCGCAGGGTGGTGCGAACATCGACGCACTTCCCCTGTCGCAGCCGTCTCCGCGACCGACACGTTGGTCCGCGAATACTCCAGGGAACACTCAGTGCCCACTGTGCTCGACGTCAGCGAGCTGTCGACGCTCGGCGAGGAGTCGCTCGGCGTCTTCCGCGGCCGCGACGCGGTCACCGCGGGCGTGTCCCGCAACCAGATCGGCGCGCTCGTCGCGGCCGGCACGCTCGACCGGATGCATCCCGACACCTACCGCATGACGGTCGTACCTCGCTCTTCCGAGCAGTCCCTGCGCGCGGCACTCGTGTGGGCGGGCCCCGACGCGGTCGCCTTCGGTTGTTCGGCCGGAGCGACCTACGAGCTCGAAGGTGTCGTGGCCCTGGTACCCGAGATCGTCGTGCCCATGCGGCTGCGACCGCGGTCGAGCACGGTGGTCGTGCACCGCAGCGACAACCGGGCCGCGCTGATGACCCGACTCTGGCGGGGCATTCCGGTCACGGGGATCGAGGCGACACTCGTCTCGCTCGCCCACGCGCTCGACGGCGAGGCATTCGAGATCGCGTTCGAAGACGCTCGCCGGCGACGACTCACCACGGTGCCGGCGGTCCGGGCGTACCTCACGCGGTTCGCGCGGACGGGTCGACCGGGCGTCGCCTCGATCCGGCGGATGCTCGACGACCTCGACCCTACGTCCGCGGCACGCTCGACCTTGGAGGTCCAGACTCGGCGCCTGCTCACGGCACACGGCATCACCGACTTCGTGCGTGAGTTCCCGCTCCAGTGAAACGGCGCACCTACCGGTACGACTTCTGCTTCGAGCGCACCCGCACGATTCTCGAGACGAACGGCCGTCGGTGGCACGACGACGCCGGCGACTACGAGTACGACAACGAGAAGTGGAGCGTGCCCGCCCGCCACGGCTACCGAATCGTGTTCGCGACCTGGGCCAAGGTGACGCAGCAACCTCGACAACTCGTCGAAGAGCTCACGGCCACGATGGCCGCGCCCCCTCACAGGTAGCCGTCGCGCCCAACCCGACCCGGACTTTGGGCCGTGGATACTCCAGGGAACATCCAGCGCCCAACGTGCGCGGCGAACCTCAGGCGCGCGGCACGACGTGGGCGCGCAGGGCGCGTACGACGGACGCGATCTCGGCGCGCGACGCCGGGTCGGCAACGACGCCGTCGTGGATCAGCGCGCGCGGGACGGGCACGCGCGCGCACGCGTCGTCGACGACGTCGCAGCCGGTGTAGCCGAGCACGGTGCGCAGCACGTCATGGGTGCCGGATGCGCCACTCGGCGAGGTGGACGCGTTGATCCAGGCCGCCGGCTTCTGTTCGGTCTCCACCCCGCCGACGGTCCAGTCGAGCAGGTTCTTGAAGGAGCCCGGCATGTCACCCGCGTACTCCGGCGTGCAGATCAACAGCGCGTCGGCGGCCGCGATGGCGGCCCGAAGCGCGACCACGCCGGAGGGCAAGGGCTCGCGGTCGTCGTCGGGGTTGAAGTGCGGGAGCGCGCCGAGGCCCGGGAAGAACACAGCATCGACGTCGCCCGGCGCGACCTCCGGCACGGTCCGCAAGACCGCCTCGTTGGTCGAGCCCGCCCGCACGCTTCCGCAGAGGAGGAGCAACCGCATCGCCGGGGACAGTACCGGTCGTCGCGCGCTGCCTCCTCCGTACCCGGTGTCGAACCGACGGATTCGGGGTAAGGATACGGGCAGTCGAACGACCACGAAGTGAGCGAACGAGGAGCACGCGACGATGGGCCTGATCAGGAAGACGATGTCGATCGGAACGCTGGGCGCGGTGTCGTTTCGCAGCAAGAAGGAGAAGCTCGAACGCGCGACTCGATCCCGGCGCGAGGCGGAAGTCGCGCTCGAGGAGGAGCACGGCGCACGTGAGGCAGCCGAGACGCGCGTGGGCAGGGCCGAGAAGCGCCTGAAGCGCGCGAGGGCGGAAGCCGAACGCAACGCGCACGAACTCGCGAAGGTGAAGTGCAGGGCGAAGCGGCGGAGCCGGCGCCACGCCGGCCTCGGCGACCTGCTCGCGAGCTCCGAGCCGATCGTGCGCGAGGGCGCCGACGCGGTCCGCAGCGCGACGACCGACGCCGTCGAACGCAGCCGGAAGGGCGGCCGACGCGCGCGCAAGGCCGCGGCAAGGGCGACGGTCGCCACCAAAGACGCCGTCACGCCGCCGGTCGAGAAGCTGGCCGCCAAGGTCAGAGAATCGATCGACACGCTCTGAGCCGTCGCGCGGTCCGTCGACGGACCGCGCGACGGAGCCCCCGGTCTACTCGTCGGCGCGCACGGAGACGTGATGATCGATGTGTCGTTGCTCGAGCTCGGCCAGCTCGGCATCGTCGCCCGACTCCACGTGCACGAGATGGTCGTCGGCGCCCGGGAGCGCCCGGATCAGCTCGTCGAGCTTCAGCTGGGTTGCCGCCTGCTCACGGCTCTGCGTGTGCTGGATCGTGAACACCATGATCGTGGTCACGGCGGCACACACGGCCGCGAACGCCGTCTCCCACGAATCGGGGAAGCCGGCGATCGCCAGGGCCACGACGAAAGCCACGACGAGACCGGCCACCAACACCGCGGTCGCGGGTCGCGACGTGGCGCGATCGACCTGACGAACGGCCCGGCTCAGCATGCTGGATCCAGCCTGCGAGCGACGGCCGAGGTCGGCCCGGAGCGGCGGAGTGACGACGTGTCCGACTTCCACGGGAATCCTTCTGCTCGGAGAACGAGTCTTGGGGGGGAACGAGTACCGCCCTACCCAGGCAAGCGCGGCATCTCACGGTCGCGAGCAGATTGCTCGCGAATGCCTCACAGAACTCTCACACGCCGATACGTAACATCAGTCCTCTGATCGCGTCACCACCCCCCAGCGTCCGGCCATGACGCCTACCCAGCCGCCGCCCATCGAGCCGCTCCCGCCCGCGCACCGCGCCGGGCCTCGACGCGCCGTCGTGGCGGCGGTCGCGCTGATCGTGGTGCTCGTGGCCGGGGTCGGAGCGGGTGTCGCGATCGGCCGCGAGCACAGCACCTCGACCTCGTCGACGACGACGACCACCGGCGTGCGGACACCCGCCGGGAAGGCCCAACGCTGCACGAAGCACAAACGCAAGAAGAAGCGGAAGAAGCCGTGCCCGGCGACGACGCCCTCGAGCACCGCAGCGGCTTCGGGCTCGCCGAACGCGCCACCGCCCGGCAACCTCGCGTCGTTGAACCTCACCGACCTGCACTCGAAGGTCGGCCTCAGCACCGGCACCCAGCTCTGGGACGCGAACGCGACCCAGATGGACAGCGAGATCTCGGGCATCGCGAGCAGCGGCGCCAAATGGGTGCGCACCTCGCTGCACTGGTCGGACGTCGAGCCCACGTCGGCCGCGCACGACGATTGGTCGCGCGCCGACCGCATCGTGTCGGACGCGCAGCACGACGGCGTCAACGTCATCTTCGACATCGGCAACGCGCCCGACTGGGCCGGCGGCGCGCAGGCGGGTGAGTTCTCGAACAACCCGCAGCTCTACGCCGACTTCGCCACCAAGGTCGCGACCCGCTACCGAGACACGGTGCGCGTGTTCGAGCTCGGCAACGAACCGAACCACACGCACTACGTCGGGACACCCGACCCGGCGACCTATGCGACCGTGCTCCGCCTCTCGTATCCCGCGATCAAGGCGGCCGACCCCAACGCCTTCGTGCTCGTCGGTGGGGTCGGCGGGGTGAAGGACACCGGCGGCGACGTCGATCCGCTCTCGTTCGTGCGCGGTCTCTACGAACACGGGGCGAAGGGCTATTTCGACGGGCTCGCGTACCACCCGTACACGTACCCCGAGCTCCCGGCCCAGGAGATCTCGACCGGCGACCGGGGTTGGAGCCGCATGCTCGAGGTCCGCGCCCTCATGGTGCAGAACGGCGACTCCGGCAAGTCGATCTGGATCACCGAGTTCGGCGCGCCGACGAGCGGACCGGGTGGTGTGAGCCAGCAGCAGCAGGCCGCGATCATGCAGAACGGCTTCCAGCTCTGGAACACGTATTCGTGGGGCGGCGCGATGTGCTGGTTCTCCTACGAGGACAAGGGCAACGACCCCTCGACCCACAAGGACTGGTTCGGGATCGTCGACAGCAGCGGCGCCCACAAGTCGTCGTACGCGACCTTCGCCGCGCTCGGTCGATAGCCCTCGGTCGGGGGCATCCGCCCCGAAGTTAGGATCGGCTCGTGAGCGACTACGAGACGATCCTCTACGAAGAGCGCGACGGTGTGGCCTGGGTCACGATGAACCGGCCCGAGGTCCACAACGCGTTCAACTTCCAGATGCAGCGCGAGCTGAAAGACGTCTGGCGCAGCCTCCGGTCGAACGACGACGTGCGTTGCGCGGTCCTCACGGCAAGCGGCGAGAAGGCGTTCTGCGTCGGCATCGACCGCAACGAGATCATGGGCGACTGGGAGAGCGCCGACGACGTGGGCGGCAAGAGCGCGACCGGTGGTGGCGCGGCCGCCTCCTCCACCCCGTGGCACTTCGACGACCCGGGCGAGAACGTCGGGCCGAAGACCAACGACCTCTGGAAGCCCGTGATCGCCGCCGTCAACGGCATGGCCTGCGGGGGTGCGTTCTACATGCTCGGCGAGGTCGAGTTCATCATCGCCGCCGAGCACGCCACCTTCTTCGACCCCCACGTGACCTACGGCATGACGGCGTGCTTCGAATCGATGCACATGCTCCAGAAGATGCCGTTCGGCGAGATCATGCGGGTCGCGCTCCTCGGTGCCAGCGAGCGGATGTCGGCGCGGCGCGCGCACGAGATCGGCCTCGTCTCCGAGGTCGTCGCCGCCAACGCCCTCCACGACGCGGCGGCGTGGGCCGCGCAGGAGATCGCGAAGTCGCCGCCGATCGCGATCCAGGGCACGGTTCGGGCCCTCTGGATGGCCCGTGAGCTGTCGCGCCTCCAAGCCCTCGACGCGGGCAAGGTGCTGATCCGGGTCGGCAGCGACCCGCAGTCGTTGATGGACGGCCAGCAGCGGTTCGCATCGGGCGAGCGGCTCAAGCCCCGTACCCGCTGACGCCGTACCCGCTGAACCCGTACCTCGGCGCCTGACCGTCGCCGGGGCGGGCGTTTTACGCGCTGTTTGCCGGGCTTCGGTACAACCGCGCCACGAGCCCGCGACGGCAGAAGCAGGAATCGGAAACGCAGCACGTCGGCCCGCGTTTCCAGAATTTTCACACCGCCCAGGTGCTGTGGCCGATCGTGATGACGGTGTTGACCGTCGCCGGCCTGTTCATCGTCATCACGTTCGTGTTCAACCGGTTCCGGGTGGAGAACAGCTTCCTCCCCGAGAACAACCTCCCGATCATGCTCATCACCGGCACGGTCGCGCTCCTCCTCACCGTCGCCGCGCTGGTGATCATCTTCGCGAGGCTCGATCTC
Source organism: Actinomycetota bacterium (assembly GCA_036787815.1). GTDB lineage: Bacteria > Actinomycetota > Acidimicrobiia > IMCC26256 > PALSA-610 > DATBAK01. Next base: position 6,986 of record DAIQOP010000187.1, read on the forward strand.
ACGAGGTGGGAGAACCCGCTCGGGCTCCCGGACGGCAGTGTCCGCGCCGTCATCGCCCTGCTGCTCATCCTCCTCTTCTTCATCACCGCCGTATTCCTGTACGCCGACGTCGGGCGCAACGGAGCCGACCGCGTGCTCACCGGCATCAGCCAGGTGCGCTTCGACGCGATCCCAACCGAGCAGATTCAGGACTCCCGACAGCGCGCGGTCGGGACGACGACCGTCTACGACGTCACGCTCACGTCGCCGAAGAACCAGGACAGCCGCGACATCGCGAAGCAGCTCGTCACCACGGTGAGCACGCTCGTCGTGGCGATCGCGGCCTTCTACTTCGGCTCGAACTCGGTGCAGGGTGCCACGACCAAGGCCACGACCGCCGCCGCGAGCCCGCCCGGCGGGACCGGATCGTCGCAACCGTCGACGACGAGCCCGGCAACGGGCGACCAGGGTGGCGCCGCGACGGATACTTCGGCGGCCGCGGCGGCTGCGGCTGCGGAAGCGCCGGTCGCGTCGGCCAAACCCGAAGACGCCGCCGCGCCCGCTCCGGCCTAGACGCGCAGCCTCGACAGGGTGACGCGAGCAGGTCAGCTCAACGCGAGCAACGCGGCGCCGCCGGTCACCCAAAGCTTCGGCGTCGGCAAGACGAATCAGAC
>DAIQOP010000017.1:0-1273 GCA_036787815.1 Actinomycetota bacterium
CGACCGGGTGGCCTGGCGCAGCGCGCTCGCGGCGCTGGCCCGCCACGGTGTCACCGGGTGCTACCCGACGCTGGTGTCGGCGCCACTCGATTCGTACGGGGCGCCGTTGGCCGTCGCGGCCGAGATCGCGGCGACCGAGCCCGACCCGGACGGGCGCGACACGGACGAGGTCGCCGGCGCCGGGATCGGGGCGACCCTGCTCGGTGTCCACCTCGAGGGCCCGTTCCTCGGCGGCGCGCCCGGCGCGCACGTGATCGAGTACCTCCGGCCCGTCGATCGCGCGTGGCTGCGCGCGCTCCTCGACCGCCGGCGGGGTCTCGTCCGTATCGTCACCCTCGCGCCGGAGGCCGATCCCGGGTTCGCCGGGACGCGGATGCTCGCGGAGGCAGGGGTTGTCGTCGCCATCGGGCACTCCACCGCCACCTACGACGAGGCCCGGTCGGCCGCCGATGCCGGTGCGACGCTCGTCACGCACCTCTTCAACGGGATGGGACCGTTCAACCACCGGGCGCCGGGCCTCGTGGGCGCCGCCCTCGACGACGTTCGCCTCACGCCGTCGCTCATCGCCGATCTCGTGCACGTGCATCCCGCGGCGTTGCGGCTCGCGATCGGGGCGAAGCGATCGGTGGTGCTGGTCACCGATGCCGTCGCGGCCGGGGCGGGCACGGCGGGCGACGTGCTGATGGAGGAGCGCGACGGCGCCGCCCGCCTGGCCGACGGCACGCTCGCGGGGTCGATCGTGACCATGGACCGGGCGGTCCGCAACGTGGTCGATCTCGGCTTCCCGCTGGAGCGGGCGGTCGAGATCGCATCGACGGTTCCCTGCGAGGTCCTCGGTCTCACCGACCGCGGCCGCCTGCTTGCCGGTCGGCGGGCTGATGTCGTCGCGCTCGATCGCACCACGCTCGAGGTGCGCGCGGTATGGGTCGGCGGCCGCCGGGTCGAATTGGCCGGACGCTCCTGAACGCGTCGCCGGCACGGCGGGCTTAACCTCGCCGTCGTGCCCCGGGTCGCCCTGTTCGTCACCTGCATCGTCGACCAGGTGTTTCCCGACGTCGGGCGCGCGAGCGTCGCGTTGCTGGAGGCCGCGGGCGTGACGCCCGAGTTCCCGGCCGCGCAGACCTGCTGCGGTCAGCCCGCGCTGTCGGCCGGTGAGCCGGCGGCCGCGGCTCGGCTCGCGCGCCACCATTTCCGTGGCGACGCCGCGCAGGCCCTCTTCGCGGGGCTTGCCGGACACTCCTTCCTGTCACTCGATGCGCCCGGTTCGGCGGCC
>DAIQOP010000017.1:1283-3140 GCA_036787815.1 Actinomycetota bacterium
TCGCGCGCCACTTCCTCGACACCTTCGAGCCCTACGACGCGATCGTCGCGCCCTCGGGCTCCTGCATCGCGATGTTGCGGCACTGGTACACGCGCCTGCCGGGCGTCGACGCCCCACGCGCCGAACGGGTCGCGTCGCGCGCCTACGAGCTGTCGCAGTATCTCGTCGACGTTGCCGGTCGGCCCGACCTCGGGGCACGGATCTCGGGCACCGTCACGGTCCACGATTCGTGCCACGGCCTGCGCACCCTCGGCATCCGCGACTCCGCCCGGGTGCTCCTCGAGACGGCCGGTGCGCGGATCGTGGAGATGACCGAGCCCGAGACGTGCTGCGGGTTCGGCGGCGTGTTCGCGATGACGCATCCCGAGATCTCGGCCCCGCTCGCCGACCGCAAGCTGCTCGACGCGGCGTCGACGCGTGCCGATCACGTCGTCGCCGGCGACATCGCGTGCCTTGCCCACCTCGCCGGGCGGCGACGGCGCACGCACGTCGGGCCCGAACCGGTGCACTTCGCGGTGCTGCTCGCCGGTGGGCTGCCGTGAGGCGCGCCGGCGGCCGGCCCGGCGGGCCGACCGCCTCGGCTCGCGCGAACCACGGCCTCGCCACGCCCGGGCGCGACCTGCACGAGCGGGCGCGCCGGGCCGTCGCGGATCCGCAGCTGCAGCGGGCGCTGCACAACCTCGACATCCGCCTGCACACGAGCGACGACGTCGCGCGCGGCCACGGCGAGGCCAAGCACCGGGCCGCCGCGATCCGGCGCGCGACGCTCACCGACCTCGAAGGCGAGCTCGCACGGCTGGAGGCGTCGCTCGCGCGCGTCGGTGCGGTGGTGCACCGCTGCGCGACCGTTGCCGACGCGCAGGCCGCCGTGCTCGCGATCGTGGAGTCGGCCGGGGCGCGGCGGGTGATCAAGGGCAAGTCGATGGCCACCGAGGAGATCGATCTCAACACCGCTATCGAAGGTGCAGGCGCCCGAGTCGTCGAGACGGACCTCGGGGAGTTCATCGTGCAGCTCGCGGGCGAACGGCCGTCGCACATGATCACCCCGGCGATCCACAAGACGCTGGAGCAGATCGCCGCGGTGCTCGAGGAAGAAGCCGGTGAAGCGCTTCCCGTGGTGCGCGAAGACCTCACCGCCTGGGCCCGCGCGCACCTGCGGGCCGACATGCTCGCCGGCGACCTCGGCATCACGGGTGTCAACTTCGCCGCCGCCGACACGGGCACGCTCGTCGTGGTGACCAACGAGGGCAACGGCCGGTTCTGCAGCACGTGGCCGCGCGTGCACGTCGCGGTGATGACCGTGGAGAAGGTGATCGCCAACTTCGCGGATCTGGCCACGCTGCTGCCGTTGCTCACGATGAGCGCGACCGGGCAGCGACTCTCGAACTACGTCACCATGGTCACCGGTCCGAAGCGCGCGGGTGAGCTCGACGGCCCCGACGAGCTGCACGTCGTGATCCTCGATCACGGGCGCACGGCCGCGCTCGGCACTCCCTACGAAGAGATGCTCGCCTGCGTGCGCTGCGGCGCGTGCCTCAACGTGTGCCCCGTCTACCGCACGATCGGTGGTCACGCGTACGACGCCGTGTACACGGGGCCGATGGGCTCGGTGCTCACTCCCCTGCTCTCAGCGGGCGTCGAAGGTGTGAACCTGCCCGACGCGTCGAGTCTCTGTGGTGCGTGCAGCGATGCGTGCCCGGTCGAGATCCCGCTCGCTGATCTGCTGGTACGGCTGCGAGCCGACCGTGCGCACCCGTCGGCGCCGGCGCGCGATGCCGCGGTACGGCTTCCGCTCGACAACACGCCCGAAGGCGAAATCACGCCCGATCCACCGCGCTCGGAAAAGTATCTCTACCT
>DAIQOP010000017.1:3150-25569 GCA_036787815.1 Actinomycetota bacterium
CCCGCCGATATCCGGCTGACCGCGCGGGCCCCCGGGCGGCGCGCGCGTCGGTGGGCGTGGACGACATGGGCGCGCGTGTGGGCGTCGCCGCGTGGCTACGCGTGGTCGAGCGCGATCGGCCGCGCGCTCGCGATCGGCGCGCGTGGGCGCGGGTGGCGCGGTCGCGTTCCCGGGCTCGGTGCGTGGACCGGTTCGCGAGATCTCCCGGTGCCGGCCCCGCAGTCGTTCCGCGCGTGGTGGGCCGAGCAGGCGGCACCATGACGAGCGGCACCATGACGGGCGCCCCATGACGGGCGGGGCGACCGACGCCGTCGCGCGCTTCCGTGCCGCGACCACGGAGCAGTCGTGCACCACGCACGAGTGCGCACCCGACCGGGTCGCGGCGTTGATCGCCGAGCGCTGCGCCGCGCTCGGCGGCCTCGTCGCGCTGTCGCACACCGAACCCGCGCTCGCGACCGCCGATCTGGTCGACGCGCTGCGCAGCGCCGGCGTGGAGGCGCTGCCGGCCGACGACCCCGACTGGCGCAGCCGTATCCCCACCGCGGCGATCGGTGTCACCACGGCGCGCGTCGCGGTGGCCGAGCTCGGTGTGTTCGCCGTCGCCGCGGGCGTGGGTTGCCCACGGGCCGTGAGCCTGCTCCCCGAGACCCACATCTGCGTGGTCACGGCCGATGCAGTGGTCGAGACGTTCGCCGACGGCCTCACGCGCGTCGCCGAGGGTGAGCCCGCAGGCTCCGGGCTGCCGAGCGCGCTCCTGTGGATCGGCGGCCCAAGCCGCACCGGCGATCTCGAGATGATCGTCACCCTCGGGGTCCACGGTCCTCGCGCGGTGGAGATCGTGGTGGTCGGGACCGGTACATTCGGGTGATGGACATCGTCGCAGGGCTCTTCGTCGAGAACATCAACTTTCGTCAGGTCGAGGGGCCGTCGACACGGATCGACATCACGGGTGCGTTCTTCTCCACCCGGGCCCAGGAGTTCCCCGCGCACCTTTCCCCCCATCTCGTCGTGCTCGTTCGGGTGCCCAAGACCGCGCCGTCGGGCAGCGGCACGCTCGAGACCCGCTTCGTCGACGAGGCGGGCGAAGAGGTCGGCCGGAACGTGCAGCAGTTCGAGGTCGAGCCGGGCAAGTTCGGCTACCGCCTCGTGAAGGGTGAGCTCGAGTTCGACGCGCCGGGCACGATCGAGGCGCACTGCACGATCACCGAGACCGGCTCGTCGGTCGTCGTGCCACTCACCGTCATCGCGTAACCGGCGGTCGTCGGTGCCCCGCTCGCGCTACGCCGCCGCGCTCTCGGTCCATCCCGTGGCGTTCGAAGCGGTCGGCGCGGTCGTCGGCGAGCTGCTCGAGCAGCTCGAGGGCGAGCGCCCGGATCTGATCGTGTTCTTCGTGTCGCGGCACCACGTCGACGCGTTCGCCGACATCGCCGAAGGCCTGCGCGCGCTGCTCGAGCCCGACGTGCTCCTCGGCGCCACCGCGGTCTCGATCGCCGGAGGGTCACGCGAGGTCGAGGACGAACCGGCCCTCAGCGTGTGGGCCGCCGACTGGGGCGGGGGCCGGGTCGGCGGATTCGCGCTCGACGTGCGCCCCGAAGCCGACGGCGTCCGGGTCGAGGGGTGGCCGGTCGACATCGCCGCCGACGCGACGGTGCTGCTGCTCGCCGATCCGTTCTCGCTGCCCGTCGTCGACCTGCTCGCGCTGTGCAACACCAGGGTTCCGGGCCTGCGCGTCGTCGGTGGCCTGGCGTCGGCGGGCACCGTGGCCGGCACGAACCGCCTCGTCTTCGACGATCGCGTCGTACGCAGCGGCGCGGTCGGTGTGGTGCTGCCGGGCACGATTCCCGTGCGCACGCTCGTGTCACAGGGTTGCCGCCCCGTCGGCAGCCCGTTCACCGTGACGAAGGCCGACGCCAACGTGGTGCTCGAGCTCGGCGGGCGCACCGCGATCGCCCGCCTCGAGGAGCTGGTGGCCGCGGCGGGCACCGAGGAGCGTGCGCTCCTCGCCCACGGGCTCCAGGTCGGCATCGTCGTCGACGAGCACCGGGTCGAGTTCGCCCGCGGCGACTTCCTCGTCCGCAGCGTGCTCGACGCCGACCACCGCACCGGCACGGTCACCGTGGGTGCACCGGTCGAGGTGGGTCAGATCCTGCAGTTTCAGGTCCGGGACGCCGACGCCGCCGACGACGACCTCCGCGCGCTGCTCGAGGCGGTCGGCCCGTTCGGTCACAGCCCGTTCGACGACGGAGGGCCGGTGCGGAGCGCGCTGCTGTTCACCTGCAACGGCCGGGGCGTCGGCTTCTTCGGCCACCCCGATCACGACACCGGTCTCATCGACGAGTGGCTCGGCCCGTTGCCGCTCGCCGGGGCGTTCTGCGCGGGAGAGATCGGCCCGATCGGTGGGCGGAACTTCTTGCACGGCTTCACCGCCAGCATCGCCCTGTTCGGGTAGGGGGAGGGCATTCGGTGGCACCGAGCCGCTCGGCCGGCTTCGCCGCCGGGAGGGCGGGCCTCGGCGTTTAGTGTGGGAGCGGTCGAGGAAAGGGCCTACTTGTGAGTGAAGCCGACTTGGAGCAGCGGGCGATCAACGTGATCCGCGGGCTCTCGATGGACGCGGTGCAGCGGGCGAACAACGGGCACCCCGGCACTCCGATGGCGCTCGCGCCGCTGGCGCACGTGCTGTTCACGCGGGTCATGCGCTACACCGCGAGCGACGCCGACTGGCCCGATCGCGACCGGTTCGTGCTCTCGGCCGGCCACGCGTCGATGCTCCTCTACTCCATGCTCCACCTGTGCGGCTTCGGCCTCGAGCTCGACGACCTGCGCAACTTCCGCCAGTGGGGTTCGCAGACCCCCGGCCACCCCGAGCGGCTGCACACGCGCGGCGTCGAGGTCACGACCGGTCCGCTGGGCCAGGGTTTCGCCAACGGTGTGGGCATGGCGCTCGCGGAGGCGCACCTGCGGCAGCGCTTCGGCGCCGAGGTGAGCGACCACAACGTGTTCGCCATCTGCAGCGACGGCGATCTCGAGGAAGGCATCAGCCACGAGGCGGCATCGCTCGCCGGTCACCTCGGCCTCGGTCGCCTCGTCTACGTCTACGACGACAACCACATCTCGATCGACGGGCCCACGGAGCTCTCCTACAGCGACGACGTCCCGAAGCGTTTCGAGGCGTACGGCTGGCACGTCGTCCAGCTCGGTGAGGCCGCCAACGATCTGGACGCGCTCGAGGGCGGGCTCCGCGCCGGCATCGCCGAGCAGGAGCGCCCGACGTTGGTGGTGCTGCGCAGCCACATCGGCTGGCCCTCGCCGAAGTACACCGACACCGAGTTCGCACACGGCAACGCGCTCGGCGCGGACGAGATCGCGAAGGTGAAGGAGATCCTCGGCCTCCCCCAGGAGGACTTCTTCGTTCCCGACGACGTTGCCGAGCTCTACCGCGCCGCGGGACGCCGCGGACTCCCCGAGCGCGACGCATGGCGCGAGCGCCTCGCGGCCTGGAGCGCCGCGAATCCCGAGCGTGCCGCGGAGCACGACGCGTGCCTCGAAGGTCGCGGCCTCGAGGGGTGGGAGGCCAAGCTGCCGACCTGGCAGCCGGGCGACAAGCTGGCCACGCGCGTCGCGAGCGGCAAGGTGCTCGCCGCGATCTCCGACGTCGTGCCCGGACTCGTCGGCGGCGGTGCCGACCTGTCGGGCAACACCGGCACGCTCGTCGACGGTGCCGCGGCGATCACCGCGGGGGACGCGAGCGGCCGCCTCATCCACTTCGGCATCCGCGAGCACGCGATGGGCTCGATCATGAACGGCATGTCGGTGTCCGGCACGCTCCCGTTCGGCGGCACCTTCTTCGTCTTCTCCGACTACATGCGCCCCGCCGCGCGCCTCGCCGCGATCGAGCGCGCGAAGGTCGCGTTCGTGTGGACGCACGACTCGATCGGCGTCGGACCCGACGGGCCGACGCACCAGCCGATCGAGCAGCTCGCCGCGATCCGTGTGATCCCCCACCTGCGCGTGATCCGCCCGGCCGACGCGAACGAGGTCGCGCAGGCGTGGCGTGTGCACATCGACGGCGACGGCCCGACCGCGATCGTGCTCACGCGCCAGAACGTCCCCGTCCTCGACGGCACCGCGGAGCGGTCGGCCGCCGGGCTCCCGAAGGGCGCGTACGTGCTCGCCGACGAGCCCCGCCCCGACATCGATCTCGTGCTGATCGGTACCGGTTCGGAGGTCGGCGTGTGCGCGCGGGCGCGCATCATGCTCGCGGGCGAGGGGCTCTCGGTGCGGCTCGTGTCGATGCCGTCGTGGGACCTCTTCGAAGCCCGGCCCGCCGAGGCCCGAGCCGAGGTGCTGCCCCCGGGCGTGCCGACGCTCGCCGTCGAGGCCGGCGTGAGCTTCGGATGGACCAAGTACGCCGACGACGTGGTCGCGATCGACCGTTTCGGAGCGTCGGCTCCCGGCGACGTCGTGCTCGAGCGGTTCGGGTACACGCCGGAGCACGTCGCCGACCGCGCCCGCGCGTTGCTCGGGCTGGCCGATCCGCCGCCCCCCATGCCGATCGAGGAGATCCCTTCGTGACGACCGCCCAGAGCCCGATCGCGCGCCTTGCCGACTTCGGGCAGAGCCCGTGGTACGACAACCTCACGCGCGCCTACGCGAACGGCGGGCTCCGCGCCCTCATGGAGCGCGACGGCATCCGCGGCGTCACGTCGAACCCGACGATCTTCGAGAAGGCGATGGGCGCGGGGAACGACTACGACGAGCAGCTCACGGTGCTCGCGCGCGCCGGAACGGACGCGAAGACCGCGTACTGGGATCTGGTCACCGCCGACATCGCGAACGCGGCCGACCTGTTGCGACCGGTCTACGACGACCTCGACGGTGCCGACGGCTTCGTGTCCGTCGAGGTGGATCCGGATCTCGCCCATGACACCGCGGGCACCATCGCCCAGGCGGCGGAGCTGTTCGCGCGGCTGGGCAAGCCCAATGTGATGATCAAGATCCCCGCCACGCGCGACGGACTCCCGGCGATCACCGAGACGATCGCCGCGGGCATCAACGTGAACGTCACTCTGATCTTCGCACTGAGCCGCCACGCCGAGGTGATCGAGGCCTACATCTCGGGCCTCGAGCGCCTCGCCGCTTCGGGTGGCGATCCGTCGCGCGTGAACAGCGTCGCCTCGTTCTTCGTGAGCAGGGTCGACACCGAGACCGACCGGCGGCTCCCCGAGGGTCATCCGCTGCGCGGCAAGGCCGCAGTCGCGAACGCGAAGTTGGCGTACCGGCTCTTCGAGGGGTCGTTCACGGGGTCACGGTGGGAGGCGCTCGCGGCGCAGGGTGCCCGCCTGCAACGGCCGCTCTGGGCTTCCACGTCCACGAAGAACCCGGCGTACTCCCCCACGCTCTACGTCGACGAGCTCGTTGGTGCCAACACCGTGAACACGCTCGCGCAGGCGTCGATCGACGCCCTCCAGACGCACGCCGCGCTGCGGCCCGGGACCGTCGCCGAAGGGGTCGACGCGGCGGAGGCCGACATCGCCGCGCTCGCCGGCGCCGGCGTCGACTTCGCCGACGTCACCGAGACGCTCGAGCGCGAGGGCGTCGCGGCGTTCTCGGCGAGCTTCCACGACGCGCTCGACACGCTCGCGAAGAAGTCGCGTTCCCTCGAGTAGCCGCGGGTTGCGGGCGGGTGCCGTCAGCCCGGACCTCGCTGCACGGTCCGCAGGTGCTCGGCGAGCAACGCGGGCGTGGCGTGCGCGTTGAGCCCGCTCGGGTTCGGCATCACGTACACGGGGCGGCCGCCGAAGCTCGCATCCTGCCAACCGGCCGCGGCCTTGCGGTCGGCGACGACGCGATAGCCCGACAGCCCGACGAAGCACACCGTCGCGGGCGCAAGCCACTCGACCAGCGCTTCGACGCGTGCCGCGCCCGCCCGATATTCGGTGGGCGCGAGCTCGTCGGCTCTGGCCGTCGCCCGCTTCACGAGATCGGTCATGCCCACGCCGTGGGTGCGGAGGGCATCGAAGGGCTCGCGGTCGCGGGTGACCAGACCGGCGGCGAGGGCCGCGGGCCAGAAGCGGTTCCCCGGTCGGGCGAAGCCGATGCCCCGATCGGCCGAGTAGACGCTCGGGTTCAGGCCCACGAGCAGTAGGCGCATCGCCGGCCCGACCGTGTCGGGCAGGGTGCGTAGCCGGCTCGCCTCGACCGAGAGCCCGGACCCGTCGCGGCGAGCGCGGTCGAACGAGAACCCCGCGCCGACCACCACCGACTCCAGGCGGCGCCGCTCCCAGCCGCCCGCGACGCCGAGGCGGGCCCGCGCCCCGACGACCATCGCCCGCTGCAGCTCGGCGAGCTCGAGCGGGAGCGACTCCTGCCCGACGTCTTGGAAGCGTCGCACGGTGACTCCGTCCACGCCCCGTATCCTGGCTCCGATGGCCCCCGAGCTCCGCATGCCGCCCGGAGTCGCACTCGTGGTCATGGGGGCGAGCGGCGACCTCGCCCACCGCAAGCTGTACCCGGCGATCGGGTCGCTCGCCGCCCGCGGGCAGCTGCCGGCGCACTTCGCGCTCGTGGGCGTCGCGCGCACCGAGTACGACGACGACGACTTCCGCGCGTCGGTCGTCGAGGCCGTGCGCGTCGCGCATCCCGACGCCGCTCCACTGCTCGAACGCCACGACTTCGTGTGCCGCTACATCGCCGGCAGCTTCGACGACGCGTCGACGTTCGAGCGATTGCGCACGCTGCTCGACGAGCTCGACGAGACCACCGACGTGGGCGGCCGCCGCGTCTTCTACCTGTCGACGATCCCGAAGTTGTTCGAGCCGGCGATCTCCGGCCTCGGTGCCGCGGGCCTCGGTTCGGAAGCCGGCGGCCCCGACGGAGCCGGCGCTTCGCGGGCTTCCGGAGGCTTCAGCCGGGTCGTCATCGAGAAGCCGTTCGGCCACGACCGCGAGAGCGCGGCGCGCCTCAACGATCTCGTCCACGCGTGCTTCGCCGAGCACCAGGTGTTCCGCATCGACCACTACCTCGGCAAGGAGACGGTGCAGAACCTGCTCGCGTTGCGGTTCGCCAACGCGATCTTCGAGCCGATCTGGAACCGCCGCTACGTCGATCACGTGCAGATCACCGTGGCCGAGCCGATCGGCGTCGAGCACCGCGGCTCGTTCTACGAGCAGGCCGGCGCGCTGCGCGACATCGTGCAGAACCACTGCATGCAGGTGCTGTCGCTCACCGCGATGGAACCGCCCGCGTCGTTCGCGGCCGATGCGGTGCGCGACGAGAAGGTCAAGGTGCTCCGCGCGGTGAAGCCGATGGAGGGATCGGAGATCGGCGCGGCCGTGGTGCGCGGCCAGTACACGTCGGGAACCGTCGAGGCCGAGGCCGTCGTCGGCTACCGCGACGAAGAGGGCGTCGCGTCCGACAGCCAGACCGAGACCTTCGCTGCGCTGCGCTTCGAGATCGACAACTGGCGCTGGGAAGGCGTGCCGTTCTACCTGCGCGCGGGCAAGCGGCTGGCGAAGCGCGTGACCGAAGTCGTGCTGCAGTTCAAGGCCGTCCCCCACCTCGCGCTGCCGGCGAGCGCGGTCGACTCCATCGAGCCGAACACCATGGTGGTGCGGATCCAGCCCGACGAGGGCATCCGGCTCGAGTTCGGTGCCAAGGTGCCCGGCTCCACGTGGTCGGTGCGCACCGTCGGTCTCGACTTCGCGTTCCGCGCGGGGTTCGCCGAAGCCGCGCCGGAGGCCTACGAACGACTCCTGCTCGACGTCATGCTCGGCGACGCGACCCTGTTCATCCGCGAGGACGAGGTCGACGCGGCCTGGCGCATCGTGCAACCGGTGCTCGACGGCATCGCGGCCGGGTGGATCCCCGTGCGTCGCTACCCGTCGGGCACCTGGGGCCCGGCCGCGGCCGATGCGATCCTCGGCCCCGGTGACCGCTGGCGCAATCCGTGACACTGCGGGCCGGCCCCGAAGGACCGGCCCGCAGCCACTTCACGTCTGATGGAACCGACGGATGTCTCGGCGACATCCGTGGTCGGGAGCCCGGGCTAGAAGGCCATGATGCCGCGCGGGGTGCCGAGGCCGGTCGGGCCGTCGTAGCCCACCATCGCGGTGCACTGGTAGCTGCCGCCGCAACTGCCGTTGCTGCCCTTCTTGATGTCGTAGAGCTTCTTGGGGTGCGCGTAGGCGAACGACGCGTTGTTGATGCTCGCACCGTTGCCGGCCAGGGCGTACACGCCGGCGATGATCGGCGCCGAGACGCTCGTGCCGCCGAAGACCAGGAAGCCGGCGTAGCCGTAGGTGTCGTAGACGGTGACCCCGGTCGCCGGGTCGGCGACCGCGGAGACGTCGGCGATCATGCGGTTGGCGCAGCCGGCGTCGTGCTGCCACGCGGGCTTGGCGATCACCGTGGAGCAGCCGCTCCCGGCACCGTTCCAGGCCGTCTCCTTCCAACCACGGGCACTGGCGGGGGCGCGCTTCAGGGCCGTGCCGCCGACCGCCGTGACCGTGGCGAAGTTGGCGGGCGACTGCGGGCCGGCCGCGTACGCGCTGTCGCCGGAGCTCACCGTGATCGGGATGCCCGGGTGGTTGTAGTTGGCCGCCGTAGCGCCGCCCTCACCACCGCCGTAGCTGTTCGAGATCTCGGTCGCGCCCATGGTCGCCGCGCGGTTCACGGCGGTGCCCAGGTTGGCGAAGCTGTTGGTGGTGGCCTCCACGAGGAGGATGTGGCACTTCGGGCAGATCGCCGAGGCCATGTCGAGGTCGAGGGCGATCTCCGCACCCCAGCCCGTGTCGCCCACGGGGAGCGGTGACGTCAGGCCGTTCTGGTTGACCTTGGCGAAGCAACCGTTGGCGGTGGTGCAGGCGGTGAGACCGAAGGTCGAGCGGTACACCGCGAGGTCGGCTTCGGCGTTGGGGTTGTCGAACGCGTCGACGATCGCGATCGTCTGACCGGTGCCCTTCGTGGCGTCGAGGCCGTAGGCGCCGAGGAGGTCGGCGGGGTGGTACCCGGAAGGGCCGGCGAAGGCGCTGACGTGCTGGCTGCCCTTCACCTGCAGAGCGAAGCACCCGGCGTGACCGGCAGCTGGAGCGCTGCACGTGCGCCGCACGGAGACCCCACTTGCGGTGGCGGCCGGAGCAACGGTCAGTGCCGCCGCCCCGAACGACAGTGTCGCGGTCGCGACCGCGACAAACGTACGGAATCGCCTCATCAGCGTCCTCTCTCAACCCCCGGGTGAAGTGTGAGAGTTTGCCACACCGTGGACGGCGCGTCTATGGGCCGAACGCATTGCGCGCGAGGCCGAGGGCGGTCACCGCGTCCCAGGCGTCGGTGCCCGGCGCCATCAGCTTGGTAGCGGCCGCCGCCCTGAGGCACGCGGCCTCGACCGCGAACCGCGGTCCGCCCGATCGGGCGATGACCGTGCCGTTCGGGTCGATGACACAGGGGCCGCCGGTGGCTGCGGGCTGCCAGAGCAGAAGGAACATCCGGTTCTCCAGGGCGCGGGTCCGCGCGACGGCCTCCACGAGGCCGGTCGACACCCGGCGCGCGATCCACACCACGAACTCCGCTCCGGCGAACGCCGCGGCCCGGGCAAGTGCCGGATCGAGGAGCTCGTCGTCGGCGAAGGTCGCGACGTTGAGCTTCGCGCCTCCCACCGCACCGCTGCGCAGCACACCGCTCGGGCCCACGACCAGGTCGACGGCGTGGCCCTCGAGGCGATCGAGCAGGTCGTCGTCGCTGAGCACCGCGACCTGCACGAATCCGGGCCGCAACGTGGGCCTGGTCGGCGGCCGCGCCTCGCTCGTCGGCCGCCGCGGCCGGGCCGGCCGTGCCGGAGGCGCTCCGTCGCGGAGCTCGACCTCGGCGACCAGCAGCTCGGGCTCCGTCGCCGAGGCCAGTGCCACCACCTCGCCGTCGGCCGCGACGATCTGGGAGCGGCCCGCGTACATCACCGCTTCGGCCTCCGTCCCGACCTTGGTCGCCGCGATCGCGACCGCCCCGTTCTCGAGCGCCCGCACCCGCCAGAGGAACTCGGCCTGCGAGTTGGTGCCCTCGGGTGGCGGGGCGGCGGTGACCCACGCCGTGGGGTTGGCGATGATGCGGGCACCGCGCGCGGCGAGGTCGGCACCGATCTCGGGGAGGCGGGCGTCGGCGCACACCAGGATGCCGACCTCGCCCGAGACCTCGCTCGCCGGACCCGGCACGAACCACGAGCGATCGAAGTGCCACAGGAATCGCTTGGCGGCGTGGATGCGCACGGTTCCGGAGGCGTCGATCAACAAGGCCGCGTTCTCGAGCCCAGGGTTCTCGAGGCCGTGGTTCTCGAGCCCGGGCGAGCCTTCGAGCACCAGGCCGACGACGACCGCGCACGAGGCCCGGCGGGCCGCGTCGGTGAACGCGGCCACCGGATCGGGACCCTGCGCGATCGCGGCGCGCGCCGCGGCGGCCGACCCGAGCACGTAGGCGGGATACGTCGCCTCGGGCAGGACGCACAGCTCGGCACCGGCGCGCCCCGCCTCGGCGACCGCGGCGAGGGCCTCCGCGAGCGCGGTCGCCGCGTCGTCGAGGTCGTGGGCGGCCAGCTGGGCGGCCGCCACCCGCATCGTCGTTCCCGTGCCGGTCGTGCGGGGAGTCCTCGTGCCGGGAGTCATGGCGTCATTGTCGACCCTGGGCGCCACGTAGCATGCGCGCAATGACGAGCGGGCCCCGGGGAGCAATGAGCGACATCGACGAAGCGCACCTGCGCGCCCTTCTCGACGGGCCGCTCGACGAGCTGATCGCCGAGGCCGGACGCCGCCGCGACGCGGCCCACGGCGACCGCATCACCTACTCGCCCAAGGTGTTCGTGCCGCTCACGATGCTGTGCCGCGACCGGTGCGGCTACTGCACCTTCGCCAAACCGCCGGCCCGGCTGGAATCGCCCTTCCTCACACCCGACGCCGTGCTCGCGATCGCCCGCCAGGGCGCCGCCGCCGGATGCCACGAGGTGCTGTTCACCCTGGGCGAGGCGCCCGAGGCCCGGTACCCGCAAGCCGGCGAGTGGCTCTCCGAGCACGGCTACGCCTCCACGGTCGACTACCTCGTCGCCATGTGCGAGCTCGTGGTCGCCGACACCGGGCTGCTCCCCCACGCGAACGCCGGCGCGCTCACCCGCGACGAGCTCGAGCGGCTCCGGCGCTGGTCGCCCTCGCAGGGGATGATGATCGAGACCCTCGCGGCGCGCCTTGGCGAGCCCGGCGGCCCCCATCACGGTGCGCCCGACAAGACGCCGGAGCGCCGCCTCGCGA
The DNA here is from genome assembly GCA_036787815.1 of Actinomycetota bacterium. GTDB lineage: Bacteria > Actinomycetota > Acidimicrobiia > IMCC26256 > PALSA-610 > DATBAK01. Next base: position 14,436 of record DAIQOP010000017.1, read on the forward strand.
CCCTCGACGCGGCGGGCGTCGCGCGCGTGCCGTTCACGACCGGCATCCTCGTCGGCATCGGAGAGACGCGCGCCGAGCGCCTCGACGCGCTGCACGCGATCGCGCGCAGCCACGCGGCGCACGGCCACGTGCAAGAGGTCATCGTGCAGAACTTCCTGCCGAAGCCGGCAACCGCGATGCACAAGGCGCCGCCCTGCCCGCCCGAGGAGCTGCTCTGGACGATCGCGGCCGCGCGCATGGTGCTGCCCGCGTCGGTGCACCTGCAGGCCCCGCCGAACCTGAGCGACGATCTCGCGCCGCTCCTCGCCGCGGGCATCGACGACTGGGGTGGGGTCTCCCCCATCACGCTCGACCACGTGAACCCCGAACGGCCGTGGCCCGCGCTCGAGCGCCTCCGCACGGCAACCGAGGCCACCGGCAAGGTGCTCACCGCCCGCCTCACGATCTACCCGGAGTACGCACGCGACGACGCCACGTGGGTGCACCCCGATCTGCGCTTCAGCGTGATGCAGCGATCCGACGGCGAAGGGCTCGCGCGCGACGACACCTGGGCGTCGGGGGGAGAAGCCGCACCGCCGCAGCTGCTGCCGTTCCCGCGTCCGGCGCGTGCGGGCGGCCCCGTCGGCGAGGTGCTCGAGGGTGTGCTCGCGGGCGAAGAGGTGGGCGTCGACGAGATCGTCACCCTGCTCGGCGCGCGCGGTCCCGAGCTCGCGCGCGTGGCCGAGGTCGCCGACGAGCTGCGCCGCGCGGCCAACGGCGACGTCGTCACCTTCGTCCGCAACCGCAACATCAACTACACGAACGTGTGCACCTTCAAGTGCCGGTTCTGCGCGTTCTCGAAGGGGCCGCTGTCGCTCAACCTGCGCGGCGCGCCCTACCTCCTCGAGCTCGAGGAGATGCAGCGCCGCGTGGTCGAAGCCGTCGAGTGCGGCGCGACCGAGGTGTGCCTCCAGGGTGGCATCCACCCCGACTTCGACGGCAACTACTACGTCGACGTCGCGCGCGCCGTGAAGGAGGTCGCACCGTCGATCCACGTGCACGGGTTCACCGCGCTCGAAGTGACCGAGGGCGCGCGCCGGCTCGACATGCCGCTCACCGACTACCTGCGCATGCTCAAGGACGCCGGTCTGGCGACGCTGCCGGGAACCGCGGCCGAGATCCTCGACGACGAGGTGCGCGCGGTGATCTGCCCCGACAAGGTGAACACCGAAGAGTGGCTCGAAGCCCACCGGTGCGCCCACACGGTCGGCCTGCGCTCCAACGTCACGATCATGCTCGGCACCGTGGAGCGGCCGATCCACGTCGCGCGGCATCTCGTCCGCACCCGTGATCTGCAGAAGGAGACCGGCGGCTTCACGGAGTTCGTGCCGCTCCCGTTCGTGCACATGGCCACGCCGATCTTCCTCCAGCGCAAGGCGCGCCCGGGCCCGACCTTCCGCGAGGTGCTGCTGATCCATGCCGTCGGGCGCATCGCCTACCGCGGCTGGATCGACAACGTGCAGGCCTCCTGGGTGAAGACGGGTGTGTTCGGCGCACGCCAGATCCTGCGGGCCGGAGCCAACGACCTCGGTGGCACCCTCATGGACGAGAACATCTCGCGTGCGGCGGGCGCCCACCACGGGCAGGAGCTCGACGAGACCGAGCTCCGCGAGATCGTGACGCCGATCGGCCGCACGCTCGAGCAACGCACCACCCTCTACGGTCGCACCACGACGGTCGGCCGCCGCCTGCGCCCGGTCGACCCGGTCGACCCGGTCGACCCCGTCCCTTCCCACGACGACGTGATCCCGGTCGCGCTCGGTCACAAGCCTCTGAACCCTGTGAGCCTGCCTGTATGAACAGCCCAGCCATCTTCGACGTGTGCGCCATCGGGAACGCGATGGTCGACGTATTGAGCCACGAGTCGCCCGAGCTGATCGCGAAGCTCGGGCTCGAGCCCGGTGCGATGAACCTGGTCGACGCCGAGCGCGCCAACGAGATCTACGAGGCCATGGGGCCCGGTGCCGAGGCATCGGGAGGCTCCGCCGCGAACACGACGGTGGGTGTCGTGTCGTTCGGGGGGCGCGCCGCGTTCATCGGGCGAGTCGCCGACGACACCTTCGGCGAGATCTACCGCCACGACCTCATCACCGCCGGCGTGCACTTCGCGGCGACGGTCGCGGAGGCGAGCTCGGAACCCACCGGGCGCTGCCTGGTGATGGTCACGCCCGACGCCCAGCGCACGATGTGCACGTTCCTCGGTGCCGGTCGCAGCCTCGATCCGAGCCTGGTCGACCACTCGATCGTCGCCGCGTCGCAGGTGCTCTACCTCGAGGGCTACCTCTGGGACGAGCAGTCGGCGAAGCTCGCGTTCCTGCATGCCGCCGACGTCGCCCACCAGGCCGAGCGCGAGGTCGCGCTCACGCTCTCCGATCCCTTCTGCGTCGAGCGGCACCGGGCCGCGTTCCTCGACCTCGTCGCCGGCCACGTCGACATCCTCTTCGCGAACGAGCCCGAGATCTGCTCGCTCTACGAAGACGACTTCGAAGCCGCGCTCGAGAAGGTCTCGCAGCACTGCTCCGTCGCCGCGCTCACGCGTTCGGCCCACGGATCGGTCGTGGTCGCGGGCGGCGAGCGCTACGCGGCGGCCGCGGTTCCGGCGAACGTGGTCGACACGACCGGAGCGGGCGACCTCTACGCGGCCGGGTTCCTCAGCGGCTACACGCGCGGGAAGAGCCTCGACCGGTGCGCCGCGCTCGGATCGCTCGCGGCCTCCGAGGTGATCTCACACCTCGGAGCCCGTCCCGAGCACTCGTTGCTCGAGCTCGCGGGCTCGTTGCTGGACGACTGAGTGCAGCGCCTCCCCCGCTACCGCACCGGCGACGCCGAGCTCGACGATGCGATCGGCGTGCTCGTCGACCGCATCGGCACCACCAGGGACGCCGACCTCGTCTTCGAGATCATCGTGTCGGCGGCCCGCCTCGCGCGCGATCGCGCCGACCGCGGCGACCTCAAGATCGCCAACGCGTCGCTGAAGGAGCTGCGCTACGCGTTCTCGGTGTTCGCGCCGTATCGCTGGGCGCGGAAGGCCGCGATCTTCGGCTCGGCGCGCACCCAGCCCGTCGACCCGCTCTACCGCCAGACCGTGAGCCTCGCCCGCGAGCTCGCGGCCGCGGAGTGGATGGTCATCACCGGTGCCGGGCCGGGGATCATGGAAGCCGGCATCGAAGGTGCCGGAGTCGAGAACTCGTTCGGCGTCGGCATCCAGCTGCCGTTCGAGGCGGCGACCACCCAGTTCCTGGCCGACGACCCGAAGCTCATCAACTTCCGGTACTTCTTCACCCGCAAGCTCACCTTCGTGAAGGAGGCCGACGGGTTCGTGCTCCTCCCCGGCGGCTTCGGCACGCTCGACGAGGCCTTCGAGCTGCTCACCCTCGTGCAGACCGGCAAGGCGCAGATCAACCCGATCGTCCTGCTCGACGTTCCGGGCGGCACCTACTGGCACCGCTGGCTCGAGTTCATCAGCGCCGAGCTGGGAGCGCGGTCGTACATCTCGCCCGGCGACACCACGCTGTTCCGCATCACCGACGACACGAGCGTGGCGCTCGACGAGCTCACCGGCTTCTACACCAACTACCACTCGCAGCGCTACGTCGACGGGGAGCTGGTGCTCCGGCTCCAGCGCGAGCCCGAGCCCGATCTCGTCGACCGGCTCAACGCGGAGTTCGCCGACATCATCCTGCGAGGTCGGATCGAGCGCATCGACGCGACCCGCATCGAGGTGGCCGAACGCGACGTGCCCGACCTCCCGCGCCTGCGGTTCCGGTTCGACCGGCACGGCTACGCGCGATTGCGAGCCATGGTCGACGCGATCAACGGTCGGAGCTGAGGCCGTTCAGCGCTCCGATCGCCTTCGCGATCGCGCGGCGGGCCTGGAGCAATCCGCGTTCCTCGGCCTTCGCGGCGCGCAGCTCGTCTTCGTCGCTCGCGCTCGCGGCCCGGCGCAGATGGTCGTACGCGCGGTCGCGCAGATCCTCCTCGATCGTCGTGAGCCGCTCGACGAGATCCTCGTAGTCAGCCATCGACCGGGTCAATCATCGGGTGGTTGGTCATCATGGTCAGGTTGCCGGGCGAGGGCCCGGGCCAGCAAGACGGCGGGGTGGACGGCGTCGACGCCGGCGGCGCGCAGGTGCATCAGGCAGCCCGGGTTCGCCGACGCGACGACGGTGCCATCGCGGTCGAGCCCGGCTCGGTGCAGTGCCGCGACCTTGCGGTCGCGGATCGCGTTCGCGAGCTCGGGCTGCCAGAGTGCGTACGCGCCGCCCGCACCGCAACAGAGGCCGTCGTCGTCGGTCTCGAGCAGGGTGTACGCCTCGCCCAGGATCGTGCGCACGGGCAGGTGCGCGTGCTGGACGTGGCGCAGGTGGCACGGATCCTGCACGACGACACGTATGCCCGTCGCGGCCGCGGCGACCCCGCCGCGTTCGGCCACGATCTCCGCGAAGTCGCGGACGCGTGCCGAGAACCGCTCCGCGTCCGGAGTGCCGAGAAGCCGGCCGTAGTCCTTCATCGCGGCACCGCATCCCGCGCTGTCGACGACGACCGGCGCGTCGCCGGGCATCGACGCGATCACCCGTCGTGCGAGGCGGCGCGCGTCGTCGACCCGCCCCGCGTGCATATGGAGCGCGCCGCAACAATCGCCCCCGTTCCCGGGTCGCGCGCACGACAACCCGCTCGCGGCGAGCACCGTGACCGCGGCGCGGTGCGTGTCGCGCATCCACGCGTCCATCACGCAGCCGGTGAAGAGCCACGCGTCGGGCGCGTTGCCCGCGGCCGTGCGCCCACGCGGGATGTCGAGCGGCCGAGCGAGCTCGCGCGCGCGGAGCGGCGGCACCCCGACGCGTGCCGGGAGCAGCCGTAGCCGTTGCGCGAGCCACGCCAGCCACGTGAGCGCCATGAGCACCGAGTGGTGCACGAGCACGACGCGGAAGGCGAGCCACTCCCCGATTCGCCGGTACGCCGGGGTCGACGGGGCACCGGCGGTCGCGGTGGATGGCTGCGATGCGAGCGCGGCGCGCGTGCCTTCCATGAGGTGACCGAACGGCACGGCCGAGGGGCAGGCGGCTTCGCAACCCCGGCACTGCACGCACTCGTCCATCATCCGCAGGAAGGTCGCGTCGATGGGCGCGTCGTGCAGCTCGACGGCGCGCATCGCCGCGATACGACCGCGGGGTGACGCGGCTTCGAGCCCGGTCACCCGGTAGGTGGGGCAATGGGGCAGGCAGAGACCGCACGCGACGCACGAGACGAGTTCGTCTTCGTCGAGACCGAGACGGCGCGCGAGCGGTGGGGTCATAGCGGGAGCCGGCCCGGTGACAGCTTGCCGGTCGGGTCGAACGCGGCCTTGAGCCGGCGGGCGATCGGGAGATCGGGCAGTGGGTGTCCGAATCCGTCGAACCCGTCTCCGCCGCCCGCCTCCCGGAGGAGCCAGCCGCCGGCCGAATGGGCGACCGTGCGCGCCTGCGCGAGTGCGCTGGTGGTGTCGGCGGCGACGTGCACCGTGCCGACCCCGGCCTCTGCGACCCACCGGCACCCCGCGACGCCGTCGAGCGCGCGACCGAGGTCGACCACGGCTCCGGGCCGGATCGAGATCCGGCCGCGATGCGCGCCGTCGGGCCACTGCGGGGTGCTCTCGGACGGGGGATCGACGACCGAGCCGCCGACCGCGGCGAGCTGCACGTCGACATCGCGCGTGTCGCCCTCGAGGAGGTACCGCGTGCGCTCGCCGTCCCACAGCAGGGTCGACGGCGCGAACGCCCGCGCGCGCACGGCTTCGGGCGGCGCGCCGATCGTCGCCCACACGCTCGTGGTGGGGAGTGGGCGGCACCGCAGGGTCGCCTGCACGATCACCGCGAGGGTGCCGAGCGAACCCACGATCAGGCGGGGCAGGTCGTATCCGGTGACGTTCTTCACCACGGGCGCACCGCCGCGCACGAGCTTGCCGTCGGCCATCACCAACCGCACTTCGAGCACCGCGTCGCGCACGGGTCCGTAGCGCAGCCGGCGATGGCCCGAGAGTCCGCACGCGATCACGCCGCCGACCGTCGCGTGCGGGTCGCGCGGGTCGAGCGGGCACTCCTGCCCGGTCGCGGCGAGCGTGGCGCACAGGTCGGCGACGCTCGTGCCCGCGCCGACCGTCACGGTGAGCTCGGCGGGGTCGTAGGCGACGACACCCGCGGGCACGTGGACGGGAGTGCCGAAGGGCACGGGCCCACCGACCTCGCGATGTGTGCCCGCACCCACCGGCACCACGGCGCGGGCTTCGGCCACGACGGTGGCGATCTCTTCGACGTCGGCGGTGCTCACCGTCACGGCGTCACCCCCGTGCCGTCCGGCACCCGCGCGATCTCGCCGCACCGGCTCCCCCGAGGCAGGACCTTGCCGGGGTTCGCCGCGCCGTCGGGATCGAAGGCGTCGCGCATGAAGGCCTGCGCCGCGAGGTCGGCGGGTGAGAACATGAGCGGCATCAGGTCGCGCTTCTCGAGCCCCACGCCGTGCTCACCCGAGAGCACGCCACCCACGGCGATGCACGTCTCGAGGATCTCGGTGCCGGCCTCGTGCACGCGTTCCCAGACGCCCGGTTGCCGCCGGTCGAACGCGATGAGCGGGTGCAGGTTGCCGTCGCCGGCGTGGAACACGTTCATCATCGTGAGGTCGTGGGTCGCCGCGATCTCGTAGACGCGTTGCAGCACCTCGACGAGGCGGGTGCGGGGCACGACGGCGTCGTGCAGGTAGTAGTCGGGCGCGATCCGGGCGATCGCGCCGAACGCCGACTTACGGCCCTTCCAGAGCAGCGCGCGTTCCGCCTCGTTCGCGGCGACCCGCACGGTGCGCGCACCGAGCTCACGGCCGATGCGCGCGACCGCGTCGGTCTGCGCGGCGACCCCGTCGGCGAGCCCGTCGAGCTCGACGAGCAGCACCGCTTCCGCGTCGCGCGGATAGCCGGCCCCGACGAAGTCCTCGACCGCCCGGGTGATTTGGCCGTCCATCATCTCGAGCGCCGCGGGGACGATGCCGGCCGCGATCGTGCCCGTCACGGTGGCGGCCGCCGCCTCGATCGACATGAAGTCGAGCAGCAGGGTCGCGACCACCGGCGCGGTCGGTGTGAGCCGCACCGCGATCCGGGTCGCGATACCCATCGTGCCCTCGCTGCCGACGAAGCAGCCGCGCAGGTCGAAGCCCGGCCGGTCGGGCTCGAGCCCGCCGAAGGTCGTGACGCTGCCGTCGGGGAGCACGGTCTCCACCGCGAGCACGTGCGCGGCGGTCACCCCGTACGCGAGGCAGTGCGGTCCACCGGCGTTGGTGGCGACGTTGCCGCCGATCGTGCACGCCTGCTGCGACGACGGGTCGGGCGCGTAGTGCAGTCCGAGGTGCGCGACGGCGCGCGACAGGTCGAGATTGAGCACGCCGGGCTCGACCCATGCCACCCGCTCCCGGGCGTCGATCTCGAGCACCCGGTTCAGCCGGGTGGTGACGATGACCAGCGGATCGTCGACGGGCGTCGCCCCTCCCGCCAACCCGGTACCGCTCCCGCGTGCCACGAACGGGCGGCCGTGGCGGCGCGCGACCCGGACGGCCGCAGCGACCTCGTGACCGGCGCGCGGGAAGCAGACCGCCAGGGCCTGACCCTCACCGACACCGGCGTCGCGCGAGTACAGCGCGAGCTCCAGCGGCTCGACGCTCGCGCGGTCGGGGCCCAGTGCCGCGTGCAGGTCGGAGAGGAGCGCTTCGGCCGTTTCGATGAGTGGCAGCCTACCCAGGGGCGGTGCGGAGCGACCCCGGCGCACTAGCTTCGCGTCGTTCCGTCGCGTCGACACCGAGGTGCAGCCCGAGATGAGCCCCCCGAACCGCGAATGGGTGACGATCCCGAGTCGCGGCAAGGAACGCAAGCGTTGGCAGTGCGACATCACGTTCCTGGCCTCGTCGTGGCAGTGCATCTTCGGAGCCGGCTGCCAGGGCGTGCTCACCGAGCCGGCGGCCGAGCTCGAGATGGGTTGCTGCTCGTACGGCGCGCACGCCTCCGACCGCAAGGACCGCGACCACGTCGAGCAGGTGGCGAAGCGCCTGACCGCCGACGAGTGGCAGTTCCGCAAGAAGGGCCGCGAGCGGGGCGTCTGGGCGAAGGTCGGCAAGAGCGAGTGGCGTACGCGCCTCGTCGACGACGGGTGCATCTTCCTCAACCGGCCGGGCTTCGGCGCCGGCCCCGGCTGCGCGCTGCACGTGCACGCGATGAACAAGGGTGTGCACTTCAGCAAGACGAAGCCGACGGTGTGCTGGCAACTGCCGCTCCACGCCGAGGAGCAGGAGCAGGACGACGGCAGCACCACCGTCGTGCTCAGCGAGTTCGCCCGCGACGGTTGGGGTGAGGGCGGCGCCGAGTTCGCGTGGTGGTGCACCGAGGCGCCCGAGGCGTTCACCGGGTCGCAGCGCGTCTACCAGTCGATGGAAGCCGAGCTCCGGGCGATGATGGGCGACGAGGTGTACGACGAGCTCAAGAAGTACCTCGACGCGCGGCTCGCCTCGCAGCTGCAGCCCATCGCCCACCCCGCCGAGGTACCGGTCACGCTCGGCCGGAGCCGGCGGCACTGAGCACGGTGTCCGCCACCGGCACCTCCGACGCGAGCTCGCTGGGTCAGCTCATCGCCGACCTCGCGAGCGAGCAGCTCGAGCTCCAGGCGGTGTGCGCGTCGCTGAGCGCCGACGAATGGCTCACGCCGACGGCGGCGAGGGGCTGGGACGTGCGCGACACGATCGCCCACCTCGCCGATACCGACGAGATCGCGATCGACACCATCGACGACGGTCCGCGCTCGTTGAACCGGTTCGTCACCCTCTTCGCGTCGTCGAGAGACGTGACCCTGTGGGGAGTGCTCCGGGGCCGGCGCCGCTCGGGGGCCGACGTGCTCGCGTGGTGGGAGCGCACGTCGACGTTGGAGTGCGAGCGGCTCGCCGGCCTGGCCGGCACGGCCCGGGTGCCATGGGGCATCGGGATGGGCCGGCCTGCATTCGTCACCGCGCGGCTGATGGAGACCTGGGCCCACGGGCTCGATGTGCGCAACGCCGTCGGCGTCGAGTCGGTCGACACCGACCGGCTGCGGCATGTCGCGTTCCTCGCGACGCGCGCGCTGCCGTACGCGTTCTCGTACGCCGGTCGAGCGTTTCCGGCGACGCCGTTGCGGGTGGAGCTCGATCTTCCGAGTGGCGCAACGTGGACGCACGGACCGGCCGATGCACCCGACCGCATCACCGGCCCGGCCGGCGAGTACTGCCGGGTGTTCGTGCAACGGCTGTCGGTCCGCGACGCGCCCGGCCTCACCGCGACCGGTGCCGCAGCGCGAGAGGCGCTCGTGGTCGCCCGCGCGTTCCTGTGACGAACCCGCGTGTGGCCGAGTGCGGCCTGCGCGTCATCCACGAAGAGGAGCTGTCGTGCCGCTGTTCTCGTTCGAGGGCCTGACGCCGCGCGTCGACCCGAGCGCGTTCATCGCGCCGACGGCGACGCTGGTCGGTGACGTGATCGTCGAGGCCGGCGCGTCGATCTGGTACGGGGCCGTCATCCGCGCCGACTACGCGCCGGTGATCGTGCGCGCGGGTGCCAACGTGCAGGACGGTGCCGTGCTGCACGGGCCACCGGGCCTCACCACCGACGTCGGCCGCGGGGCCACCGTGGCCCACAACTGCGTCGTGCACGGCGCGATCCTCGGCGACGAGTGCCTCATCGCCAACGGCTCGATCGTGCTCGACGCCGCCCGCATCGGGGCCCGGTCGCTGGTCGCGGCCGGCTCGGTCGTCGCCGCCAACACCGAGATCCCCGCCGGGTTCCTCGCCGCCGGCGCGCCGGCGGTCGTGAAGCGGCCCATCGACGGCTCCCCCGCGCAGTTCTGGGTCGATGCCAACCCGAGCGCCTACGCCGAGCTGGCCGACCGCCACCGCCGCGGCATCGTCAAGCTCGACTGACGCGCATCTCGCCGTAGGTCGGCGCGTTCACCGCACCGCGGCGCCACCGTCGACGACGACGACCTCGCCGGTCATCCACGACGACGCGTCGGACACGAGGAACAGCGCGGCCGACGCGATGTCGTCGGGAACGCCGAGGCGACCGAGCGGGTGCATCTGCGCCATCGCCGCTTCGTTCGGTTCCCACAGCGCACGGGCCATGTCGGTCTTCACGAGGGCCGGCGCGACCGCGTTCACGCGCACGCCGGGCGCGAGCTCCAACGCGAGCTGGCGGGTGAGATGGGCCAATGCAGCCTTCGACACGTTGTACGCGCCGATCGACGGAGCCGGCCGGATGCCGCCGACCGACACCACGTTGAGGATCACGCCACCGTGGTCGCGCATCCAGTGGGTCCACGCCGACTGCGCGAAACGCAGCGGGCCGCCGAGGTTGGTGTCCCACACCTTCTCGACCGCGGTCATGTCGGCCTCGACCAGCGGCCCGAACTGCGGGTTGGTCGCCGCGTTGTTCACGAGGATGTCGAGGCCGCCCAGCGTGTCGACGCAGTGCTTCACCGCGGCTTCGATCACGGCCGGGTCGCCGGCGGAGCCTGTGGCCGTCGTCACCCGTGCACCGAGCGCTTCGAGCGCACTCGCGGTCTCGGCGAGCTCGTCGGGTTTGCGGGCGTTCACGCACACGGCCGCACCGGCCGCGGCGAGCGCTTCGGCGATGGCGCGCCCGATGCCTCGGGTGCCCCCGGTCACGAGCGCGACGCGCCCGTCGACTCTCAAGACGGTTCCAGGATCGATCACCGCGCCACGTTAGGTCGGCGATGTCATCCGGAGCCCGTTGCGGGGCGGGACGAGGGTCGGTTCCGTTCTCGCAGCGCGCCGGCGCCGGCCAGGACAACGGGGCCGATGACGCCGCCGATGCCGAGCCAGATCCATCCGAACGCGACCGGCTTGGAGTCGTTGCCGACGGCGGAGACCGCAGCGGCGGCGAGCGGCACGCTCAATACCCACATCAGCGTCAGCAGCATCGGAAAGGCCGACTCCGTGTCGGTGCGGTCGCACCGCCCCTGCTCTTGCGATGCCAACCCGCCCACCGCGCACGCGAGCACGGCGACGGCGACGACCGCCCAACCCGCCGCATGCTGCAGCG
>DAIQOP010000188.1:0-7605 GCA_036787815.1 Actinomycetota bacterium
GCTGAGGAGTGCCTGCCAGGAAGTGCCGCGCTTTCGGATGGTGCCGGGCATCTGACGTCCTGCCTGTTCTGTCGGCTGCGGGTGAATGCGCGGCCGTCTCGCCCAATTCGCGTGACAAATTCTGTGACACGGGATAGGGTCAGACTGTAACAGACCAGGTAAAGATGTGTTACTACTTGATAAGTTTGATGATGTTGAACATCGGGAGGTACAGGGAGATCACCATGCCACCCACGCAGGCGCCCATGACCACGATGAGCAGTGGCTCGATCAACGACGTCAACGCCTCGACCGTCGCTTCGACCTCCTGGTCGTAGAAGTCGGCGATCTTGTCGAGCATCTCGTCGAGCGCACCGGTCTCCTCGCCGACCGCCATCATCTGCACGACCATCGGGGGGAACACCGGGTGGCGCTCGAGGCGCTGCGACATCGGTTCACCCGACTTCACGGCAAGCTGCGTGTCGAGCACCGCGATGCTCACGACGTTGTTGCCCGAGGTCTCGGCGACGATGTCGAGCGATTCGAGGATCGGCACGCCCGATCGCACCAGCGCCGACAGCGTGCGCGAGAAGCGCGCCAGCGCGGTCTTGCGCGTGAGCAGACCGACGACGGGCAGCTTCAGCTTGATCGCGTCCCACCGATTGCGACCGTTCTCGGTCTTGACCCAACGACGGAAGCCCCACACCAGACCGAACTGGGCACCGAAGATCACGTACCAGTACGTACGCACGATCGAGGAGATCTGGAGCAGGATCAGCGTCGGGAGCGGGAGCGTGCCGCCGAGCTCCTTGTACAAACCCTTGAACATCGGGATGATGAACAGGAGCATCGCGGTCACGATCAACAGCACGAGCACCATGACGACGATCGGGTACGTCATCGCGGAGCGCACCTTGCGCCGCAGCTCCACCTGCTTCTCGATCGTCTCGGCGAGTCGCAGCAACACCGAGTCGAGCACACCGCCGACCTCGCCGGCGCGCACCATCGCGACGTAGAGACGGCTGAACGCCTTCGGGTGGCGCGCCAGCGCGGCCGACAACGACGAGCCCTTCTCGACGTCGATCCGCACCTGGTTGATGATCGACGCCAGCGGCCGGCTCTCGGTCTGCTCGGCGAGGATATTGAGCGCGCGCAGCAACGCGAGACCTGAGTTGATCATCGTCGCGAACTGCCGCGACATCACCGCGACGTCCTTCAGCTTCACGCGGTTGCCGAGGAACGGAACCTTCAGGTCGCGCGACATCGCAGCCTGGTTCTGCTGCTGGATGTCGATGGGCATGTAGCCCATCGAGCGGAGCTTCCCGATCAAAAGTTGCTGGCTGTCGGCCTCGAGTGTCCCCTCGAGCAGCTTCCCGCCGCGATCCCGGACCTTGTATGCGTAAGTCTCGGCCACGTCAGCCACCCATCAGTCGACGCAGGTCTTCGTCGTTGGCGCAGTACTCGCGTGCGACGTCGAGGGAGATCTGGTGGGACTGTGCGAGCTTGGCCAGCGACATGTCCATCGTCACCATGCCGAACTTCCCACCGGCCTGGAGCATCGAATAGATCTGGTGCGTCTTGGCCTCGCGGATGAGGTTGCGGATCGCCGGTGTCGCTACGAGCACCTCGCAGGCCGCGACTCGGCCGCGGCCGTCGGGCGTCGGGAGCAGTTGCTGCGTGCAAATTCCCTGCAACGAGGCGGCGAGCTGCACCCGCACCTGTTGCTGCTGATGCGCGGGGAACACGTCGATGATGCGGTCGATCGATTGCGGCGCGTCCTGCGTGTGCAGCGTCGCGAACACCAAGTGGCCGGTCTCGGCCGCGGTCAGGGCGGTCGAGATGGTCTCGAGGTCGCGCATCTCACCGACGAGGATGACGTCGGGGTCCTGGCGCAACACGTGCTTGAGCGCGCTCGCGAACGAGTGGGTGTCCTCGCCGACCTCGCGCTGGTTCACGATCGCGCGCTTGTGCTGGTGCAGGAACTCGATCGGATCCTCGACCGTCATGATGTGCACCGCGCGCTCGCGGTTGATGATGTCGACGAGCGACGCCAGCGTGGTGCTCTTTCCTGATCCCGTCGGGCCGGTCACGAGCACGAGCCCACGCGGCAGGTTGGCCCAGGCCTTCACCGCGGCGGGGATGCCGAGGGAATCGAAGTCGGCGATCTCGTAGGGGATGACGCGCATGACGCAGCCGACCGAGTCGCGCTGCAGGAAGAGGTTCATGCGGAAACGGCTCTTCCCCGGAAGCGTGTAGCTCGTGTCGAGTTCCAGCTCGGTCTCGAACCTCTCGCGCTGCTTCTGGGTGATGACCGAATAGACCATCTGGCGGATCTGGGAACCGTTGAGCACGGGGAAGTCGGTGAGCTGCCGCATCTCGCCGTGCACGCGCACGACCGGGTGGGTGCCGGCCGTGAGGTGCAGGTCGGAACCGTGCAACGTCAACACCACGTTGAGGAGATCGTTGACGTGCAGCTCCTCCGGCGGGAGATCATCGTCTCGGCCGGCCTCGCCGCTCGCTCCGGTGCCGGTTCCGGCCCGGGAGCCGGCGCCTGGCCCGGCGGGCGTTCCGCCATAGACCTGTTCGATCGCTCTCGCGAGCTCGCCGCGGTCGGCGACGGCGGGGATGATCTCGTAACCGGTCGCGGCGCCGACGGCGCGCAACGCTTCGTCGTCCGCGGGTTCGGCGAACGCGACCACAAGCTTGTTGCCCTCGAAGTCGACGGCGAGGGCGAGGTGAGCGCGCGCGACGTCGGCGGGAACGAGCGACGGTGCGTCCTGGTGCAGGGTCGTGTCCTGGAAGTCGACGAAGCGGATCCCGAGGCTCAGCGCGAGGGCGGCGGTGAGGTCCTTCGATCCGACGAGCCCGTTGCGCAAGAGCGCGGCCGGCAGCGGCTCCCCGGTCGTCTCGGTGGTCTGGAGCGCGCGTTCGAGGTCGTCGCGCGACAGCACGTGCCGCTCGATGAGCGTCTCTCCGAATCGTCGTGCCTGACTAGCGAGCATGGGCTTCGTCGGCCTCCCAGAATTGCGCGCGATCCGCGCCTGTTGGCCGTATCGGCCGCTCTCGGACCTCCCTGTAGCCCCGTTCTTCGGCGCCGATCCGGATTTCACGCGACGACGCGGAAAATTTCTTCGAGGGAGGTGAGGCCCATGCCCACCTTGCGGAGGCCGTCCTTCTTCAGCGTGATCATTCCCTCCATCACGGCCATCTTCTCGAGGTCTTCGGTCGACCGACGCTCGATGACGAGCCGTTCCATCTCCTCCGACAGCAGCAGCACCTCGTGGAGTGCGAACCGTCCGCGGTAGCCGGTCTTTCCGCACGACGAGCACCCGACCGCGCGCTGCAGCGTCGGCCAGTCGTTCCCCGCCAGCTCGTCGGTCGCCCACCCCGACTCCACCAACTCCGCCTCGGTCGGCTGGTACGGCTCCTTGCAGTGGTCGCACAACCGGCGCGCGAGTCGCTGCGCGACCACGCAGTCGATCGCGCTCGTCACCAGGAACGGCTCGACACCCATCTCGACGAGCCGCATCGGTGTGGAAGCCGCGCTGTTCGTGTGCAACGTCGAGAGCACGAGGTGGCCCGTCAACGCCGCCTCGATCGCGATGACCGCGGTCTCGCGGTCGCGAATCTCACCGACGAGGATCACATCGGGGTCGGCGCGCAGGATCGATCGCAGGGCGGAAGCGAACGTGAGCCCGGCCCTCGGGTGCACTTGTACCTGGTTGATCCCCGCGAGCCGGTACTCGACCGGGTCTTCCACCGTGATGATGTTGCGGTTCGGCTCGTTGAGGATGTTGAGCGTCGCGTACAGGGTCGTCGACTTCCCCGAACCGGTCGGCCCGGTGACGAGGATCGTGCCGTACGGCTTGTGGTACGCCGTCGAGAACCGGCTGAGCGTCTCGGGCAGGAATCCGAGGTCTTCGAGACGCAGCAGCGCCTGCCCCTTGTCGAGGATCCGCATCACGACCTTCTCGCCGTACACGATCGGCAGGGTCGCGACCCGCAGGTCGATGCTGCGCCCGCCCACCTTCATCGAGATGCGGCCGTCCTGCGGGATGCGCCGCTCCGCGATGTTGATCTCGGCCATCACCTTGAGCCGGCTGATCACGCCCGCCTGGATCGAGCGCGGCGAGCGCATCACCTCGTGGAGCACGCCGTCGATCCGGAACCGGATGCGCAGATCGTGCTCGGTCGGCTCCACGTGGATGTCGGACGCGCGGTCGTTCACGGCCTGGGTGATCAGCAGGTTCACGAACTTGACGATCGGCGCGTCCTCGATGACCTCGCTGACGCTGCTGAGCTCTTCGTGGTCGGAGAACTCGTCGGCGGCCGCCTGCGCGACCGTGTCGACCTCGGTGTCGAGGCGGAAGTACCGATCGATGGTCGCGGCGAGCTCGCTCGGGCTCGCGACGACGGTCTTCACCTCGTGACCGGTGATGGCGCGAATGTCGTCGAGCGCGAACACGTTCGACGGGTCGGCCATCGCGACGACGAGCTTCCCGTCGTCCCAGCCGACCGCAATGGCCTGGTACCGGCGGGCGATCGCCTCGCTCACCAGGCCGACCGCTGAGGGGTCGAGGGTGGCGTCGGACAGATCGAAGTACTCGAGCCCGACCTGCTTGGCGAGGGCTCGGACGAGGTCGGTCTCGGAGATCGTGCCCGACTCGATGAGGATCCGGCCGAGCTGCTTGCCCGATCGGGCCTGGTCGGCGAGCGCCGCGTCGAGCTGGGCCTCCGTCAGGAGGCCCTCGCGCAGCAGCAGCGCGCCGAGCGGCGTTCCGTCGGACACTCAGCCTCCTCAGGTCCACGTCCCGTATCGGCGTGAAACCACGAGGGCTGAATCGCGCGCCGACCTGCTTCTTCCCGGCGGGCGCCGAAATCCGGTCCCGGAGCCCAGGGCCGACCTCCCTCCTCGATCCCCGTGAGGGGCGGCGGCCCTCGGGATTACTCCTTGAGGGCCGAGAAGAGGCGGAGCAGGGCTCCCCGGTCCTGGGAGCCTTCACCGCCCGAATCCCCGCCTGCGGCCTCGGTGGCGGCCACGGTGACGACCAGGCCGGCGGCCGTGTCGCCACCGGCCGACTCCGCGGCGGTCGGACCACGTTCGGTGGGCTGCGGGTCGCCACCGCCGTCCGTCGCTCCACGTCGCGACCGGGCCATGCGGCTCACGAGACCGGCGGCGATCGCCTCTGCTTCCGCGGCGGCCACCGCGTCGGTGGCCGCCGTGACGGCAGCCACGCCCGCCTGGCCGACGTGGCCGACCGCAGCCGGTTCGCGCTCGGGGAGAGCGCGTGCCGGGGAGAGCTCGGTCGGCGGATCGAGCACGACCTCGACCTCGCCCTCGGCGATCTTGCGGTTCTCCGGGCGCGCCATGTCGGTGCCGATGTCGATCGCACCGCGTTCCGCGAGATCCTTCACGAGGCGGCAGACCTGGATCACCGGCTCGTGCCGGCGGGCGATCAACTCGCGCACCGACGGCATGCCGTCCAGCGCCACGAGGAGGCTCCACTCCCCGGCGCTGAGCACGATCTCCTCCCCCCGCAGCACCGGGGCCAGGCGCACCCGCACGTCGAGCGACGGGATCGTCGCCTCGATCTCCCGCCACTGCCCGAGCATCTCGGTGATCTCGGCGACCGCCGGCTCGAACCTGGTCGTCAGGTCGGCGGCGAAGGGCGGAGGCTCCGCATCGTTGAACCGGAACGAGCCCGCGGCCTGGCGGGCCACGGTGAAGCCCGCGTCGACCAGGCGCCGGGTGAGCTCCTCGTCGGTCGCAGACGGTCCTCCGACGTCGTCGCACTCGACGGCGCAGCAGAGGCCTCCGGTCACGTAGACCGCGGCCTCGTGATCCCCGGCCTCGAGCCTGAGCGCGCCCGTCTTGCTCGCCGTCGAGAGGAGCCCGAACAGCTCCGTCACCGACAGCGTGTCGAACGTCCCTTGCAGCGACACGCGCACACTCCGTCGTTCGTCTCGCTTGATCATCGGCACGCGACGTTCCTGCGGTTGAGCCCGAGTCGCGGATTCCGCCCGGAACTTGGCGCCCGCGCCGGAACCCCTCCCCCAGACTCCCGACGACGATGACGGGCCGGCTGCGACGACGGCGTTACGCCAACCCGGCCAGGACCGCCTCGCGCATGACCTCGACGGGCGCCGCGGTTGCGGTCCAGCGTTCGAACGCGATCGCGCCCTGGTGCACCAGCATCCCGACGCCGTCGACCGTGGCCGCACCCCTTGCTGCGGCCGCCTCGAGCAGCGGGGTCCGGCGCGGGTGGTAGACGAGGTCGGCCACGACCTGGCCGGGCCGGAAACGGTCGAGGTCGAGAGGCAGGAGCGCGAGCTCTGCACCCTCGTCGCGATCGGCCGTTCGGGCGGCCATCCCGATCGGGGTGGCGTTGACGATGAGGTCGCTCGAGCCGGCGGCGTCGGCGACCCCCGACCACTCGACTGCCGAGATGCCCGCGGCCAACGCGCACGCGTCGGCGGCGACGGCCTCGCGTCGGGCCGCGACCCGCACCTGCGCGCCCGCCTGCGCGAGCGCGAGCAGCACGGCCCGGCCCGCGCCTCCGGCTCCGAGCACGAGTGCCGCCATGCCCGCGGGGTCGTGGCCCGCTTCGCGTAGCGACCGGAGGAAGCCCTCGCCGTCGGTCGACTCCCCGACCAACGTCGCGCCCGGCCCCCGCGACACGCAGTTGACGCTCTGCAGTCGGGCCGCGTCGCCGCGCACCTCGTCGCACGCGGCGGCGGCATCGGCCTTGTGCGGCATCGTCACGCTCAGGCCCTCGAGGCCGAGGACACGGATCGCGTCGAGGGCCCGCGCACCGTCGCCCGCCGCGACCGGCAGCGCGACGAAGAGCCAGTCGAGACCGGTCGCCGCGAACGCCGCGTTGTGCATCGCGGGCGAGAGCGAGTGCCGTACGGGATCACCGATGATCGCGGCGAGGTGCGTGTACCCGGACACGTTCACTGCAGCAACCCGGCCCGGCGCGCCGCTTGGACGTTCTTCAGGTGCTGCGCGTACGTCGTCGCGAACGCGTGGTGACCGTCGGTCCCGGCGACCACGTAGTACAGGTAATCGGTGGTGGCCGGATGCAGCGCGGCGACGATCGACGCCTTCGCGACCGCGCCGATCGGAGTCGGCGGCAGGCCCGCGTGCAGATACGTGTTGTACGGCGACGGGGTCGCGCGATCGGCCGCGGTGTTCGACGCCTTGCGCACCTGGAGCGCGTAGAGCACGGTCGCGTCGATCTGCAACCGCATCGGGAGCCGCAACCGGTTGTCGATCACCGAGGCGATGAGCGGGCGGTCGCGTTCGAGCTTCGCCTCTTCCTGCACCATCGACGCGACGACGAGCACCTGGTAGGGCGTCAGGCCCCGCACGTGCACGCGAGCGAGGCCGGCGGCGTCATGTGCTCGAGCACCTCGGCGATGCTTGCGTCCTGCCGCTCGCTGAGCCATTTTGAGATAGGACCTTTCCAGGCGTCTTCCTTGAAACGCAGTGCCTGTTCGGCGGTAGCGAGCGCCTCCAGCTCTGGCGTCTCCAGCCACCACTTCGCATCCGCCTTGAATCGCGTGACGGCCTCGGCCCAGAGTTGGTCGCGGTCGCGCTCCAGAGCCTCGCGGTCGATCACACCA
>DAIQOP010000189.1:0-7569 GCA_036787815.1 Actinomycetota bacterium
TGTTCGGAACCGGCGGATGTCGCCGACGTCGTCGCGGCGACCTTCATGGCCGCGCTCCAGAGCGGGCCGGCGTACGACCCGAACCGCGGCGAGGTCGTCCCCTGGTTGATCGGGATCGCGCACAACCAGCTCGGTACGATTATCCGCCGCGAACGGCGCCAGCGTGACCTCGAGGCCCGGAGCGCGAGCCGCCGGGTGCTGACCGACGACGACATCGTCCGGGTCGAGGAGCGCATCGACGCCGCGCGTCAGACCGAATCCGTCGATCGCGCGCTCGACACGCTCAGCGCACGACAACGTGAAGCGCTCTTGATGGTCGGCTACGACGGTCTCTCGCCGCTCGAGGCCGCGCGAGCGTTGCGAGTGCCTCCCGGGGTGATGCGCGTGCGGCTGTCGCGCGCGCGGCGGGCGATGCGTCATGCCCTCGGGCCGCACTGGCGCGACGAGCACCCGCCGTCCCCGAGCACCACCGAACACTGCGCCGACGAGCCAACCGCAGTCGAGACACCCGAGACCGAGCCAATCGAAGTCGAGCCCACGGAGGCCGAGCTATGAACGACACCCGCGATCTTCCGCTCTGGGACGTCGAAGCCGAGATCCTCACCGATCTGCTCACGGCACGCGAGCGCCTGAGCCGTCACACGCGCCCGGCGCCTGCCACCGTCCGCCACTCGCCGGTCCGCAAGCTCGTGCCCGCGACCATCGCCGCGGTGGCGGCCGGGTCGATCGCGACGGCGGCCGTCATCGTCACGAACACGAACGGAGGGCGATCCACGTCGCCGTCGACGTCGGCGACCGCGAAGCGGCAACCGAACGCGATCACGACCATTCGCATGCGTGCCGTCGCCGCGCTCGTCGCGTCGGGCGGCGACATCGTGCACACACGAGCGGTCACGGTCGACCCTGGTGGGTCGACCTGCGTGCAGGACATCTGGACCACGCCGGCCCAGCCCGTGCCCGGCCAGCCCCTGCGCGAACGCAGCCTGATCGTCTGCGACGGACAACTCACGCAGGACACCGAGATGATCGTGGCCGCACCTGATCCCGGCCCGGCCCTCGCGTATCCCCTGAAGCTGTCGGCGGGCCCCGGTCAGGAGCGACTCGTCAACGGACGCAAGTGGGAGACCGACGGCGAGCTCATCGAGGTCGACGGTGCTTCGAGAACGTGGTCGGACGTGAAGAGCACCAGGCTCTTGCCGCCCGTGCCCGCAGAAGACGGTGCCGCCGTCCGCTCCGAGCTCGCCAACAAGACGTACGTCGTCGTGGGGCACGCCACGATCGACGGACGCGACACCCTCGAGCTCCGACGCGCCGACGTGCCCGAGGTGGTCGACACCGTGTGGGTCGACGCGACCTCATACCTCCCGGTGCGCTCCCGGCTCGCCACGCCGGTCGGCGACGGGAGCGCCACCACAACCTCCACGGTCGACTATGACTTCCTGCCCGCGACGCCCGCGAACGTCGCGCGGCTCGCTCCGGTCGTGCCGCCCGGGTACACCCGGACGGACGCGCCCCCCACGTACCCGCACGGTTGAGCCACGAACGCCGGGCCGAGGCGGCGGTGGTGGGCCAATCGGGACCTCCGACCTGACCAAGAAGTGACTTTGCCCCTCATTCTCCGAGCCTGGGCCGTCGATGTCCGTGATATGGCCGAACTGGAGGTGACTGCACCGGGCGGTCGCGCGCGGCCTCGAGGCCGGCGGGGGTTGAAGGCCCGCGGCGGGATCTTCGTGACGGGCGCGGTTGCCGGTCTCGCGATCGTGATCGCGACGCTCGTGGTGGTCAACCCGCTGCTCGAGACCCGAACCGATCTCCATCAGATCGCCAGCGACGGCGTACCCCTGCAAGAGCAACTCGTCGCGCTGCGCACGACAGTGGTCGAATGGCAGTTCTACATCGAGCGTCACCTCGACACGCTCACGCCGGGCGTCGCGCCCGACCCGACCGAGTTGGTCAAGGGCGGGCAACTCGTCACGACGCAGACCGCCCAGGCGCAGACGCTGTCACGACACCTGCGCAGCGTCGGCTTCACGAGCGACGCCCGCAACCTCGACGAGACGATGCGTGTCTTCAACACCGCGCTCGCGAAGCTGACTCCTGTCGCGTCCGGCAAGCACGTCGACGCGGCCACCTTGCGCACGTTCGTCAGCGCCGAACGCACCGCGCTCGAAGACGTGTGGGCCCTCACGACGCAGATCGGCACGCATCTGTCGGAAGCCATCACCACGAGCACCACGAACGGGGCATCGGGGCATCTGACCGCGGGCCTGCGATTGTTCCTCGGCGGCGTGGGCCTCTCCGTGATCGCGATCTTGGGCGCCGCGATCGTGTTCGGTCGACGCGCCGGACGTCGCGAGCGGGCCCAGCGCCGCGAAACACACCGGCACGAATACGAAGCGCGGGTGCAAGAAGCGCTGGAGATGACGAAGACCGAGCCCGACGTGTACGCGATCTTGGGTGAGGGCATGAGCGAGTCGGTTCCGCACCTGAAGGTCGAGATGCTCATCGCCGACTCCAGTCGAGCGCACTTCCGGCGCGCGCTGACCAACGGCAGCGACTTCGAAGGCTGCAAGGTGCTCTCACCTCTCGACTGCCCCGCGGCCACCGTCGGTCACGCGCTGGTGTTCCCGAGCAGCAGCGCGCTCAACGCCTGCCCCTACCTCAAGTCGCGACCTTCGGGCGCCTGCTCCGCGGCGTGCCTCCCCGTGAGCATCGCCGGGCGGACGGTCGGTGTCACCCACGCCATCGGCCGCGACGGGGTCTTGCCGGCTCTGCACGACGTCGAGACGTTGAACTTCACGTCGCGCCGCGGATCGGAGCGCATTGCGATGATCCGGGCCTTCGCGACATCGGAGACCCAGGCCCAGACCGATCCGTTGACCGGGTTGTTCAACCGGCGCAGCCTCCAGAACATCGTTCGCGACCTTCACGAGGAGGGCGTCCCGTACGCCCTCGCGTACGGCGATCTCGATCACTTCAAGATCTTGAACGACACCCACGGTCACGAGGCCGGCGACCAGGCGCTGCGCCTGTTCGCGCGAGTGCTCGGCGATTCGTTGCGCCCCAAGGACATCGCGGCGCGGTACGGCGGCGAGGAGTTCGTCATCGTGCTGCCCGAATGCGGCACCGCGGTCGCGACCGGTGTCCTCGAACGCGTCCGGGAGAGCCTCGCCCTCGCGCTCAGCGCCGGGCGCGTCCCGCCGTTCACCGTGACGTTCGGTGTCGCGTCGTCGGTCTACGCAGAAGATTTCGAGGAGATCGTCGCGATCGCCGACGGCGCCCTCCTCGACGCCAAGGCCGCCGGCCGCAACCGCGTCACCGTCGCCACCCTCGACCCCGACGGCGGGCGCCGCGCCGCGCCGGCGCTCTCGCCCGTCGCGTACCCGCAACCCGGGAACCCTGATTCGCAGGACGCACCGGCCGGGCGAGCGTGAGGCGAAGGTCACGCTTCTTGCTCGTGCGAGCACGGTGCGATAGACCTTCCCCCGGCTTGCGAGGACGGGCGGGGATTTGCGTCGGGGGACGCGCACCTTCTTCCTAGCCAGGGGAGCTGGGCATGAAGACGCGCGCGTTGATCGCGGTCGCTCTCGTCGTGGGGCTGTTCGTACCGGGCGGCGTGGTCTACGCGTCGATTTCCGGTACCAGCGGGCAGGTGAGCCAGATCTCTCCTCCTGCGTCGGTCACCGGGCTCACTTCGAACACCACGCCCTTTGCGTGGGACGAGCAGCAGGGCGTCACCTTGGCTTCCGCGATGCGGACCGACATCACGACGCCAGGGAGCTACTTCATCGGGACGAGCCTCACGCCCGGTTTGACGATCCCGGCAGGCACCGTCGTCGACAGCCACTACTTCCACTCCCGGCCCGTATCGGGCACGAAGATCTTCGACGCCACGTTGACGTTCCCGAGCGACATCGTCGGCGTCGACATCATCAACGGTCAGCTCAACACGAGCGACATCCTCGGAGCACCGTCGACCAGCTACGCGGGGCTGACCACCACCCACGGCCTCGAGCTGGTATCCACGTCGGACGAGGACGGAATCACGATTCCCGACCTCCGCACCATCATCATTCACGTCAGAACCGGCGCCGGTGGAGACGACGATGTCCGCATCATCACCCGGCACAACGGCCCGCCGACCGCGAACGCCGCGGGCCCGTACTCCGGCGTCGAGGGCAGCCCCGTGACACTGCACGGCCTCGCCGGCGACCCCGAAAGCGACCCGTTGACGATCTCGTGGTCGTTCAGCACGACGGGTGCACCCGGCACCGTGTGCACGCCGACCAACACCACCACCCTTTCGCCGAGCATCACCTGCAACGACAACGCGGTCGTCACCGCGACCCTGTCGGTCGAAGACGCGCTCCACGCTCCCGTCACTTCGAACGCGCAGGTCACGATCGGGAACGTCGCGCCCGCGCTCGGCGCGCTCGCCCTGCCCGGCGCGCCCGTCGCGCAGGGAGCCGCAGTCAACGTGAGCGCGAACTTCACCGACGCGGGCACGAACGACACGCACACCGCGACGGTCGACTGGGGCGACACGACCTCCGACCCGGCCGCCGTGACCGAATCCGCCGGCTCCGGGGCGCTCGCCAAGGCCCACACCTACGGCGCTCCCGGCAACTACACGATCACCGTGACGCTGCGCGACGACGACGGGGGAACCGCGGTGCGCACCGCGAGCGTCGTAGTGAACGGCGCCCCGACCGCTGACGCCGGCGGACCGTACGTGTCGACCGAGGGCTCGAGCGCCGGCCTGACCGGTACTGCCTCCGACCCCGAAGGCGATCCCCTCACCAAGCAGTGGACCTTCTCGCCGACCGGCACCGACCCCGGCACGACCTGCACCTCGGCCGGCACGACCACGCTCACCCCGACGATCACCTGCAACGACGACGCCGTCGTCAATTCGCAGCTGTCGGTGAGCGACAACGTGAACCCACCGACGATCTCGACGACCACGGTCACCGTGAACAACGTCGCACCGGTGCTCGCACCACTCACCACCTCGGGTGGCCCGATCGCCGTCGGCGCCACGGCCAACGTCAGCGCCGCGTTCACCGACGCCGGCACGAACGACACGCACACGGCGTCGGTCAACTGGGGCGACCTGGCGACGACGAACGCGACGATCACCGAGAGCAACGGCTCGGGCACCATGACGGCCGGGCACGCGTACTCGCAGCCGGGGCTCTACACCGTCACCGTCACGCTCGCCGACGACAACGGCGGCACCAGCGTGCGCTCCGCGGTGATCCTCGTGAACTCGCTGCCCGTCGCGAGCGTCGCCGGCCCGTACGTGGGCCTCGAAGGATCGACGATGTCGATCGTCGGCCTCGCGAGCGACGTCGACGGCGACAACCTCACCTACACCTGGACCTACTCGACGACCGGCGATCCCGGCACGGTCTGCACCGCGACCGGCGCGGGTATCCACGCGCTGACGCTGAATCTGGTCTGCAACGACGACGCGGTCGTGACCGCGACGCTCACCGCCGACGACGGCGTGAACCCGCCCGTCTCGAGCGCACCGACCACCATCACCGTCGGCAACGTCGCACCCGCCGTCGGTGCGCTCGTGCAGGCGGACACCGCTCCTCCCGGGACGACCGCGGCGATCTCGGCACCCTTCACCGACCCCGGGGCGAACGACAGCCACACGGCCACGATCGATTGGGGCGACGGTCACACGACCGCGGCAACGGTGACCGAATCGGGTGGGAGCGGCACCGTCTCCGGCTCGCACCTCTACGTGACCGACGGCACCTACTCGGTCACGGTCACGGTCACCGACGACAACGGCGACGCGTCGACCGCGACCGCGCCGGTCGTCTCCGACACCACACCTCCGGCGATCACCCCGACCGTGTCGCCGACACCGAACGCCGCGGGTTGGAACAGCTCGGTCTCCACGATCACCTGGACGGTGACCGATTCGGTGTCGCCGATCGACTCGATGTCGGGCTGCGACCCGTCGTCGCTCTCGAGCGACACGAGCGGCACCGACTTCACGTGCACCGCGACGAGCCGCGGTGGCTCGGCCTCGCGCACGGTGGCGGTCAAGCTCGACCAGGTCGCGCCGCTCCTTGCGGGCGCGCCGACCACCGCACCGAACGGCAACGGTTGGTACAACGCGCCCGTCACGATCCACTGGACGTGCTCCGACGCACTCTCCGGCATCGCCGGGAGTTGCCCCGCGAACACCGTCCTGAGCACGGAAGGCGCGGCCGTCTCGGCGAACGCTTCGGTCGACGACATCGCGGGCAACACCACGAACGCGTCCAGCGCTCCGGTACAGATCGACACGCATGCGCCCGTGACCACTGCGTCGGCCGTGCCGACGTGGAACAACAACGACGTCGTGCTCACGCTCTCGGCCACCGACAACCTGTCGGGAGTCGACACCACGAACTACGTCGTCGACGGTGGTGCGACCCAGTCGGGCAACTCGATCGTGTTCACCACCGAAGGTGTGCACATCGTGTCGTTCTGGAGCACCGACGCCGCCGGCAACGTCGAGGACCAGAACACCGCGACCGTGCGGATCGACAAGACCGCACCCACCATCACGTCGTCGCAGGCGCCCGCGGCGAACGGCGCCGGGTGGAACAACGCGAGCGTGACCGTCACGTTCACCTGTGGTGACTCGCTCTCCGGCCTGGCGTCGTGCACAGGCCCGCAGACGGTCACCACTGAGGGCGCCGGCCAGGCGGTCACCGGCACCGCCGCCGACGTCGCGGGGAACACCGCCTCGGCGACCGCCACGCTCAACATCGACAAGACCCCGCCGACGATCCACGGCTCCGTGCCGGCGCCCAACGCCGACGGCTGGTTCAACGCCCCGGTGAGTGCCACGTTCACCTGCGCCGACGCACTCTCGGGCATCGCGTCGTGCCCGAACCCGGTCACGCTGTCGTCCGACGGCGCCGGGCAGTCGGCGGCGGGAACCGCGAGTGACGCCGCCGACAACGAGACGTCGACCACCGTCAACGGGATCAACATCGACCAGACCGCCCCGGTCATCGTCGCGACCATCGCGCCGACGCCGAACACCAGCGGCTGGAACAACGGCACCGTCACCGTCTCGTTCGCATGCACCGACGCGACGTCGGGCATCGCCGCCGGCGCGTGCCCGGCCGATCAGACCGTGTCGGCCGAAGGCATCTCGACGGTTGCCGGAACGGTGTTCGACCGGGCCGGCAACTCGGCGACCGCCTCGGCCGTCGTCCGGATCGACACGATCGCTCCCGGAATCGTCGGTTCGCAGACTCCTGCCGCCAACGGTGCCGGGTGGAACAACACCGACGTCACCGTCTCGTTCGCGTGCACCGACGGCGGTTCGGGCATCGCGATCGCCGGGTGCTCACCGCCCTCGACGCTCGGCGAAGGTGCGAACCAGTCGGTCACCGGCACCGCGGTCGACACCGCGGGCAACACGTCGACCACGGTCATCGGCGGCGTCAACGTCGACGAGACGGCGCCCACACTGTCCGGTGCGCCCACGACGCCTCCGAATGCCGACGGTTGGTACAACGGGCCGGTGACGATCCACTGGACCTGTTCCGA
>DAIQOP010000190.1:0-668 GCA_036787815.1 Actinomycetota bacterium
CTGGTCAGCGGGGAGCCGGAGAGGAGATTCGAACTCCTGACCTGCTCATTACGAGTGAGCTGCTCTACCGACTGAGCTACCCCGGCAAGGGAGAGATGAGCTTAGCGAGCCCCGGGTGGGGCGCTCACGCCATCCGCGCGAGCGTCACGTCGCCGAGCGACCGGCACGGGCACGCGAGGGCGCGCCTCCGGCCGGCGGGAGGCAGAGCAGGAGGTACTGGAGCCGTACGAGGCCCTTCTCGTTGATCAGGAACGCCTCGCGGGCCTCCCGACAGGCGTCGAGCGCGGGACCGACGGCGCGCGGCGCGACGGTGAGCAGGGCGAGGTCGGTGTTGAGCGGCGGGGCCGGAGCACCGAGTGCGTCCCGGTAGGCCGACTCGATCGCGGTGACGCCCTCGGTGAGCAGGTCGATCCGCGCCCGACGCACCTCACGCTTCTGTCGGTCTTCGACCCGGCGGCGCAACCGTTGCGCGTCGCGGTCGGAGTAGCCGTGCCGCTCCATGTCGGCGTCGAACTCCGTGAGCTCGGCGACGTGGCGACGCGCGACCGTGGCGGCCGCGTCTTCGAATCGGTAGCTGAAGCCGCGCACGGTGGTGAGGTAGCGGGGATTATCCGGCTGCTGCTCGATCTGCTCGCGCAAGCGGCGTATGTGGACGTCCACCGTTCGCG
>DAIQOP010000190.1:678-7531 GCA_036787815.1 Actinomycetota bacterium
GAACTCCGTGAGCTCGGCGACGTGGCGCCGCGCGACCGTGGCGGCCGCATCCTCGACCGTCGCGTCGAGCTCGTCGGCGAGACGCGCCGCGGTACCGCCGGTTCCGTCGACGCGGCCGGGCGCCGCCGCGAACGCCGCGCGCAGCTCGGCCAGCGGGCCGGCGAGCGCGCGCGCCCGCGCCAGGTTGCCGCCCGAGAGTCGCCCCGCGAGGCGGGCCATCTCGGGTGAGCAGCCGTCGTCGACGAGCGCGGCCTCGAGCGCGACGAGCGGCACCGGGTCGAGGTCGATGCGCTGGCAACGCGATCGCACCGTCGGGATCAGATCGTCGGGCGAGCCGGTCACGAGCACCACGATCGTGCGCGGCGGCGGTTCTTCGAGCGTCTTCAGGAGCGCGTTGGCCGACTCGTTCTGGTTGCCGCGCAGACGCTCTGCCTCGAACAGCACGAGCACCTTGCGGTCGCCTTCGATCGGCGCGCGGCTCGCTTCGGGCAGGATGCGCTCGCGCACGTCTTTGTCGACGAGGTACGAGAAGCCTCCGGGCTCGAACTCGACGACGTCGGGGTGCAATCCGCGCAGCACGAGACCGCGAATGCGTTCGTCGCCTTCGGGCGATATCAGCTCCGCGGCGAAGCTGCGGGCCGCGATCTCGACTCCCGAGCCCGGTGGGCCCACGAGCAGGTAGGCGTGACCGGGTCGGGCCGCCGCGTGCTCGAGCGCGTCGATCGCGCGTTCCTGCCCTACGAGCCCGGTCCACATCGCCATCGCCACCGACACTAGATGGGCGGGTCCGGGAGGTGAGGAGCGACGGCCTCCCACACCGACACGGCCACGAGATCGGGCGCCGCGTCACCGGCGACGACCACCCAGCCCCGCTGGCCCGCGAGGTCGCGGTACGCACCCCGCACCGCGACGTGGAACTCCGCGCCGGCCCGCTCGAACCGGTCGCGCGCCTCGGGCAGCCGTTGCCGGGCGACAGCTTCGGAGACATCGAGCACCACGACGACGTCGGGTTGCGCACCCTGCGCGGCGAACCGGTCGATCACCTCCACCGCGTCGACGCCCAGACCCCGCGCCACCCCCTGGTACACGAGCGTGGAGGGCGAGAACCGGTCACAGATCACGACGGCCCCGCGGGCGAGCGCGGGTTCGATCAGCTCGGTCACGTGCTGGGCGCGATCGGCCGCGAGGAGCAGGAGCTCCGCGTGCGGGTCGAGCGGCGTCTCGTCGTCGAGCAGCACGGACCGCAGCAGCGCGCCACGCGCGGTCCCGCCCGGCTCGAACGTCTCCACCACCTCGCGACTCGCGGCTCGCAACCGGCGGGCCAGCATCTGCGCCTGCGTGCTCTTGCCACTCCCCTCGCCGCCCTCGAGCACGATGAACGTGCCCCGATGGCTACCGGCCTCGGTCACGCAGGCGACCCGTCGACCGCGCTCGTGTGCTGCACGCGCCGCATCAGGAAACGCGCAAAGAGCCCCGACAGGATCGTGACGACACCTCCGAGCCACAACGCGAGACGGACGCCGGGGAGGTCGATGCGTAGGGCGCCGAAATGCACGGATCCATTGGTCAGATGCTTCGCGATGTTGGCGAGCAGGTTCGCGATGAACGGCGAGAGCGTGAGCGAGAGCAGCAGGCACAACCGCACGACGGTATAGAGCGTCGCGAAGATCCGGCCCCGCATCTCGTCGGCGACGTTCTCCTGCAGCACCGTGAACCCCGTGACGTAGCCCGTGCCGGCGGTGGCACCCACGGCGGCGGCGGCGAACATCGCGGGTGTGAGTGACGACACCGACGCGGCAACGATGATCGACGCCCCGCACGCGACGATCGCGACCGTGAACACCGTCGCGCGCGGGAGTCGCCGTTGGAGCCACAGCAACGTGAGCACTCCGATCGCGGCACCCACGCCCAGGGCGGTGATGAGCAGACCGAAACCGCCGTCTCCACCACCAAGCACCTGTTTCGACAACAACGGGCCGAGCGGGATGACGGCCCCACCACCGAGCAGACCGCCGGCCAGGCCGATCATCACGCCCCGCACGAGCGGATCGGTGCGGATGAAGCGCACCCCTTCGACGATGTCGCGGTAGGTCGCGCCCCAATCGATCCGGCGCGGTGTGTGCCGGTCCTCTTCGGGGAGCGCGAGATGGGCGATGAGCCAGGCCGAGATCAGGAAGCTGGCACCGTCGACCCAGATCGCGAGCGACGACTGGTTCGCGTGGAACACGTGCAACGCATGGAAGTGTCCGAGCCACTTCGAGATGCCGGCCAGCGCGGCGAAGAGAGCCGCGCCGAGGGGAAACGTCGCGTACGCGGCGACGAGACCGAGCGAGTTGGCCGACGCGAGCTGATCGGACTCGACGACGTTGGGGACCGACGCGTCCTTCGCCGGGCTCCACATGAGCGTGAGGATCTCGATCAGGAACGAGATCAGCACCAACTCGACGAGGTTGTGGAAGAACGGCAGCAGTGCGAGCAGGACGGCGCGGCCGATGTCGCACGTGACCATCACCTTGCGCCGGTCCCAGCGATCGATCAGCGCGCCTCCGACCGGCGCGAGCACGAAGCCCGGAAGCATCCGGGCGATCATCACGAGACCGATCCCGGTTCCTCCCGACACCGACTGGGCAAGGGCGAGGATGGCGAGCAGCCCGATCCAGTCGCCGAGGCTCGAAGAGAACTGTGCGGCGAACAACCGGAAGAACGGGCCCCGCAGGACGCCGAACGTCGCCGACTCGATCGGTTGCTCGTCGGGCCGTGGCGGGATGAACGGCGCCGGCACCTGGTCGCTCACCGCGGTCAGGCTAGATGGCGTTCGCGCGGGGTTCGTGACCCGGCGTCACGACTCGGCACCGGGCGCCTGTGCCGTCTTCATCGCGGGAGCCGCCGCGCCCTTCTCACCGCCACCGCTCTTGGCCGCGGCCTTCTTCGCCGTGGTCGTCTTCTTGGCCTTGGTGGCCTTCTTCGCCTTCGTCGCCTTCTTGGCCTTCTTGGCCGGCGCCTTCTTCGCGGGTGCCTTCTTGGCCCGCTTCGACGGCCCGGCCGCGGCCCGGGCCCGCAGGAGCGCGACGGCCTCCGGCAGGGTGAGCGCCTCGGGATCGGTGCCGCGCGGGATGGTCGCGTTGGTGGCGCCGTCGGTGACGTACGCGCCGAAGCGGCCGTCGAGCACCCGGATCAGCGCGCCGGTATCGGGCGATTCGCCGAGCTCCGCGATCGGCGGCTTGGCCACCCGGCCGCGTGTCTTCGGCGTCGCCAGCAGGGCGAGCGCCTCCGGCAGCGTGAGGCTGAGCAGCTTGTCTTCGGAGTCGAGGCTCCGGGTGTCGGAGCCCTTCTTGATGTAGGGGCCGTAGCGCCCGTTGAGCGCCACGATCTCCTCACCGTCGTCGCCGGCGCCGACGACGCGCGGGAGCGACAGGAGCTGGAGCGCCTGCTCGAGCGTCACCGTCTCGGGCTGCATCGTCTTGAACAGCGACGCCCGCGGCGGCTTCTCGCCCTTGCCCTCGGGCATCTCACCGAGTTGCACGTAGGGGCCGAAGCGACCGTTGAGCACGAAGACGGGGAGGTCGGTCGCGGGGTCGGCGCCCAGCGACTGCGGGCCCTCGGCCTGGCGCCGCGCGAGCTCGAGCGCGAGCTCGACGGTGAGCTCGTCGGGGGCGATGTCGGGGGGGATCGACCCGCGCGCGCCTTCTTCGCCCACCTGCACGTAGGGCCCGTAGCGGCCGACGCGCACCACCACCGGCGCACCGGACTCGTCGTGGCCGATCGGGATCGTGCTGATCTCGCGCGGATCGATGCGGGCGAGGTTCTCGTCGCCCACCAGCTCGCGCAGACCGGCCTGGCCGTTCCCGAAGTAGAAGGTGTGGAGCCACTTCTCGGCCTCGCCCTCGCCGCGGGCGATGACGTCGAGCGCCTCTTCCATCGTGGCCGTGAAGCCGTAGTCGACGAGATGGCCGAAGTGCTGCTCGAGCAGGCGCACGACGGCGAAGGCCATCCAGGCCGGCACCATCGCGTTGCCCTTGCGCCACACGTACTCGCGGTTCTGGATCGTCTGCATCACCGACGCGTAGGTGGAGGGACGGCCGATGCCGCGCTCCTCGAGCTCCTTCACGAGGCTCGCCTCGGTGTAGCGCGCCGGAGGCTTCGTCTCGTGGCGCACGGCCCGCAGGTCTTCGAGCGCGACGCGCTCGCCTTCGACCACGGGAGGCAGTCGCGATTCGCCCTCGGCCATCTCCTCGTCGTCGACGTCCTCCACGTAGGCACGCCGGAAGCCGAGGAACTCGTACGTCTTGCCCGACGCCCGGAGCACCGCGCGCTCGCCGGCCGACGAGCGGGCGCCGATCTTCAGCGTGACCCGCAGCGCGCGGGCATCGGACATCTGGCTCGCGATCGTGCGGATCCAGATCAGCTCGTAGAGGGAGCGCTCGTCGGAGTCGAGCTCCGCGCGCACGGCCTCGGGCGGGCGGATGTCTTCGCCCGCGGGGCGGATGGCCTCGTGGGCCTCCTGGGCGTTCTTCACCTTCGTGCGATAGGTGCGGGCCTCGGCGGGCAGGTACTCCGGCCCGAACCGCTCCACGATCTGACGGCGAGCCGCCCCGATCGCCTGCTCCGACAGGTTGGTGCTGTCGGTCCGCATGTAGGTGATGAACCCACGCTCGTAGAGGCGCTGGGCGACGGCCATCGTCTTCGCCGAGCCGTAGCGGAGCTTGCGCCCGGCCTCCTGCTGCAGCGTCGAGGTGGTGAACGGTGCCTTCGGCTTCTCGGTCAGCCGCGACGCGTCGACCGACTCCACCGTGTACTCCGAGCCGCGGAGGCGCTCCGCGAGGGCGCCGGCCGCGGTCTCGTCGAGCACGAGCACGGTGCGCCCCTCGGCGATGCGCCCGGTCGCGGCATCGAAGTCGTTGCCGGTCGCGACCTTCACGTCGTCGAGCTCGACGAGCGAAGCGGGGAAGCTGGTGTCGTGCGCGCCGAGCGTCGCGACGAGATCCGACCACTGGCCGCTGCGGAACGCCATCCGCGCGCGTTCGCGTTCGACGACGAGACGCAGGGCGACGCTCTGCACGCGGCCGGCCGAGCGCGCGCCCCGACCGATCTTGCGCCACAGCACCGGCGAGACCTCGTACCCCACGAGGCGGTCGAGCACCCGCCGGCCCTCTTGGGCCTCGACGAGCTTCATGTCGAGATCACGGGGCTCCTCGAGCGCGGCCTGGATCGCGTTGCGGGTGATCTCGTGGAAGACCATCCGCTTCACGGGCACCTTCGGCTGCAGCACCTCGAGCACGTGCCACGCGATCGCCTCGCCCTCGCGATCCTCGTCAGTGGCGAGGATGAGCTCGTCGGCACCCTTGAGGGCCCGCTTCAACTCGGTGACCACCTTCTGCTTGCCATCGGCGACGACGTACTCGGGCGCGAAGTGGTGGTCGACGTCGATGGCCAGCCCGGAACGGGGCAGATCGCGGATGTGGCCGATGCTCGCCATCACCGTGTACCCGGCACCGAGGAAGCCCGCGATGGTCTTCCCCTTCGCCGGCGACTCCACGATGACGAGCGATTTGGCCACAGGATTCCTCTCTCGGGCGGCCGGGGGGCGGGCCCTTCCCGGCGTCGAGCTCCCTGGCACCTCTCGGCGGCCGGGGCTCGTGACCGTAGCCATCGCGACGGCTCGGCGTCGTCACGCAACCGAAAAGACCACGGAGAGCGGTCGTTTCGACCCCGGGAGGCCCCGCAGCGCCGCTAACGTCCCCCCGGTGAGTTTCCTCGATCCGAAGCACCTCATCGACACGTTCGGCCTGGTCGGCCTGCTCGCCGTCATCTTCGTGGAGTCGGGCATCTTCCCCGCCCCCCTGCCCGGCGACTCGCTCCTCTTCACCGCCGGCCTGTTCGCCACGTCGAGCAAGTACCACTTCAACGTCAACATCGCCGTCATCGCCGCCGGAGCGTTCGTCGCTGCGGTGATCGGAGCCCAGATCGGCTACGAGATCGGCGAGCGCTTCGGCACGAAGCTCTTCAAGCCGGGCGCCCGCTTCTTCAAGCCCGAGTACGAGGTGCGAGCGCACGAGTTCGTCGAGCGGCAGGGCCCGAAGTCCGTGATCCTCGCCCGGTTCATCCCGATCGTGCGCACGATCGCCCCCATCTTCGTGGGGATGAGCGAGATGCGCCGCCGCACCTTCTTCGTCTACAACGCCGTCGGCGCGGCGCTGTGGGCCGTCGGCATCAGCCTCGCCGGCTACTACCTGGGTGAGCACATCAAGAACGTCGACCACTACCTCCTGCCGATCGTCGCCCTGATCGCGATCGTCTCGCTCATCCCACCGGTGCTCGAGTTCCGCAGGCACCGCAACAGCAAGGCGTCGGGCGCGGCGTAGCGCTCGGAGCGGCGCGATGACGGTGCGGCTCACGACCTCGCTCGCCGGCATCGACTGGGTGCAGGCCAAGGCCGACCTCGCCGCCGACCGCTTCGACAACGGGCGATCGGCCGACGCGTTGCGGCGATCGTTCGAGCAGTCGCAGCACGTCGCGATCGCGCTCGACAGCGACGGTGACAGCGAGGGCGAGACCGCACGCGTCGTCGGCATGGCGCGCCTGCTCTCCGACGGCGTGTGCAACGCGTACCTCGTCGACGTGTGGACCGCCTCGTCGCACCGGCGCCGGGGCATCGCCTCGTCGATGGTGCGCCGGCTCGTCGACGCGGTGCCGGGGCAGCACATCGGGCTCCAGACCGACGACGCGCAGGCGTTGTACGAATCGCTCGGCTTCGAACGCCAGCCGGAGTTCCTGTCGCTTGTCGTCGGCACGTGGCTCGACAACGACGCCAACCGCTGATAACATTCCCAGGCGGCGCGCGGCCGCGGTGAAA
>DAIQOP010000191.1:0-7506 GCA_036787815.1 Actinomycetota bacterium
GGCGTTGCGCAGCGAGCGCGTCGTGCCGCCGCCGCCGTCGACGAACCCGCCGCAGTGGGTCGTTGCACAGCAGAGCGCCGCGGCGCAGCACACGTCGTGCCAGGTGCCCCACGGCGCCGCGCTGTACGACCACCTCGCGGCGCAGCAGGCGGCGGCCCGAGCCGCACAGAAGGCCGCGCAGGACGCGGCCACGAAGGCCGTCAAGGACCGCGCGCACAAGGGCGCGAAGGCGAAGTCGCACACGGCCGTGACGACCGGCGCCAACGGCACGGCCACACCACCGCGTTCCGGGACGAGCACCTCGACCCCGCCCGCCAACGGCCGCGTCGGCCCGCCCACGAGCGGGGGAGCGGCGGCGGGGGCCGGTACAGTGGCCCCGACGACCACCGCTCCGAACGGCTAAGGGGGGCCCGTGCTGTTGCACGACCTCCTCGAAGGCCTCGACCTCGAAGGTGTGGACGTGGTCGAGCTCCGGGGCGATCCCGAGCTCGAGATCCGTGCCATCGTGCACGACAGTCGTCAGGTCGACGAGGGCGCCTTGTTCTGTTGCATCCCGGGGAAGACGACCGACGGCCACGACCACGCGGGCGCGGCCGAACGGGCCGGCGCGGTGGCGTTCCTCGTCGAGCACTTCGTCGACGTCGTCGGCGCGCAGGTACGCGTCCCGTCGGTGCGAGCGGCGATCGGTCCGATCGCATCACGGTTCTTCGGCGATCCGTCGCACACGATGTCGGTGCTCGGCGTCACCGGCACGAACGGCAAGACCACCACCTGTTACTTCCTCGAGGCGATCGCGGTCGCGGCCGGCCGCAGCGTCGGAGTGATCGGCACCGTCGAGACCCGGTACGCGGAGCTCCGCGAAGGGCTGCGCCACACGACACCCGAGGCGACCGAGCTGCAGGCGCTGCTCGCGCGCATGCGCGACGCCGATGTCGAGACCGTCGCGATGGAAGTCTCGTCGCACGCGCTCGACCAGCACCGGGTCGACGGCACGCGCTTCGCCGTCGCGTGCTTCACCAATCTCTCGCAGGATCACCTCGACTATCACGGCACGATCGACGCGTACGTCGCGGCGAAGGCGCGCCTGTTCACGCCGAGGTTCACCACGCGCGCGGCGGTGAACGTCACCACCGCGATCGGTCGCACGATTGCCGCGAACGCGATCGAGCTCGGACTCGAAGTGTTGACCTTCGCCGTCGCCGATCCCGACACCGCGGTCGCGGCCGACGTGAGCGCCGCCGCGATCGAGGCCGAGCCGCACGGCACGCGCTTTCGCATCACCGACGGCCGCAGCGGGCGCGCGCTCGACGTGCGGATCTCGCTGCCCGGGCGCTTCAACGTCGAGAACGCGCTCGCTGCCGCGACGACGGCGCTCCTGGCCGGCACGGAGCTCGAGGCCGTCGCCGCGGGCCTCTCGGTTCCGCTCGTGGTGCCGGGCCGGATGGAGCGGGTCGACAACGACCGCGGCCTCGAGGTGCTCGTCGACTACGCGCACACTCCGGAGGCGTTGGAGCAGGCGCTCGCCGCGGCGCGCTCGATCGCGGCGCCCAGCGGACGGGTGATCGTGGTCTTCGGCTGCGGTGGCGACCGTGATCGCGACAAGCGTCCGAAGATGGGCGCGGTCACGCGCGTCGCCGACCTCGCGGTGCTCACCTCCGACAACCCGCGTTCCGAAGACGCCGCCGCGATCGCCGCCGACGTGATCGCGGGCGTGTCGGATCCGCGGCTCGTCGTCGAGCTCGATCGCCGGGCCGCCATCCGCGACGCGCTCGCCGTCGCGCGACCCGGAGACGTCGTCCTGATCGCCGGTAAGGGTCACGAGCAGGGGCAGACCTCGGCAGGTGTCACGGTGCCCTTCGACGATCGCACGGTCGCGCGCGAAGAGCTCGAGGCGCTCCGATGCGCCTGACCGCGGCCGACGTCGCCAACGCGGCCGGCGGCGAGCTGGTCGCCGGTGATCCGGGCACCGTCTTCGCGAGGTTCACGAACGACTCACGCGCGTTGGAGTTGTTCGACACCGCCGAACCCGGCTCGAGCCCCGAAGCCTGCTTCGTCGCGTTGCGCGACCGGCGCGACGGTCACGACTTCCTCGACGCCGCGTTCGCGGCGGGCGCGGTCGGCGCGGTCGTGAGCCGGGTGCCCGACGGGATGGTGCACGCGCACGGCCGGGCGATCGTCCGGGTCGACGATCCGGCGCGCGCGCTCATGGCCATCGCGACCTCGGCGCGAGCGCGCCTCGACGGTCTCCAGGTCGTCGCCATCACCGGCTCGACGGGCAAGACGTCGACCAAAGATCTCGCCGCGGCGGCGATCGGCGCCGGCCGCGTCGTGCACGCGAACCCCGAGTCGTTCAACAACGAGATCGGGCTTCCCCTCACCGTGCTCGGCGCCGACCCGCTCACCGAGGTGCTCGTCACCGAGATGGGCGCCCGGTTCAAGGGCAACATCGCCGAGCTGTGCGCGATCGCGCGGCCGTCGATCGGGGTCGTCACCAACATCGGGCTCGCGCACGCCGAGCACCTCGGCGGCCCGGACGGCGTGCTCGCCGTGAAGGGTGAGCTGTTGGAGGCCCTGCCCCGCAACGGCGTCGCGGTGGTCGACGGCGACGACCAGGTCACTCCACGGCTCGTCGCACGCAGCAGCGCGCCCGTGCTGCGGTGCGGGAGCGGCCCCGGCGTCGACGTGCGGCTCACGCGTTGCGAGCTCGACGATCAGCTGCGCGCCTCGATCGTGGTGCGCACGCCCTGGGGTCCGGTCGCGACGAAGCTCGGGGTGCGCGGCCAGCATCAGGCGACCAACGCCCTCTTCGCGATCGCGGTCGCGGGTTGGCTCGGCGTGGCTCCCGAGGTCGTCAGCGCCGGTCTCGCCGGCGCGACCGGATCGCGGTGGCGCCTCGAGCTCGAGCGCCGCGCCGACGGCCTCGCGGTGCTGAACGATGTGTACAACGCC
Source organism: Actinomycetota bacterium (assembly GCA_036787815.1). Lineage (GTDB taxonomy): Bacteria > Actinomycetota > Acidimicrobiia > IMCC26256 > PALSA-610 > DATBAK01. The sequence continues at coordinate 2,950 of DAIQOP010000191.1, forward strand.
AACCCCACCTCGATGGCCGCCGCGCTGCGCGCGCTCGCTGCGCTCACCGCGACGGGCCGAAGGATCGCAGTGCTCGGAGAGATGCGCGAGCTGGGGGAGCACTCACGCGACGCGCATGCCGCGGTCGGTGAGCTCGCGGGCCGGCTCGGGATCGACGTGGTCGTCGGGGTGGGCGCCGGAGGCGCGGAGATCAGCGCCGCCGCGACCTCGGTTCCGACCCGTCTCGACACCGCGGATGCGGCGGAGGCGCTCGTGGCCGTCCGCTCCCTCGTGCATGCCGGTGACGTCGTGCTCCTGAAAGGGAGCCGCGCCGTCGGGCTCGAGCTCGTGGCCCACGGCCTGCTCGCGCCCGACCAGCTGTGCGGCGAGAGTGCCGGGGGCCGCCCGTGATCGCGATGTTCCTCGCCGTCGCCGCGTCGTTCGTGACGACGGTGCTGACGACGCCCGTGCTCATCCGTGCCCTGCGGGCGCGCCATATCGGTCAACAGATCCGGGACGACGGCCCGATCCCGCATCCCCACATCGCGAAGGTGGGCACCCCGACCATGGGTGGATTCACCATCGTCGGCGGCGCCGTCGTCGGCTACTTCGCCGCGCACCTGCACCGCACGGCCGACATCAAGTACGCGCGATCGGGCGTGCTCCTGCTGGCGGGGATCGTCGGATTCGGCGTCGTCGGGTTCATCGACGACTACCTCGGCATCCGCAAGCAGCGCAACCTCGGTCTCCGCAAGCGCGGCAAGCTCGCCGGGCAGATCATCGTCGCGAGCGGGTTCGCGTTGCTCGCGCTGCACTGGGTGCACGTCTCGACGCACCTGTCGTTCGCGCGCGACATCCGCTACGACCTCGGTTCGCCGCTGTGGTTCGTGTGGGCCGTGCTCGTGATCCTCGGTACCACCAACGGGGTCAATCTCACCGACGGTCTCGACGGGCTGGCGGCCGGCGCGTCTATGTTCGTGTTCGCCGTCTTCACGATCATCGCGTTCTGGCAGTTCCGCCACCTGTCGATCTACCACGTGCCCGGTGCGCAGGCGCTCGACATGGCCACCGTCTCCGCGGCGATGCTCGGCGCGTGCGCAGGCTTCCTGTGGTGGAACGCGGCGCCCGCGCAGATCATCATGGGCGATACGGGCTCCATGGCGATCGGGGCCGCGGTCTCCGGCCTCGCGCTGCTCACGCGCACGCATCTCTTGTTGCCGATCCTCGGCGGCCTCTACATGGTCGAGACGCTGTCGGTCATCGTGCAGGTGATCTCGTTCCGGGGCTTCGGTCGCCGGGTACTGCGCATGTCGCCCATCCACCACCATTTCGAGGTCGGCGGCTGGCCGGAGTTCACGGTCACGGTGCGGTTCTGGCTCTTCGCGGGGCTGTGTGCTGCGATGGGCCTGGGTCTCTTCTACGCCGATTTCCTGCGGCTCCCGGGGGTGCACGAGTGAGCCATCCCGCGGTCGGCGGGGTGTCGCCGGTGCTCGTCGTGGGGTTGGCGAAGACGGGGGAGGAGACGACCGCCGTCCTGCGGGGCGAGGGCGTCGACGTCACCGTCGTCGAGGAGCATCCGGGTGGCGCGGAGCACGAACGGCGGGCCGATCTCGCGCGCGCCGCCGGAGCGTCCGTGCTCGAAGGCGGGCCGCCCGACGGCTGGGACCGGTTCGTCGGCGCGTTCTCGTTGCTCGTGCCGAGCCCCGGCGTGCCGCCGGGCCATCCCGCGCTCGTCGCGGCACGCGCGCACGGGGTGGCGATCCGGAGCGAGATCGAGCTGGCCGCCGACCGCATCGAGGCACCGTTGATCGCGGTCACCGGCACCAACGGCAAGACCACGGTCACCTCGTTGATCGCCGCGATGCTCTGCGCGTCGGGCCTCCGGGCGATCGCGGCGGGCAACATCGGAACCCCGTTGATTCACTTCGCGGGCTCCGGGCCCCAGACGGGGATCGACATCGTCGTGGCCGAGGTCTCGTCGTTCCAGCTTCAATTCACCGAGCGATTCCGGCCCCGGATCGCGGTCTTGCTCGCCGTCGCCGACGACCATCTCGATTGGCACGGATCGTTCCGCGCGTACGCGGCCGCGAAGGCGAAGATCTTCGCCGCGCAGCAGGCCGACGACGTGTTGGTGTTCGACGGCGACGACCCGGTCGCGTCGTCGATGGTGTCGGCCGCCGCGTCGCGCCGTATCGCGGTGAGCCTCGATCCCGATCGTGACGGCGCGGCGCGTGTCGCCGCCGGGCGCCTGCTCGACCCGGCGGGGGAGGTGCTCGCCGACGTCTCGTCGCTCCCGCGCGCGCTCCCGCACGATCTCTCGAACTCGCTCGCGGCCGCGTGCGCCGCGCTCGCGGCCGGGGCGACCCGCTCCGGAATCCGTGACGCGCTCGCCGAGTTCCGCACCCTCCCCCACCGGGTCGCGCTGGTCGGCGAAGCTAGAGGGGTGAAGTACTACGACGACTCGAAGGCGACGAACCCGCACGCCTCCGCGCACGCGATCGAGGGCTTCGATTCGGTCGTTCTGCTTGCCGGCGGCCGGAACAAGGATCTCGATCTCGGCGTGCTCGCGAGCGAGGTCGAACGGATCCGGGCCGTCGTCGCGTTCGGCGAAGCCGCGGCCGAGGTCGAGAAGGCGTTCGCGGGGAAGCGGCCGGTCGTCCGGGCCGATTCGATGAGAGCGGTCGTGCGTGCCGGCGCGGAGCAGGCGCGTCCCGGCGACGTCGTGCTGCTCTCCCCGGCGTGCGCGTCGTGGGACTGGTACGCGGGCGGGTACGAAGCGCGCGGCGACGACTTCGCCACCGAGGTCGCGCTGCTCGTCGCGGAGTACGCCGAGACCGGGGAGACCCGCTGATGGCGTTCATCGACGGAGCGATCCCGTGGCGCCGTCCGGTGCCGGGCCGGGCCGCATTCGACGCGGTGCGGCGGCGCGTCGGTGAACGCACGGTCACGAGCACCACCACACTGTCGTGGGTCATCGTCGCGCTCGTCGTCGTGCTCAACCTCATCGGTCTGGTGATGATCCTCTCGGCGTCGTCGGTCCAGGCGCTCACGAACTACGGGTCGGCGTGGTACGTGTTCGAGCGCCAGTTCGCCTGGGCGATCATCGGCGCCGTCGGCTTCTTCGTGTCGTCGCGCCTCGATTACCGGATCTGGCAACGGCACTCACGCCTGCTGCTCGCGCTCGGCTTCCTCGGGCTCTTCGTCGTGCTCGTCCCGGGCATCGGCGTACAGGTCGAGGGCGCGCGCCGGTGGATCGGCATGGGTGCCGTCGGGTTCCAACCCAGCGAGCTCGCCAAGGTCGTGCTGCTCGTGTTCACCGCCGACGTGCTCACGCGCCGGGCCGAGCTCGTGCACGACACCCGGGCGACCGTCGTGCCGGTGATCGCGGTGCTCGGCATCTTCGCGGCGCTGGTGATGGCCGAACCCGACCTCGCCACGAGCATCGAGCTCGGCTTCATCGTGGTGTCCGTGCTGATCGTCGCGGGAGTCCCCGGCCGCGCGCTCGCCAAGGTCTTCGGCGGCGCGGCGGCGGTCACCGGGATCCTCGCGCTGGTCGAGCCCTACCGCCGGCAGCGCATGCTCACGTTCCTGCATCCGTGGCACGACGTCGCGAACAAGGGGTACCAGATCTCGCAGTCGCTCATCGCGCTCGGCAGCGGGGGAGCGACCGGCGCCGGGCTCGGGAACGGCCGGGCGAAGTGGCAGTTCCTCCCTGCGGCGCAGACCGACTTCATCTTCGCGATCATCGGCGAGGAGCTCGGCCTGTTCGGCACGCTCATGATCGTCGGCCTGTTCGCGGTGTTCGCGGTGGCCGGCTACCGGGTCGCGATGCGCGCACCCGATCGCTTCGGTGCGCTCCTCGCGGCCGGTGTCACGACCTGGGTGGTCGGCGCGGCGGTGCTCAACATCGGCATGGTCACCTCCGTGCTCCCCGTGTCCGGTGTGCCACTCCCGTTCCTGTCGGCCGGAGGCTCGTCGCTGGTGATCCTCATGGTCGCGGCCGGCATCCTCGTCAACGTCGCCCGTCGCTGCGAGGAACGCGGCGCGGCACGACCCGCGTGACCTCGAACACCGGCGACGGACCGCCGGTGTTCGCACTCATCGGTGCGGGCGGTACCGGAGGCCACACCTACCCGGCGCTCGCGCTCGCCCGCGAGCTCGTGGCACGGGGGCACCCGTCCGAGTCCGTGCGGTTCGTCGGCGGCAACCGCGGCTTCGAGACCCGTGTCGTCGCCGAGGCCGGTTTCGCGATCGACACCCTCCCGCTCGGCAAGGGCCTCCAGCGCCGAGTGAGCCTCGAGAACCTGAGCGTCGTCCTCGGGGCGGTGCGCGCGCTCTGGGACGCCCACCGGCTCGTGCGCCGCTACCGGCCGCGCGTCGTCGTCGGTTTCGGGAGCTACGTGTCGCTGCCGTGCGTGGTCGCGGCGCGGCTGTCGAGGATCCCGACCGTGATCCACGAGCAGGACGCCGCCCCCGGGCTCGCGAACCGCATCTCGGTCCGGCTCGGCGCGCGCGGCGCGGCATCGTTGCCCGACACGCCGTTGCGCGGTTCGGTGCTGGTCGGCAATCCCGTCCGCC
>DAIQOP010000192.1:0-7500 GCA_036787815.1 Actinomycetota bacterium
CGGGGTGCACTCGCGGACCAACCCCAACGCGACCCACGGAAGTGACAGGAGAGCCGAATAACTGCCGATCGGCACGTTCTGGAATCGCAGGCGGGTTGGACACTCGGCTTGGTGAGCGAGCGCGGCGACGACGTCGCCCGGTGCTTCGAAACGCTCGGTCGCGCGACGCTGTGACCTGCACTGGTGGGCCTCTTGGTGGGTGTCTTGGTGGGTGTCTTGGTGGGGTTCGAGCTATGCCGAAAACGGACTGGCGACCCACGAGAACGTGATGCTCGTCGCCGCGACCGGCGGGCGCGTCCTCGCCGCGACCGGCGGGCGCGTCCTCGCCGCAGCGGGCGTTGTCGCCAACATCGGCGTCGCGAGGTAGACGGCGGGGAACAACGCACCCGACGGACACTCGTCGGAGGCGCCGCTCGGTCGTCTTCGGAACGGAGCTCGTCGACGCCCGGGCCGGCGAATCAGCCGCCACGAGGACCGCGTTTCGCGACCCGCTCGCGACCCACCAGACCACCTCGGTGGTTCCGCTTTTGCGGAACCACCATGTGTGCTCCGCGTAGTCACCAGTCACCAAGAACCCCACCAACGCACCGACCGACCCGTCGACGAAAACTTCGCGCCGATCCGAAGAAACCGGTTCCGATCGCGCTCGCAGATTCGCACACTCAGGCATGAAGCTCCGACCCGCGCCACCGACGCCGCTCCCGAACCTCGTCGACATCGACGCGCTCGCCGCGCATCTCGGCGTCAGCGTCCGTCACGTCCGCCGGCTCGTCGCCGAACGCCGCATCCCGTACGTCAAGTGGGGACACCTGCTGCGGTTCGATCCGATCGCGATCGCGACCTGGCTCGACGACCAGCGCGTCGAAGCCGCTCGACCCGTTGTCCGTGTCGTAGGGCGTCGGTAGCGTCCGGCTCCCTCGAGGAGTTGCCATGCCGAGTGGACCTACGGCTGGCTCGGAAGGACACGATGAGCAGCATCACGCCGACGAAGACAACTCTCGACGGCAAGCCGGCGCGCGGTTCCCGGTGGCGGGCCCGCTATCGCGACCCATCGGGACGCACGCGTTCGAAAACGTTCGAACGGCGCGTCGACGCGCAGCAGTTCCTCGACGTGACTTCCACAGACAAGCACCGCGGCGAGTTCACCGACCCGGCGTTGCGGCGCTCACGGTTCGAGGATTGGGCCGAGTCGTGGTGGGCGATGAACGAGGCTCGGTTCCGCGTCTCGACGCGCTCGACGTCGAGACGCGTTCTCGACAACGCGATCCTCCCGACGTTCAGCGGGCGGCGGATCGGCGAGATCGACCGGGCCGAGGTCAAGGCTTGGGTCGCCGAAATGCTCGGCCAGGGCTCGGCTCCGAAGACCGTGCGAAACCGCGTGGCCATCGTGAAGTCGATCTTCGACGAAGCCATCGAAGGCCGCGCGCTGCGCGACAACCCGGCTGCCGGCATCCGCATCCCGCGAGCTCGTGCGAGCGAACCGCACTTCCTCACGGCCGAGCAGGTCGAGGCGCTCGCCGAGGCAATCGAGCCGCCCTACGCGTTCCTCGTGCGGTTCGCCGCATACTCGGGCTTGCGACCCGCCGAGGTTGCCGGCGTACGCGTACGCCGTCTCGACCTCCTCGCAGGGCGCGTCGACGTCGTAGAGACGCTCACGACGGTCGCAGGAAGCGTCGTGTCGGGTCCTACGAAGACGAGCGCCCGACGCACCGTGACGGTGCCACGGTTCCTCTGCGAGGAAGCATGCGAGTACTTCGGATGGCTCGAGTCGAAGCTCGGCCGCAAGCTCAAGCCGGATGATCTCGTGTTCCGCTCACCAAGCGGCTCGCCGTTGAACACCGACAACTGGCGGCGACGCGTCATGGTGCCCGCGCTCGAACGCGTCGGCCTCCCGGTCGAGGTTCGCTTCTACGACCTCCGCCACTCCTGTGCCTCGTTGATGATCGCCCTCGGAGCGCATCCGAGGCTCGTGATGGAACGGCTCGGCCACAGCGACATCTCGACGACGATGAACGTCTACGGGCACATCTGGCCGGCGCTGCACGAGCAACTCAACGACCAGCTCGAGGACCTCCACCGCACGGTCAAGGGCAAGCCGTGGAAGGCGCCGATCGCGTCAGTCGATCAGCTCCCGCGACGAACCTCGGCGTGACACAGTTTTGACACGCGGACACGCGTTTGACGCAAAAATCCGGTCATTCGCGGTCACTGGCGGAGCCTCGCGGACACCCTCTGACCTGCACTTATGCGGTTTTCGGCCGTCGCGCCGCGACCACCGTTGAGGGTTCGACTCCCTCCGCTCGCACCGGGTGGGACGCGCGAAGGCGCAGGTTCAGCGACGCGTGCGCTCAACCGCGGATTCGGCGGACTTCCGCGCTCATCTCGGCGATTGCCGAGATGACGGCGATGAGTGCAGCAAGCATCGAGATGAGTATCGACCCTGCACGTTTCCGTCCGGCAGCTTCGAGGTGGCGGTGAGGTGAAGTCTCGGCGGTGACGCAGGTCAGGCACTCGCGATGGCAGGCGCCGGTTCGACGTCGGTCGTGTCGCGACTGCGAATGTCGATCGCGGATTGCAGGGCTGCGGTGCCGGGCTCGGTGCGGGCGAGGATGAAGCTCGCGGTCGCGGCTGCGGTGGTCGCGGCGCACGCAGCGCCGGTTGCGATCGTCCAACCGATCGGGCCGAGCGGTCGACAACCGAAGAATTGGCTGACGCCCGGCGTCTGGACGATCCCGACGAGTGCGCCGACGGACAGGACGCCGCTTGCGAGCACGAGTGGGCTTCGGTGACCGATGACGAGCGTCTGGCCGAGTTGCGCGCCGACGAGCGCGGCGAGCGCGACGGTGCGGGCTCGTGTCGGCGTCCCGGTGAACCGCGCGATGGTCCACGCGGCTCCTGCGGCGCCGGCGGTCGCGGCGGCGCGCACGGCGACGTCGCGGGCGAGAGCTGAGCCGAGTGACGTGTCGGGGCCTTCTCGGCGTAGGTCGACGTCGCGGGTGAGCGGAGGTTGGAGCGCGATCGCCATGGCGGGTGCGAGGTCGGTGAGGAGGTTGACGGCGAGGAGCTGCCGGGCGTTGAGCGGCGATCGGCCGGTGACGAGACCGACGCCGGTGGTGAAGATGACCTCGCCGAGGTTGCCCCCGAGCAGGAGCGCGAGGGCGTCGCGGACCGACGCCCACATGGCGCGCCCTTCGATGATCGAGGTGATCAGCGTCTCGACGCGGTCGTCGACGACCACGAGATCCGCGGCAGCTCGCGCGGCGGGTGTGGCGCGCGGCCCGAACGCGATGCCGATGTCGGCCAGGCGGATCGCTTGCGCATCGTTCGCGCCGTCGCCCGTCATCGCGACGACGCGGCCGCGACGTTGGAACGCTTGGACGATGCGAACCTTGTGCACGGGTGTGACCCGTGCGAATACGGTCGCTTCGCCGACGAGCGCATCGAGTTGCGCGTCGGTGAGTTGATCGAGCTGTGGGCCCGACACCACACCACCGTCGAGCAGCCCGAGCTCCGACGCGATCGCCTGAGCGGTGCTCGGGTGGTCTCCGGTGAGCATCACGACCGCGATACCGGCGCGATGCAGCTGCGCGATGGGCGTGATGGCCGACGGTCGGGCGAGATCGGCCACTGTCACGAATCCGAGCAGCTCGAGCCGGTCGACGCGTGCGTCGTCGTGATCGGCGCGTCCCGAAGCGTGCCGTTCGGCCACCGCGAGCACTCGGAGCCCTTGCTCGGCGAGGCGCTCGACATGCCGTTCCAGTCGCAAGCGGGTGTCGTCATCGAGTGCGACAACGTGTTCGGCTCGTCGCCATGCCTCACAGCGCGGGAGCACGACCTCGGGCGCGCCCTTCACGCTGAGCAGCGAGCTCGCCTCTGCCTCTCCGAGAACCGCGTGATACCCGCGGTTGGGTGCGAACGGCAACGACGCGACCTTGCGCCAGCCGCGGGCGCCGAGGTCGGTACCGAGCTCGACTGCCGCGGCCCCGTCGACGACAACTTGGTCGGTCGGGTGTGGCAACTCGTGCCGACGTGCCGTGGGCGTCGCGCGCAGCGCTGCCGCGAGCACCAGACGCCGTCGCCCGTCGATCGCGGGCATCGATTCGAGAAACTCACCGTCGGACACCGACCGGAGCTGGAGGCGACCCTCTGTGAGGGTGCCGGTCTTGTCGAAGCACAGCACGTCGACGCGCCCGAGCGCTTCGAGGACTCGCGCGTTGCGGACGAGCACCCCTTGACGTGACAGCCGCCGCGCCGCGCCCGACTGAGCGACCGTCGCGAGGAACGGAAGGCCTTCCGGTACGGCTGCCGCCACGAGACTGACACCGGTCGACACTGCTTCGCGCCCCGGCACACCTCGCAGAAGACTCGATCCTGTGAGCAGACCGCCCGCCGCCAGGACCAGCGGCACCGTCTTGCGGGTCAGATTCTCCAAACGCGTCTCGACACCACTCGCCGGGGCTCGGGCGCCCTCGGCAATCCCGCGTCGCGCCTCGGTGCGTTCTCCGGTTGCCACCACGATCGCCTCGCAGCGTCCGGCAGCGACGGAAGTCCCGGCATAGGCCATCGATCGCCGCTCGGCGACCGCCGTATCGGAAGCAACTGCGTCTGCGTGCTTGCTCACCGGCAACGACTCGCCCGTGAGCGTGGACTCGTCCGCTTCCAGACTCGCGGCGCTGAGGACTCGGCAGTCGGCGGGGACGACGTCACCTGCCTGCAGGACGACGAGGTCTCCGGCGACGAGCTCGTCCGGTGGAACGGAATGCTCGGTGCCTTCGCGACGGATGCGGACGAGCCGGCTCGACACCGACGCGCCCAGTCGGCTGATCGCCTGCTCGGTACGCAACCGTTGCGTGGCACCCACGATCGCGTTGACGCCGAGTACGCCGGTGATGAGCATGCCGTCGGTCACCGAACCGGCGACGGTCGACAACACGCCGCCGGCCGCGAGGAGCAACGTCAGCGGATTCGCGAGCTCCTGCGTCAACAGCGCCGGGAAGCTCGGACCCGTCTGTCGATGGTCCTCCGTTCGCCGGGCCTCGATGTCGCCCGAAGCAAGCCCCGTCGGCCCCGTCCCCAGCAACGCGGTCACCTCGTCGAGACTCAGCGCATGCCATGCGACGTCGGGGCCGTCGTCGGTCGGCACCGGGCCACGGGTCAACGTGGCTGCCGTCCAGGCACCGGCGCCGAGTGCAACGAGTGCCGCTGCGTTCGTCGCCACGACCGCGCGTTGCCCGGAGCCGGGAGCCGGACCGAACGCGAGCGCGGTCGCCAACGTCGATCCCGCGACCGCGATCGTCACCGCGCGGCGGCTCGCGGTGCGCGCGACCGCGGTGGCGTCGACCACCAGCGCGGCCGCATGGAGGTCGGGGCACAGAATGGCGGCGCCCCAGGGTGGATGACCATCCGACACGGCCACGCCGATGCCGCAGTCTGCCGCGGCGAGCTCGAGACCCGGCCGCGACGAGACGACCGCCACGACGCGTCCTTCGTCTTGGAGCCTCCGGACCGACGCGCCGAAGTCGTCGTCGCCGGCGACGACGACATCGGGCTCGAGCTGTTCCCAGTCATCCGGTCCACCGCCCGCGACGACGAGATCCTGCGCCGCTGCGCGAATCGACGCGATCAGTGCACGGCCGCCGGCAGAGGGCTGCTCGAGAAGGTGTGCATTGACGACCACGGTGTCGATACGGTCGAGTCGCCGCAACGCCTGCGGGTCCATCACCAACACGTCGCGGCCCGCAAGGCCACGGCCGAGCTCCGCGGCGAAACCCTCACGGCCCAACCTGGCCGCTCGCGGGATCGCGGCAAGCACGACATCGGCCATGGCGCGCGGGTTGCGCGTCACCGCGACTGCGACGGCACCGAGCCCGAGCGAACCCAGCGACACGCGTTGTGCATAGGTCTCGACGACACCGTCGGGGAGCGGCCGAGGCCGTGGTGGTCTGTCGAACGCCGCGACATGGGTCTGCCGCGGCCCCGGATACAACGAGGGCTCGACGCGTTCCCACAGCGCCCGGCGCGCCCCCGCCTCTCGAAGCAACATCACGCGATGGCCGCCGTCGACGACGAGCCCGACCGGGCCTTGGCCGAGACCCTGCAGCAGCGCTGCGACCGAGACGACCGCCGCCTCCAGATGGGGTCGACGCTCGAGTGCACGACGCACCGGGGGCAGATTGTCGAGCGCGGGAAGTGCGGCGGCGACCTCGATCGGAAGCCGGGGAAGCCGCGCCGCCCGAGCGACGACGCCGAGCACCATTCCGGCGCCGTCGGCACCGAGCTCGACGGCCCCCCACCACAGCGGATCGGCGTCGCCCGGGTGACGGCGACCCTCGACGAGCACATCGTCCTCGGCAACCTGGTGCGCGACCTCGACGTCGTCGACGATCGCGACGAGATCATCGAGTCCGACGGACCCTTCGTCGAACGCGACGATGACGTGAGCAAGGACGGGATTCACCTCCGCCCAATGCACCCCTTCGACCGCGCGCAACCCGAGCTCGAGCGCGTCGACCAACGATTCGGTACCCGGCCGATGCACGCCACGCGCCTCGATGTGCGCACGACCCGGCGTAGCCCACACGTGACGCCCGCGAGGCCGTCCACGCGTGCCATCGACGCGGCCGGACAGGACCGACGCCATCGCCCCGACCGGATCCAATCGTGACCACATCGCGCGACCGCCCGATCTCACTGTCTCGTCATCGCGACGCGAGACGCGCTCACCGGCGCACGTGTCGCGCGATCACCACACCGCCGGCCACGGCGGCCGCGACCGGCAGGTCCACCGCCCCGGTCACAACGGTCGCGCCGAGCGCCCCCCAGAACGCGAATTGGACGACGCGTTCCGGCATTCGAACGTGAACGAGCGGCATGACGTACCCGTGGTCCGACTCGTCCGCCGGAGCCGCTGCGTCGTCGCGGGCAGGAAGCTCGGTGGTCTTCATGGGTCATCCTTCCGTCAGCCCCACTGCTCCGGTGAATGCACGTGCGACCGTTCCCGCATGTGTGCCCAACGTTGAACGGTCCGGGCTCGGTGATCGTCCATCGGAAGCGGAGGCCGGCGGTAGGGCCGAACGGCCGTAGACGCGGGTCGCCCCGAGAGTTCACCGTTTCGTAACCCGCATTAGGCCATCCGACCCTGTGATCGACCCCGCCGCGCGCCAGAGACTGCACGCGTGCGCTCCATGACCGAGGAAGATGAAGTCACCGCGGTTGCCGACAGGTTGCAGCGTGAGTTCTCCGATGCCGCTCCAACCGTCGATGACGTGCGCGATCTGGTACGGGTGGTTCGAGAGCGTTACCGCGACGCACGCGTCCTCCAGTTCGTCCCGCTACTGGTGTACCGGGACACACGGGAGACGCTGAGTCGATTCCGGGAGACAGGCTCGCACCCGCGATCCGGGCAATGAAATACGCCGTCGGCATCGTCGTCGCGCTCGCGACGATGTGGCTGATCCTCGTGCTCACGCTCATCGCGGCACGGCCGAAAGGACTGCGAGT
>DAIQOP010000193.1:0-7498 GCA_036787815.1 Actinomycetota bacterium
GTGGCGGGCGCGGTCGCCGTGCTCGGTGCGCTCGCGCGCGGAGCACCGTTCGTGCTGCCCGACACGGCGCCCGTGCCCGGGGGCGAGAGCTCGGGCACGCTCACCGGGCCGGTGCTCGGGCTCGATGCGCGCGGCACTGTTGCGTGGCACTCGCAGCGCTCGTTGGTCGCGGGGGCGCTGTCGCTCGGTGCGTTTCTCGAGCTCGGTGCCGACCGGCCGTGGCTGTCGACGTTCCCGCTCGCCTCGTGGGAGGGGATCTTCGGGCTCACCGTCCCGCTGGCCGCGGGCGCTCCCGTCGTGCTCGGCGCGGCGGGCGAGCCCGCGCTCGGCGCGATCGCCCGTGAGGGCGCCGGGTACGCGTTCACCGACCTCTCGTCGGCGTTCGCGTCGACGCGCGACGCGAAACGGGAGGTGAAGAGCGCGCGCGGCGTGCTCACCGGCCTGCTGCTCTCGGTTCCCGGCGTGTTCGACGCGGATCAGCGCCGCCGGGTCGGCCGGCTGTTCGAGTGCCCCGCCCTGACCGTGTTCGGGATCCCCGAGACGGGGCCGGTCTTCGCCGCGCACCCGTCGTGGTACGTCGACGAGGCGGTCGGCATCCCGGTGACCAACGCGCACGTCGTCCCGGTCGACCCGCGCTCGGGCGTCGCGGTCGCGACGCTCTGGGAGCTCGTCGAGTCGGCGATGGTCACCGTGTTCTCGCCGCAGCTCTGCGTCGGTTACGAGGGCGGCGCGTACCCGGAGCGCTTCCGCGACGGTCGGTTCGTCACCGGGGTGATCGCGTCGTCGGATGCGAACGGGATGATCTACCTCCTGCCCGACTGACCGTTCCGGCTCGCAAGCAGGGACGCGAGGTCGCGACGGATGGTGGCGACTTCGGCGTCGCGGGCGGGGTAGTGCGCGGGATAGTGGCGCGCGGTGAACGCGGCGAGGTCGCCGGTCGCGGTCGGAGCATCGCCGGCCGCGACGCGCTCGACGATCGCCACCACGATCGCGGCGAAGTCGCGCTCGGCGACGGGCTCGGCCGCGAGCAGGGGTGCCGCGTGCTCGAGCCCCACCGCGAGCGACGCCTGATGTGCCGCCCACAGACGTACCTGCGCGCCGGAATTCTCGCCGCCGGCGTACGCGACCCACGCGGCCACGGCTCCGCGCGCCGCGAGACCGTGTTCGATCGCGCGCGCGGCATCGCGCAGGTCGAGCATCATCACGCCGTTGACGCACCGCCACCATCGTGAGCCGCCATCGTCGGCGAGGCGCCCGCTGCGCCGCTCCCAGTCGACGAAGTCGACAACGGCGCGTCCGAGCCCCAGCGGGGCCGAGCCGTGCGGGTGCCGCGCGAAGAACCGGCGCGCGATCGCGGCGCGGGTCGATGCCGGCAGAAGCAGCGCCGCTCGCGCGCGGGGCGCGATCTCCGGCGTCCGGGGCCGGGGTGCGTCGTTCACGAGCACGAACCGCCTCCCTCGTCCGCGTGGTAAGCCTGGCAAAGCACGCTAGTATTACCATGAATGTCGGTCCATGCGAACGGGGAGACACGCACGGCGTGAGATTGTCCCTGACCAAGCAATGCGAGTACGGCATCCGCCTGCTCCTCCACCTCGCTGCGCAACCCACCGAGCAGCGCATGACCGCGGGGGAGCTCGCCGAGGCCTGCGACATCTCGGCCGGCAACGTGCCCACGATCGTCAACGTGCTGGCCCGGTCGGGCATCTTGATCTGTAGCCCTGGGCGCGGCGGCGGGTGCGAGCTCGCGGTGGATCCGGCCGACATCTCGATGCTGCAGATCATCGAGGTGCTCGATGGGCCGCTCGAGGTCGCGCACTGCCTCCTCGACTCGCGGCGCTGCCACGGTCGTGACCCCGAGTGCGCGGTGCACCACGCGTGGAGTGAGGGGCGCGACGCGGCGATCCGGTCGCTGGCCCAGACGTCCCTCGCCGATGCGCTCCACCGCGAGCGTGAGATCGCCCGGCTGAGCCGCCGCCGGGCCGCCGCTCGCCGCTGACCAGCGCTGAGGTATGTGAGCCGCCTCCGGTCACAGTCCCTTGTCAAACCTGCCAAATCTAACTAGGATTCCGAGGAAATCGGACCGGGCTCGACGACCGGGGGGAAAGGCATCCCGGGCGGGCTCCGGCGTCGTGAGGAGGGGCTCGATGGGTGTGGCGTCCCGGTCGTCCGAACGTGCCCAAACCGCCGAGGACCGGTACCGCGCTCGCTGGTCGTGGGACTCGGTCGCCTGGGGCACGCACTGCGTCGACTGCTACCCCGGCAACTGCCCGTTCCGCGTGTTCACGCGCGACGGCCGGGTGTTGCGCGAGGAGCCGTCGGGATCGTTCGGGCCCGTCGAGGAAGGTGTGCCGGACTTCAACCCGATGGGATGCCAGAAGGGCGCGTCGTGGAGCCAGCAGCTCTACGACGGCGACCGGGTGCAATTCCCCCTCCGTCGCGTCGGTGAGCGCGGGGGCGGACAGTGGGAACGGATCTCGTGGGACGAGGCGGCGACGACCGTGGCCGACGCGATGCTCGACGCGATCGCGGAGGGCGGCCCTGAGTCGATCGTGCACGAGGGCACGCCCGAGATCGCGACCGTCGTGCCGACCTACCGCTTCTTCAACACGCTCGGCGGCCGGATCCTCGACCTGAACGCGTCGTTCAACGACTTCTCGATCGGACTGCACGAGACCTTCGGCAAGTTCAACCCGGTGTCGTCCGCGGACGACTGGTTCCACTCCGAGCTGATCCTCGTGTGGCACATGAATCCCGCGTTCACGCGGATTCCCTTCTATCACTTCATGCTCGAGGCTCGGTATCACGGAGCCGAGGTCGTCTCGATCTCGCCCGACCTCAACGCCTCCCACATGCACGCGGACCTGCACGTGCCGATGACGTCGGGCAACGACGCGCCCTTCGCGCTCGCGATGGTGCAGGTGATCCTCGCCGAAGGGCTGGAGGATCAGACCTTCCTCCGCGAGCAGACCGACCTGCCGTACCTCGTGCGCAGCGACACGCAGCGGTATCTCCGCCAGACTGACGTCGAGGGCCCCGCCGAGGGCGCGCGCGAAGACCAGATGTACCACTGGGACCCGGCGGTCGGGCTCGTGAAGGCCGACCGCGCCAACATGCTCCTCCACGGGCGCGAGATCGCGCTCGGCGGCTCGTATCGCGTCACGCTGCACGACGGCTCCGAGGTCGAGGTGGAGCCCGTGCTCGGGATGCTGCGGCGGATGCTCGACGCGAAGTACACGCCCGAGCAGCAACAGGCGATCACGACGGTGCACCCCGATGTCGTACGCAACCTGGCCCGCAAGGCCGCGCGCAGCCGCACGAACATCATGCTCGGGTGGAACTCGTGCAAGTACTACCACGGTGATCTGATCGAGCGCGCCATGTGCCTGCTGCTCGCCGTCACCGGCAACTGGGGCAAGCACGGCACCGGCATTCGCTCCTGGACCGCCGGAATGTTCGACGGGCAGGGCCTCGCGTCCTCCAAGTCGGCGCCCGGGATCGAGGGCACCGAGCAGCTGCTCTCGATGCGCGACATGGCCATCGCCGCGATCAAGGCGGCGGACCCCAGCATCACCTCCGACGAGCTCGCGATCCGCGAGCTCAGCCGCATGCTCGCCGACGCGACCGAGGGCGGCGGCTCGGCGACGCGCGGCGCGTCCGGCTCCACGATGTCGCCCATGGCGTTCTGGTGGTACTTCCAGGCCGGCTTCGACAAGCGGTGGAACCACGAGGGCTGGGGAGACGACTCGCTCCCGCGCACCTTCGACGAGTACTTCCAGGAGGCGCTCGACAACGGATGGTGGAAGGGGCGCGACCAGCCCCGTCCGGAGCAGCCGCCCCGCGTGCTCATCGAGTGTGGCGGCAACATGTTCCGGCGCACGCGCGGTGGGCGGACCGCGCTCATCGACACGCTCTGGCCCAAGCTGTCGACGGTCGTGACGATCGACTTCCGGATGAGCTCGACCGCGCTGTGGGCCGACGTGATCCTTCCCGCGGCGCAGCACTACGAGAAGGTCAGCTTCCACATCCCTACGCCGCACGTGATGCACCTCACGTTCTCGGATCGCGCGGCGGCGCCGGCCGGGGAGGCGAAGCCCGAGTGGGAGATCTACCAGATCCTCCTCCAGAAGCTCGCGGAACGGGCCGCCGCGCGCGGCGTCGAGTCCTACACCAACGCGCGTGGCCTGGAGTTCCGCTTCGACGACGCGTGGGATCGCTTCACGCTGGGCGGCTACTTCGCCGACGAGGACCGCATGGCCGACGAGATCGTGCGCGACTGCGTCTACGCGGGGACGCTCCCCGAGGGCACGAGCCTCGCGACGATGCGCGAGAAGGGGCACGTGCGGTTCGTCGACTGGGGGATGATGCCGATGGCGCTCGCCCAGGCGTCGCCGTTCGAGAAGGAGCACACGCACACGCCGTTCCGCAACCACGTGGAGCTCGGCTCGCCCTTCCCCACCTACGCGCGCCGCGCCCAGTTCTACATCGACCATCCGTGGTGGCTCGAGGCCCACGAAGAGCTCCCCGTGCACAAACCGAACCCGAAGGCGGGCGGCGACCATCCGCTGCGGATGACGTCGGGGCACAACCGGTGGAGCATCCACTCGATGAACCAGGCGAACCCGGTCATGCTCCAGACCCACCGCGGTGAGCCGCTCGTGGAGGTCTCGGTCGAGGATGCCGCGGCGCGCGACGTCGGTGACGACGACCTCATCCGGGTCTGGAACGACATCGCCGCGTTCACGTGCCGGGCCAAGGTCGCGCCCGGGGTGATGCCGGGCCAGATCATCTCGTACAACGGCTGGGACGGGCACCAGTACCGGGACTGGATGGGTGCGAACGAGATCGAGGCCGGAATGGTCAAGTGGATCGCGTTCGCCGGCGGGTACGGCCACATCCAGTACACGGAGACCGAGTGGCAGCCCATCCCCACCGACCGCGGGGTGCCGTGCAACTTCGAGAAGTCCGTGGAGGTGTGAAGATGCGCGCAGAGCGACGATCCGACGACCTCGCCGATCCGGGCGCGGCAGGCTGGGCCGACGCGGAGACCGTCACCGTCGCGCTCGGCCCGATCGCGTTGGAGGCGCAGCCGACGGAGTACATCCGCGTGAAGTGGGCCGACCGACCGTACGGCACCGTTCGCGAGGTGCGCGTCGCAGCCGCGCACGACGGCCAGCGGCTCGCGGTGCGCCTCGAGTGGGAAGACTCCGCGACCCCGAACACCGAGTTCCCCGACGCGGGCGCCGTGTACTTCCCGGCGGACGGCGACGCGCCGGTCGCGACCGTCGGTGCACCCGACGCGCCGGTGCACCTCTGGTACTGGCAGGCGGATCTCGCCGACGCGAAGCGCCTCGAAGGTCGCGGACCCGGAGCGTTCCGTCCCACCGGTACAAACGGGGTCGCCGCCGCGGCGGCACTCGACGGCGGACGCTGGGCCGTCGTGCTGACGGGCGAGCTGGGTGACGCGGTCGCAGACGGCCACGCCCGCGTGGGCGTGGCCGTCTGGGACGGCGCGAACGAGGAACGCGCCGGGCTCGGCGCGGTCAGCTCCGAGTGGATCCCGCTCGAGGTCGTCTGACGGAGGAAAGCCATGACGCATGTGATGGAGCCCGAGACGGGACCGGTCGGCCAGGTGTCGATGGTCTTCGATCTCAACAAATGCATGGGGTGCCAGACCTGCTCCGTCGCGTGCAAGGTCCTCTGGACCCGGGAGGCGGGCGAGGAGCACGAGTGGTGGTGCTCGGTCAACACGCAGCCCGGGCGGGGCACGCCGCGCGACTGGGAAGACATGGGCGGCGGCGTCCGCGACGGGGCACCGGTGGCCGGGCGCCAGCCGACCCGGGCCGAGTGGGGTGGCGGGTGGGACTTCAACTATCAGGAGGTCTTCTACGGCGGGAAGGGCAAGTCGGTGCACCTGCACGCGGTCGATCCCGGCGACAAGTCGACCGAGTGGGGCATGAACTGGGACGAGGACCAGGGCGCGGGCGAGTGGCCGAACGCGTACTACTTCTACCTGCCCCGGCTCTGCAACCACTGCACGCGCCCGGTGTGCGCCGAGGCGTGCCCCACCGGCGCGATGTACAAGCGGCGGGAAGACGGCATCGTGCTGCGCGACGAGGACGCGTGCCAGGGTTTCCGCTTCTGCGTCGAGGCGTGCCCGTACAAGAAGATCTACTACAACTACGCGCGCAAGGTCTCGCAGCACTGCATCATGTGTTTCCCACGCCTCGAAGAGGGTGTCGCACCGGCGTGCGCGCGGCAGTGTCCGGGTCGGCTCGTGTTCGTCGGAATGCTCGACGACACCGAAGGGCCCATCTACAAGCTCGTGCACGAGTGGGGCGTCGCGCTCCCGCTCCATGCCGAGTACGGCACGGGACCGAACATCTTCTACATCCCGCCGCTCGCGCCGTATCGCCTCAATGACGACATGTCGGTGGACTACGTGACGCCGCGCATCCCGCCGGAGTACCTCGAGAGCCTGTTCGGCCCACGCGTGCACCAGGTGCTCGACACGTTGCGCGTCGAGCTCGAGCGTGTGCGTGACGGCGGCACGTCGGAGATCCTCGAGACGCTCATCGTCTACCGGTGGCAGAGCCTGTTCGGCCCGTTCACCACCGACCCGGCGACGCTCGACCGGAGCCCGGCATCGGTGGCGGTCACGCTCGGCACGAAGCCGGCGTAGGCGCGAGGAGGCCGCGTGTTCATCTATTCGCTCTCGGGCCTGCAGCTCACGGAGACCGGTGCCCCAGTCGCGGTAGAGGTCGAGGACAACGAGACGACCGCGCGCACCGCGATGTACCAGACCCTCGGGCGCATGTTCCTGCCTCCCGACGACGAGTGCTGGGAGCTCGCGCACGACGGCCGGTGGGCGAAGGAGCTCGACGCGGCGGGCACGCTGCTCGCCTTCCCCTTCGACCCGGGCGAGCAGCCGGACCCGGACGGGAACCGGGCCGCCCTCGAGGCGGAATACGAGCGGCTGTTCGTCGACGCGATCCGGGCCGGCGCGTGGTTCGACGGCGCGTCGAGCACGCACGACGAGGTCGTGCGGTTCTACGAGTACTTCGGCCTGAAGACCGGCGAGGGCGCGCGCCCCGTCGACCATGTCGTCACCGAGTGCGACTTCATGCAGTACCTCACGTACAAGGAGGCCGCGGCGCCGTCCGACCGACTGCGGGGGTCGTATCGGCGCGCGCAGCTCGACTTCGTCGGCCGGCACCTCTCGGTCTGGCTGCCTCGGCTGGCGGAGCACGTCACGGCCTCTGCCCCCGCACCGTTCTATGCCTGGGCGACGAGTGCGCTCACCGGGTTCGTCGCATCGGACCACGCGTACGTGACGGCGCTCCTCGGCGGTTGATGCACCGTACGATCGTCGGCATCGCGCGGGAGGAAGAGGTGCACACCCGGCCCAGGCCACGCGTTCGGACTGAAGTGACAATAGGCATGCGAACGTGATCTCGGGCTTCGTGCATCCTGACTTCGGTGGCGTCACCGAAGCGCTACG
>DAIQOP010000194.1:0-7467 GCA_036787815.1 Actinomycetota bacterium
GAGCGCGCCGAACACGGGCAGCGCGGTCAGGGTCGTGTCGCCCCACCAGATCACGCGGTCGCCGTGCTGCACGCCGTTCGCGTCGAGCACGTGCGCGAAGCGATTCGACGTGGTGTCGAAGGCCCCGAAGGTGATGGAGTCGTCGCCGAGGGTCGCGGCGTGCGGTGCGTCTCGGACCAACCGTGGATCACCGCGGCCGAGACGTGCGAAGCCGTCATCGCGCTCGACGCGATCGGGTTGAACGACACCGCGCTCGACCTCTTCACGTGGATCCAGTTCCTCCGCCACGACGACGGCGCGTACTGGACCGGCGCCAACTTCGAGAACGGGTTCCATGCCGACGGCGAGCTGTTCCCCGTCGAGCAACCCACGTGGAACTCGGCCGCGGTGGTACTCGCGGCGAACGCGCTCGGCGGCCACGGTCCGACCGCGGGCTTGCTGCGCGGCGAGGGCCTGCCCGGCGGGCTCACCGCCGACGAGCTCATCGAAGCCGGTGCCGAGATCGAGCTCGAACGCAGCGCGGCCCGTCGTCAAGACGACAAGTAGACCGCGCCGCTCACGCGGCTCCCGGCTCAGACCGCGGGCACCTTCACCAGCCCGAGCGGCTGCGCGACGAACGGCGCGGTGCTGCTCTGGAACACCGGCCCGGCGTCGATCCCGAGCTATTGCGTGAGGCCGTTCGCGAAATAGGCGCGGTAGTCGATGCAGCGGGCCGGGTCGAAGATCATGTTGCCGTTCGAGTCGAGCGTCGTGAGCGGGTCGATGGTGCCGTACCGCTTGGCGCCCGCGATGCCCGTGCCGATCACGAAGTGCGACGCGACCGTGCCGTGGTCGGTGCCGCCGCCGTCGACCGGCACGCGACGACCGAACTCCGACGCGGTCATGAGCAACGCGCGATCGGACGCACCGAGCGCCGAGAGGGTGGTCAGGAACGCGTCGATGCCCTGATCGAGCTCGGTGTACAACGGGGCGAGCCGGTTGATCTGCTGCGAGTGCGTGTCGAAGCCGCCGAAGTTGTTGACGTAGATCACCTTGGGCGCCGCGCCCGACGCGATGAGGTGCGCCGCGACAACCAGCTGGTTCACGAGGGTGCTCGGGCTCGTGCCGCCCGCTCGAGCGCCCTGGAGCGCGACGTCGAGCCGGCCGCGCACGTCGACGGCGGCCTCGATGCCGTCGAGCACCATCTGGTGGGTGCTGTTCGACGCGGTCGCGCCCGTCGCCATCGCCTTCCACGCGTTCAGGAAGCTCGCCGTGTCGCGCTGGAGCGGCCACGGGAACGCGGGATCGAGACCGAGTGCGTCGGCGATCGTCGTCGAGTACGCCGCGTCGCCGATCATCGCCTGGCTCGCGTTGCCGATCGTCACGCCCGTGAGGGGGTCGCTCAACCCGCTCGTACCGTCGAGCACGCGGCCCAACCAGCCCGAATTTCCGAGCTCGTTCGGCCTTCCCGACCACCAGGTCGCGAGGGAGTCGAAGTGCGAGAGGTCGGGTCGCGCGTACCCGACGCCGTGCACGATCGCGGCCCGGCCGGCACGGTAATGGCCTGCGAGCCGGGTCAGCGCCGGGTGCAGGCCGATCGTGGC
The DNA here is from genome assembly GCA_036787815.1 of Actinomycetota bacterium. GTDB lineage: Bacteria > Actinomycetota > Acidimicrobiia > IMCC26256 > PALSA-610 > DATBAK01. The sequence goes on from DAIQOP010000194.1 coordinate 1,584, forward strand.
GTCGAGGGTGGTCGCGGGGCTCGGCTTGACCGCGACGTCGACGCGGGCGGTCTTGTACGCGTTGCTCGCGTACGGCACCACCATGCTCAGCGAGTCGTTACCGCCCGAGAGCTCGAGCACCACCAGCGTGCGGTTGGGTGCGAACGGTCCGAGCGATCCCGGCGGGAGCACGGGGTAACCCGCGCCGCCCGCGAGCGCGTCGACGCGTTCGGGTGCGGTGATCTTGAGCAGGTACCCGCCGGAGAGCGCGACCGTCGACGCTGCGCCGACGCCCTGGAGGAAGCCCCGGCGGCTCACACCACGCGGCTCGTTCCCGATCATCTGGCTCAGCGCCGACGCGACGCGCTCCGCCTCGATGCGCGGATCGGGTCGCGGCGCGGGCCGATCGAGATCGGTCACCGTCACGGGTGACGGCACCGCCGCGCGACGGGGCAGCAGATCGTCGGGTTCGTGTTCGGGTTCCGACGGTTCGACGCGGACGAACGCCATGGACGTGACTCCGATCAGGAGAGCTGGAACTCGGGGCAGCCGACGGCCATCGCCATCCGGCCCTGGGCGGAGAGCTGGCCGCCGACGGCGTTCAACGTGGACGCGTCGGCGTCGTAGATCCCGAGGCGGTTGAGCACCTGCGTGGCCGTGCCGGGGATTCCCGCGCTCGTGAGCTTCACGAGGTGCAGGGTGTTCATGATCGACGCGGTGGTGAGCAACAGGGCGGGCTTCTTCGGGTACCCGGCCGGGTTGGGCGGCAGGAACGGCCGGTAATCCATGTCTTTCAGCCACGTCTGGTAGCTGCCGACCCCACCGAGCTTGCTGACGTCGGGTTGGCGCAGGGCCTGCATCACCGTGACGAGCTTCTCGACCGGCGTGCGGACCTGCGTGCGCACGGCCGCGTCCGACGTGAACACCGGGCTGGTGACGATCGCGCGCACCAACGTCATGATGTCGTAGCCGCTGGTACGGAAGAGATCGCCCAACGCGTCCGCCGTGGCGTCGTCGGCGGGCAGACCCACGAGGCGCCGGTAGAGCTTCCCCGCGATGCGGCGCGCGGTGTGCGGGTCGGCGAGCAGCACGTTGAGCACGTCGTCGAGGTTGGCGACCGTCGCGCCGAGGAACGTCTGCGTTCCCGGCTCGTGCGTGCTCGCGTCGAAGAACGCGGCGTACGGAGCGACGCCGTGATCGACCACGCCCGTGTGGTTGATGCGCCAGCCGGTGTTGGCCTTCGCGGCCGCGACCACGTCGGCCTGCGTGTAGTGCCCGACGCCGATGGTGTGGAGCTCGCACAGCTCGCGCGCGTAGTTCTCGTTGACCCGCCGGAACGTGTTCCATTCCTCGTCGAGGAACGAGAGCATCGCGGGGTCGCGCGCGATCGAGCGCAACATCGTCGCGAAGTTGCCCATCGCGTTCTGCCGCAACAGCACCTGTTGCCGCATGATCAGCGACACCCCGGGCACCCCCGACAGCGCGGTCGCAAAGTGGTCGTGCCAGAACCACGTCAGCCGTTCCTCGAGCAGCCGCGGGTTCGTGGCCATCTGGCCGAGCCACCACCGCCACGCGGGCTCGGGGTCCTTGGCCGTCGTTGCCATGTTCTTGGGCACGGTGGTGAGAGCGGCCGGGATCGCGGTCGAACCGCGGTTCGCGAGCTGGGCCTCGATGAATGCCGGGAGATCGGTGATGCCGGCCACGACGTCGGGGTTGCCCCCGATGCCGAGGCGGCGCACGACGTGCGCCTTCCGCTCTTGATCGCTCGCCACGTTCCCCCTTGGTCCGAAGCCGACGCCTCCGGGCCGCGTGGTACCGCGGTCCTGGCGTCGCCGTCCGAGCCTCAGATGTCGACCGCGAGGCGTGAATACTTGAACGCGCTCAGGGGCGGGCGAGGATGCGGAGGCTGCCGGTCACGGCGTGGGGCACGAATCCGTCGGCCACGGCCCGCTCCCACACGTGGAACGGGCCCTGGCCGCCGTCTTCGGGCCGCTCGAACACGTCGTGGACGGCCAGCAGCCCGCCGGATCGGAGGTGGTGGGCCCAACCGGCGTAGTCGGCCATGGCGATCGCCTCGGAGTGGCCACCGTCGACGAAGACGAACCCGAGCGGGCTCCCCCACGCCGCGGCGACGGCGGCCGAGTGGCCGACGACACCGATGACGCAATCTTCCAGCCCCGCCGCCTCGATCGTTGCCCGGAAGAACGGGAGGGTGTCCATGCGCCCGGTGGCCGGGTCGACGACCTCGAGATCGTGATGGTCCCAGCCGGCCTGGTTCTCCTCGGAGCCGCGGTGGTGGTCGACGGTGAAGAGCACGGTGCCCGCGGCCCGCGCCGCGGCACCGAGGTACACCGCCGACTTGCCGCAATAGGTGCCGACCTCGAGCAGCGGGCCGCCGGCGCGCCGCACCGCCTCGAGCGCGGCGTCGTGGAGCGCCATGCCCTCGTCTTCGGGCATGAAGCCCTTCGCCGCGCGGGCGACCGCGAGCAGCGCAGGATCGAGCGTCGATTGGGCCGGCACCGTCAGATCCGAGCGACTTCGACGTGCCGGCCGAACACCGACGCCAGGGTCTCGCAGATCTCGCCGACCGTCGCGTACGCGTCGGCGGCCGCGAGGAACGCGGGCATGAGGTTCGTGTTGGGCTCGGCGGCGTCGGCCCGCACGCGTGCAAGGGCCGTGGCGACGCTCGCGTCGTCGCGGTCGGCCTTCACGGTGGCGAGCCGTTTGCGCTGTTGGTCCTCGACTTCGGCGCCGATGCGCAACGTGGGCGGCGGCGGTTCGTCGTTGCCCTCCAGGAACGCCGTGACGCCGACCACCACGTGATCCCCGCGGTTCAACTTGCGTTCGAGCTCGTACGCGGAATCGGCGATCTCGCTCTGGAACCAACCGTCTTCGACCGCCCGCAGGCATCCTTCGAGCAGTGAACCGTCGCCGAGCTCGTCGAGATGGGCGAACACCGACTCGGCGCGCGCTTCGATGTCGTCGGTGAGCGCCTCGACGTACCACGATCCGCCCAACGGATCGGCCACGTTCGCGACCCGGGTCTCGTTCGCGATCACCTGCTGCGTGCGGAGCGCGATGCGCGCCGCCCGCTCGGTCGGGAGCGCGAGCGTCTCGTCCATCGAATTGGTGTGCAGGCTCTGCGTGCCGCCCAGCACACCGGCGAGGGCCTCGATGGCGGTCCGCACGATGTTGACCTCGGGCTGCTGCGCGGTGAGCGACACGCCGGCGGTCTGGGTGTGGAACCGCAGTTGCTGAGCCTTCGGCGCGGTCGCGCCGTAGCGGTCGCGCATCCAGCGCGCCCAGATGCGACGCGCGGCGCGGTACTTCGCGATCTCCTCGAAGAAGTCGAGGTGCGCGTTGAAGAAGAACGAGAGGCGGGGCGCGAAGCGGTCGACGTCGAGCCCCGCGGCGCGCCCGAGCTCGACGTAGGCGAAGCCGTTGGCAAGCGTGAACGCGAGCTCCTGCGCGGCGGTGCTCCCGGCTTCGCGGATGTGGTAGCCGGAGATCGAGATCGGGTGCCAGCGGGGCATCTCGGCTTCACAGAACCGGATCGTGTCGGCGACGATCCGCATCGACGGGCGGGGCGGGAAGATGTACTCCTTCTGCGCCTGGTACTCCTTCAGGATGTCGTTCTGCAGGGTGCCGCCGAGCTCGGCGCGCGGCGTCCCCTGGCGCTCGGCGTTGGCGACGAACATCGCGAGCAGGATCGCGGCGGGGCCGTTGATCGTCATCGAGGTGGTGACCGCGCCGAGATCGATGCCGCGGTAGAGGTCTTCGACGTCGGCGAGCGTGTCGATCGCGACGCCGCACTTGCCGACCTCACCCAGCGCCAGCGGGTCGTCGGAGTCGCGGCCCATGAGGGTCGGGAGATCGAACGCCGTCGACAGGCCGTCACCACCGGCGTCGAGCAGCTCGTGGAACCGGCGGTTGGTGTCGGGCGCGATACCGAACCCCGCGAACATCCGCATCGTCCAGAGCTTCGAGCGGTACATCGATGCGTACGGCCCGCGCGTGTAGGGGTACCGGCCCGGGAACTCGCCGTCGTCGGGCCCGTAGACCGGATCGACCTCGGTTCCCGACAGGCTCGTGAAGTCGGCCTCGCGCGTGGGTGCCGCCTCGAATGCCGCCCGCCACTCCTCGCGTGCGTTCACGCCCCTAGTCTCGCAGACAGGTCACGACGCCCTCACCTGCGGTTCTCACAACCCCATCAGCGACGTGATGCCGTGGTCGCGGCCGGCGGTGTAGCCGCCGTCGACGGGCATCGCGATGCCGGTGACGAACGAGGCGTCCGGCGACACGAGGAAGGCCGCCACCGCGGCGATCTCGTCGGCCCGGCCGAGGCGTCCGAGCTTGTGCTCGCGCCGGATGTCGGCGGCGACGGCTTCGAGGCCGGGCTGGGCGAACACCCCATCGTACATCGGGGTCTCGATGAATCCCGGGCAGATCGCGTTCACGCGGATGCCGACGCGGCCGTAGTCGATCGCCATGTTCTTCGTGAGCAGGACGACCCCGCCCTTCGAGGCGTTGTACGCGCTGCCGCCGGCGGTGCCCTCGAGCCCTTCGACGCTGGCGATGTTGACGACCGAACCGCGCATCCCGTCGACCGGATCCTGCCCCAGCATCTGCTCGAGCACATACTTGGCCACCAGATAGGTGCCGGTGAGGTTGATGTCGATCACCCGCCGCCATTCGCCCTCGTCGAGCAGGTGCACCGGCCCGCCACCGGCCACTCCGGCCGCGTTCACCACGGCGTCGATCCGACCGTGCTCCGCGACCACCGCGGCGACGACATCGCGCACCGCGGCCTCGTCGCGCACGTCGCACGGCGCGAAGGCCACCTCGTCGGCGGCGCGGTCGAGCGGTTGCGACGGAGGGACGACGTCGATCCCCACGACCCGGGCGCCCTCCGAAACGAACCGGGCCACGCACGCGTAGCCGATCCCCGATGCCGCTCCGGTGACGAGTGCGACCTTGCCGGCCAGGCTCACTGGCATCTCCCCTGCTCTCCGACCCCTCTGGCAGGGTCTCCCTCTGTGACCCTAGGTCGGCGCCCGGTACGATTCCCCGGTCACATCGCCGACCGATCCAGGAGTGTCCCCCAATGGAGACGCCGCAACCGCCCGATCGCAACCTCGCGATGGAGCTCGCCCGGGTCACGGAGGCCGCGGCGCTCGCGGCCGGCCGCTGGATGGGCCGGGGCGACAAGATCGCCGCCGACGGCGCCGCGGTCGACGCGATGCGCCTGGTCCTCAACTCGATCGCGATGGACGGCGTGGTCGTCATCGGCGAGGGCGAGAAGGACGAAGCGCCGATGCTCTACAACGGCGAGCAGATCGGCGACGGCAGCGCCCCGAAGGTCGACATCGCCGTCGACCCGCTCGAGGGCACCACCCTCACCGCGATGGGTCGCAACAACGCCATCGCGGTGATCGCGGTCGCCGAGCGGGGCACGATGTTCAACCCCGGGCCCTGTGTCTACATGGACAAGATCGCCGCCGGACCGGCCGCGGCGGGCGTCATCGACATCAACGCGCCGGTGAAGGCCAACCTCGAAGCCGTCGCGAAGGCGCTGGGCGAGAAGGTGAGCGACGTCACCGCGGTCGTCCTCGACCGCGAGCGGCACGCCGACATCATCCGCGAGTGCCGCGAGGCCGGCGCCCGCATCAAGCTCATCCAGGACGGCGACGTCGCGGGTGCCATCTCGGTGGTGTGGCGCAACTCCGGGATCGACGTGCTGTTCGGCATCGGCGGCACCCCCGAAGGCGTGATCGCGGCCGCGGGCATCAAGTGCCTCGGCGGATCGATCCAGGGCCGGCTGTGGCCCCGCAACGACGGCGAGCGCCGCGCTGCGCTCGACCTCGGCTACGACCTCGACCGAGTGCTCTTCACCGACGACCTCGTC
>DAIQOP010000195.1:0-7369 GCA_036787815.1 Actinomycetota bacterium
GTGCTCGATGCCTATGGTGCGGCCCGACTCCCACTCGGTCACGGTCATCCGGTCGGTCATCCGGAACGGCCCGACGCGCGTGAGGCAGTCGAACTCCGTGCCGACGCCACTCGTCGTCGACGAGACGAAGGTGATGCGTTCCGCGTCGGTCATCCACTCGGTGTGGTGCTCGATGTTCTCGACGACCTCCCACACGCGCGCGGGGGGCGCGTCGATCGTCGTGCACACGCGGATGCGCACGGTCATCGCGCTGCGACCTCGCGCAGGGCGGCGGCGGCCTGCTCGGGCGGCACGATGTTCACGAACAAGCCGCTCCCGCGCTCGAAGCCGGCCGTCACCGACAGGCGTGGGGTGATGCGCACGTACCAGTGGAAGCCGGGGCGGGCCTCGGGTGGCGCGGTGTGCACCACGAGGTTGTACGCCGGATCGCCGAGCAGGGTCGCGAGCCGGCCGAGCACGTCGTGGGTCGTGCGTGCGACCACTCCGATCTCGGCGTCGGTCGCCTCGTCGAACCGGGCGCGCGTCGACCGGTGCGCGACGAGCACCTCGAAGGGCTCGCTCGCGCCGGGGTTGCACCAGGCGGGCGCCGGACCGTCGATCACCGCGAACTCGGATCCTCGGGCGTTGCTCAGCGAGTCGGCGACGAGATCGCGGCCCGAGCGCTCGAAGCGGGCGAGATCGTCGATCACCGCGGGCGGAACGAAGTCGAGTGCGACGAGCTGGGCGTGCGGATGCTCGATCGACGCGCCGGCCGGCTTGCCGTGGTTCACGAACGGCACGACGTGCGCGAGACCGGAAGCGAGGTGCAGCGCGGAGCGATCGCGCAATGCCCGCATCACGTCGACGGCCGCGTCGGCGCCCAACCCGCCCCACGACCGGTTGTGCGCCGTCGAGAGCACGACCACCTCATGCGCCCCGGCGACCGCGCCGCCGACGATCGGGTAGAGGTTGGGCACGACCCGCAGGCTCCAACCCGGGCCGTCGGCTTCCCCGCCCCCGAACCGGGCGACCTCGGGTGGCGTCTCGTGCTCGTGCCCCGGGCAGAAGGGACAGTCGGCCGGGTGTGCAGGCGGAGGCTCCGCCACCCTGCGAAACGTCTCCGGACGCGCGGCGCGCTCGGCCGCCACGATGACCAGCCGGTCGGTGAGCGCATCATGACGCATCTCGGGCACGGGTCCTGAAGCTACAGGCGCCGAAGGCGCCGGCCTGCTCGGTACGCTGGGGGTCGTGCCCGTTCGTTTCGTGATCTTCGGTGGTGGGCCTGCGGGCAATACCGCGGCGACGGTCGCGGCGACGCTCGGGGCCGAGGTGACCCTGATCGAACGCGACATCGTCGGTGGCGCGGCGCACCTCTGGGACTGCATCCCCTCGAAGGCGATGATCGCGACCGGCGGGCAGCTGTCGGAGCTCACACGCGCCCGGGTCATGGGCCTGCGCGCGGCAGGCAGCCTCGACACCGACGCGTTGCGCGAACGGGTCGCGTCGATCGAGGGGCGCCTGCACGAGTCGGTGCGCAGCCTGCTCGAGTCGCAGGGCGTCCGCATGATCGCGGGTGCCGGGCGCTTCGTCGGGCCGTACACCGTCGCGGTCGACACCGCCGACGGCACCGAGGAGATCGACGCCGACGCGATCCTCATCGCGACCGGATCGCGGCCGCGCATCCCGGATTGGGTCAAGGTCGACGGCGAGCGCATCCTCGCGACGCGCCAGGCGTATCCGCCGCCGGAGATCCCCGATCACCTCGTCGTGGTCGGTTCGGGCGTCACGGGTGTGGAGTTCACCCACATGTTCAGCGCGCTCGGGTCGCAGGTCACGCTCATCGTCTCCCGCCAACAGGTGCTGCCGACCAAGGATCCCGAGGTCGCGGCGGTGCTCGAGGAGGAGTTCCTCTCGCGGGGCGTCAAGCTCCTCAAGGGCGCCCGCGCGATCGCGATGGAACGCGAAGGGTCGAAGGTGTTCGTGTCGTGCGACGACGGCCGCCGCGCCGACGGCTCCCACGCGCTGCTCTGCATCGGCTCGATCCCCAACAGCGACGGCATCGGTTGCGAGACCGCCGGCGTGCACGTCGACGACGGCGGGTACGTGCCCGGCAACCGTCATTGCCAGACCAACGTGCCCCACGTGTACTCGGCCGGCGACGTCTCGGGCCGGCTCCCGCTCTCGTCGGTCGCGGCGATGCAGGGCCGCAAGATCGCCGAGCACGTGATGGGGCTCACCGCCGTCGCGCACCGCCACCTCGACTACGACAAGGCCGCGTCGGCCATCTTCACCGAGCCCGAGATCGCCGACGTCGGCCTCGCGGAGGCGGAGGCCTTCGCGGTCGGGCGCAAGCTGCGCGTCACCAAGGTACCGTTCTCGTCGAACGCGCAGGCGTTGATCAAGGGCGACTCGCGCGGCTTCGTGAAGATCCTCTCCGACCCGGCCACCGGCGTCGTGCTCGGCGGTTCGATCGTCGGACGCAACGCAGCCGAGCTCATCAGCGTCGTCGCGCTCGCGGTCACGAACCGCCTGACCGTCACCGACATCGTCGACTCGTTGCTGGTGCATCCCGCGCTCGCCGAGTCGTTGGCCGAAGCCGCGTCGTAGCCTCCGTGTCGAAGCCGGAACCGCCGCCGGGGGAGTGCGCGTGCGCGCGCTGGTGACGGGCGCGGCCGGGTTCATCGGCAGCCATCTCGTCGAAGCCCTCGTCGCGCGCGGCGACACGGTGCTCGCGGTCGACTCCTTCACCCCCTACTACGACGTCGCGCAGAAGCGGGCGAACGCCGCGAGCCTCGCGGGCCCGGCGGTCGAGCTCCTCGACGTCGATCTGCGGGTGGCGGACATCGAGCCGATGCTCGACGGGATCGACGTCGTGTACCACCAGGCCGCGCAACCGGGTGTTCGCCTGTCGTGGTCGAGCGGTTTCCGCGAGTACGTCGAGCAGAACGTGATCGTCACGCAACGGTTGCTCGACGCGGTGCACGTCGCCGGCGCCCGCCGGTTCGTCTACGCGTCGAGCTCGTCGGTCTACGGGCACCAACCTCGCTACCCGACGCACGAGGACGACCTTCCCGCGCCCTTCAGCCCGTACGGGGTCACGAAGCTCGCGGCCGAGCACCTCTGCTCGGTCTACGCGCAGAACTGGGGCCTCCCGACGGTCGCCCTTCGGTACTTCACCGTCTTCGGGCCCCGGCAGCGCCCCGACATGTCGATCTACCGGCTGTGCGAGTCGGCGCTCGGGCGCGGAGTGTTCCCGCGCTTCGGCGACGGCGCGCAGATCCGCGAGTTCACCTACGTCGCCGACATCGTCGAGGGCAACGTGGCCGCCGCGCACGCCGACCTGGCGCCGGGCTCGATCGTCAACCTCGCCGGTGGCGCCGAGATCACGCTCGCCGAGCTCATCGTGCTGGTGGGCGACCTCGCGGGCGCGCCCGTCGAGGTGGAGGCGCGCCCGGCGGAACCCGGTGATTCACGCCGCAACGGCGGCGCGATCGACCGCGCCCGCGAGCTGCTCGGCTGGGAGCCGCGCGTCTCGCTCCCTGATGGCATCCTTGCCCAACTCGCCTGGCATCGTTCACGACCCACGACCTCGTAGCCGCGGGCTCTCACGGAGTGAGCACGAGATGGACGGCATGCACGACCTCGGTGGAGTCCAGGGGTTCGGCCCGGTCGAGCGCGAGGCCGCCGAGCCGGTGTTCCACGCCGATTGGGAACGCCGCGCGTTCCGGGTGAACCTCGCGGTGCTCATTGCGCTGAATCCCGGCGGCGGCGGGTTCCGGCACAGCATCGAGCGCATGGATCCCGCGCACTACCTCACCTCGACGTACTACGAGCACTGGCTCACGGGCGTGACCACGCTCGCGGTCGAGGCCGGTGTCGTCACGCAGCAGGAGCTGGAGCAACGCGCCGGCGGCGGCTTCCCGTTGTCGCGCCCCGACCGCGGCACCGCGCCGCCGAGCGCGCCACCGAAGACCGAACCGCGCTTCGCCGTCGGCGACCGGGTCCGGGTTCGCGAGTGGCATCCGCTCGGGCACACGCGCGCGCCCCGGTACGTGCAGGGCAGGCGAGGGGTCGTCGACCGCTTCGACGGGGCGTACAACCTCCCCGATGCCGAGGCGCACGGCGGCACGAAGGTCACCGATCCGACCTACTCGGTGCGGTTCGCCGCACACGAGCTCTGGGGCGACGGCGCGGCTCCCGGCGAGACGGTCAACGTCGATCTGTGGGAGCGCTACCTCGAGGAGGACCGGTGAGCGGAGATCACGGGCACGAGCACGTACACGAGCACGTACACGAGCACGAGCACCGTCCCGAGCCGCTCGCGCCCATCGAGGCGCGCGTCGCGGCGATCGAAGCGGTGCTGATCGAGAAGGGGCTCTTCGACTCCGCCGTGCTCGACGCGATCGTCGACACCTTCGAGCACAACCTCGGCCCGCTCAACGGCGCCCGCGTGGTGGCGCGCGCGTGGGTGGATCCCGCGTACCGCGAACGCCTCCTCACCGACGGCACCGCGGCGATCGCCGAGCTGGGCTTCGGTGGACCGGAGGGCGACCACATGGTCGTCGTCGAGAACGCACCCGAGGTGCACAACCTCGTCGTGTGCACCTTGTGCTCGTGCTATCCGTGGCCCACGCTCGGTCTGCCGCCGGCCTGGTACAAGGCTCCGGCCTATCGCTCGCGCGCGGTGCGCGAGCCCCGCGCGCTGCTCGCGGAGATGGGCACGGTCGTGCCCGACGACGTCGAGATCCGGGTCTGGGATTCGAGCGCCGAGGTGCGCTACCTCGTGCTTCCCGAGCGCCCCGCCGGCACCGAAGGCATGTCGGAGGAAGAGCTCGCTTCGGTGGTCACCCGTGACTCGATGATCGGGGTGGAGCGGTTGTGACCGCGCTCCCCGACGAGATCGCGACGATGCAGGGCACGGCCGCTCCGCCGCGTGACAACGGTGAGCTGGTGTTCGCGTCGCCGTGGGAGGGCCGGGTGTTCGCGCTGGCCGTCGCCCTGGTGGAGCAGCTCGGGCTGCCGTGGGACGCCTTCCGGTTGCGGCTGATCGCCGCCGTCGCCGAGGCTCCCGATCGTCCGTACTACGAGAGTTGGGCCGCCGCGCTCGAGTCGCTCGTCGTGAGCCTCGAGCTCGCGACGCCCGCGGCCATCGACGCCGCCACCCCCGGGGAGCGGCTCCCGCTCTGATCGGGCCGCCCTCCGAGGTGGCGGCCTACGCGTCGAGCTCGCCGCGCAGCACCGTGACCGCGTGGCCGCCGAGGACGACCCGGTCGCCGTCGAGCCGGACCCGAACGGTGCCGCCCCGCTTCGACGCCTGGTAGCCGGTGAGCTCGGTGAGGCCGAGCCGCTCACCCCAGAAGGGGCCGAGCGCGCAGTGGGCCGAACCGGTGACCGGGTCCTCGTCGACGCCGGATCCGGGAGCGAAGAAGCGGGAGACGAAGTCGGCGTCACGATCCGACGAGGCTCCGGCGGTGACGATCACGCCGCGAGCCGGCACGCCCAGCAGCGCTCCGTGATCCACGGACAGCGCGACCACGGCCGCGTCGTCGCGAAGCTCGACGAGGTAGTCGAACTCGTTGCGCAGCACCGCGACCACGGACTCGGCGCCGAGGGCGTCGAGCAGCCCGCTCGGCGCGTCGGCCGGCTCGGCGACCTTCGCCGGGAAGTCGAGCTCGACGAGGTCGTCGGCGCGCTCCGCGTAGAGGGGGCCGCTGCGGGTCGCGAACCGCAGGCGCGTCGACTCGGGAGCCCGGCCGGTCTCCCAGAGCGCGTGCGCGGCGGCCAGGGTCGCGTGGCCGCAGAGATCCACCTCGACGGTCGGTGTGAACCACCGCAGCGACCAACTCGTCCCGAGGGGAAGCAGGAACGCCGTCTCCGAGAGGTGCATCTCGTCGGCGACCGATTGCATCCACGACGGGTCGCGCTCGGTGTCGAGGAAGCACACCGCCGCCGGGTTGCCGCCGAAGGGCTCTGCGGTGAACGCGTCGACGACGAGGAGTGGGAGCACGCAGAGAAGGTAGCGGGCGAGCCGGCCGCGGCGGCCGGACTATTCGATGACGACGAGCACGTCGCCGGTACCGACCGTGTCGCCCGTCGCGACGCTGATCTCGGCAACGGTGCCGGACTTCTCGGCGTTGATGTGGTTCTCCATCTTCATCGCCTCGAGCACGAGGAGCGCCTGACCGGACTCGACCGTGTCGCCCACGGCCACGAGCACCTTCACGATCGTTCCCTGCATGGGCGCGGCGACGGTGCCACCACCGACACCGCCCGCGGTCGACGCGCGTGCCGCGGCACGCGGCCGGGTGGCGCGCGCGGTCGCACCGGCGGAAGCCGCGAGCGGGACGTCGTCGACCCAGACCTTCACCGTGAAGCGCTTGCCGTCGACCTCGACCGGCAACGTGCGCTCCACGAGCGCGGGGCGACCCTCGCCCCCGGCCGGCGCGCCCACCGGCGCCGCCGCCTCGACGAACAGCGCCGAGTCGAGCTCGTCCTCGACCCACTTCGTGGAGTGCGCGACGGCTGCGAAGTCGGGATGGCCGACGAGCGCGAGGTGTGCGGGAGTGGTGGTCTTCACGCCGGTGATCTCGAGCTCGCGCAGCGCGCGCAGCATCCGGGCGATCGCCCGATCGCGATCGGGGGCTCGCACCACGAGCTTGCCGATGAGGTTGTCGTAGTACTGCGAGACGGTGTCGCCCTCTTCGTAGCCGCCGTCCCAGCGCACGCCCGGACCGTCGGGGAGCCGCAGCCTCGTGATGGTTCCCGGCGACGGCAGGAACTTCTTCGCCGGGTTCTCGGCGTTGATCCGGCACTCGATCGCGTGGCCCTGGAGCGACACGTCGGCCTGGGTGATCGAGAGCTTCTCGCCCGAGGCGATCGCGATCTGCTCGGCGACGAGGTCGAGCGAGCTCACCTCTTCGGTGACGCAGTGCTCGACCTGGAGCCGCGTGTTCATCTCGAGGAACCAGAACTCGCCGTCCTGGAACAGCATCTCGACGGTACCGGCGTTCACGTATCCGCACGCCAGCGCAACCTTCACCGCCGCCTCACCCATCGCGGCGCGCGTCTCGGGCGTCAGGCCCGGCGCAGGTGCCTCTTCGACCAGCTTCTGGTGCCGCCGTTGCGTGGAGCAGTCGCGGTCGCCGACGTAGACGCCGTTGCCGTGCTTGTCGCAGAGCACCTGCACCTCGATGTGGCGCGGCCGCGTGAGGTAGCGCTCGAGGTAGGCCTCGGGCCGGCCGAAGTACGCCTGCGCCTCGCGAGAGGCCGACTCGAACGCGCCGACGGCCTCGTCGGCGTGCTGCACGACCTTCATGCCGCGGCCGCCGCCCCCGTACGCGGCCTTGATCGCGATCGGGTACCCGAACTCGTCGCCGAAGTCTGTGATCTC
>DAIQOP010000018.1:0-24745 GCA_036787815.1 Actinomycetota bacterium
CGACGGCGCGCGCTCGTGCTGCTCGCGGTTCCGCTGCTCATCTGGCAGTGGAGCCCCGCGCTGTCGGCGATCGTCGCCAGCAACCAGAACCAAACGGCGAGTGGGCTCGCCTACTACCAACCGCTCATCACCGAGCTCACCCACCAACCCGCGATCGGCCGCGTCGAGATCCCGTTCACGAGCAGCCATTGGGAAGCCGCGTACGTCGCGGCCCGCGTACCCCTCGCCCGCGGTTGGGAGCGCCAGGCCGACATGAACGACAACCCGTTGTTCTACGACACCGCGCTGCTCACGCCGGCGACCTACCGCACCTGGCTCGACGACTCCGGCGTGACCTGGGTCGCGTTGCCCGACATCAACCTCGACTACTCCGCGCACGCCGAGGCACGATTGATCGAAGCGAACCCGAGCTACCTCCATCTCGCGTGGCACAACGCGCATTGGAGGCTGTGGAAGGTGGTCGGCTCGCCGGGCATGACCACGGGCCCCGCGCACCTCGTCTCGCTGCACCCCGATCAGATGGTCATCGATGCCACCGGCGCCGGCACCACGATCATCCGCGTGCGCTACACCCCCGCGTGGAACGTCGCTTCCGGGCCGGCCTGCGTCGGCCCGTCGAAGGGGCCGTGGACCGAGATCGTCTCGCGCGGCCGGGGGCGCATCGTCATCGAGACGACGCTGCTGCACCACGAGCCCTCCTGCCCCACGAGCGGCTCGACGCCCTGAGCGCCGGCTCGCCCCGACCTTACGGCGAGCCGACCGGAACGGTCGCGATCACGAACGAGTCGAGGCGCGAGATGTAGTGCCGCGGCGGTCGGTCGAGGGTCTGATCCAGCAGTGAGTCGTTGCTCGGAGTCGCCACGACGCGCTGATGCACGCCGGGGAAGATCTGCGTGATGCGCCCGGTGTTCGTCGCGAACACCTTCAGCACGCGACCCTCGGTGCGCCACCGTCGAGCCAGCGCCGCGAACTGCGTGTCGTCGAAGTCGTCGGTACGCGTCGCGACCGGAACGTTGCAGTACCCGCGCAGCACCTGCGGGATCTGCCGGTACAGCGGCGACCCCCGGTTGAGCACCACGACTGCGGCACGCGGACCGAGCGCACGACACGTCGACGTGACGGCTCCGAGCATGCCGGGCTGCGTCGTCTCGTCGCGCACGGGAACGGTGGCCGAGACCGGCCACGCCACGAGGAGCACGGCGAGCACGGCGGCCGGCAGAAGTGCCAACCCCGCGTAGCGCCAGATCGCGCGCTCGATCAACACGGCCGCGAAGAGCACGAACCCGGGGATCACGATCGGCAGGTAGCGCCGCATGACCCACAGCTGATCGGGCGTGATGTTCGCGTTCCAGACGTAGACCGTCGCGACGACGACGAAACACACGACGAGTGTCCACGTGAGCATCGAACCCTTCCGGATCGTTTCCCGGATCAGCACGCCGATACCCAGGATTCCTGCCGCGAGCGCGGGCGGACCGATGTACCACGCCTGCCATTGCATCGCGTTCTGGAAGTACCGCAGACCGCTGTCGATCGGCAGCCCGTGGGCGGCCTGGATGTTCGCGACGAGCGCGATCGGCTTGCCGCTGATGTGCTGCAGGTGCGGGCGCACGAACCACAGCACGAACAGCAGCGTCGCGAACGCGCCACCGGCAATCGTGGGCAGCCGGCGGGAGTCGGCGAAGCGCGGATGCCAGTGCGCGACCCGGCGACCGGCAACGACGGCGACGATCGAGACCACGACGAGCCCGGCGTACTCCTCGATCACCCGCGCCCCCACCAAGCTCGCGTACTCGGGAGCCCGCAGCCACACATCGACGAGCCCGAGCACGGCAACCGCCGACGTCGCGAACGCGAAACGCGTCACGGTATCCGGTCGTAGATCGTCGTCGTAGGCGCCGGCGTGGCTCTCGCGACGTTCCGCGACGATGCCCACGAGCACCGGGATCACCGCGACGTACAGCGGCCCGTCGATGCGCGCGGCGACCGTGGTTCCGAGCAGAACCCCGGCGAAGATCGCACGCGATCGGTCGAGCGGCGAGAGGCCGAGCACCCAGAGGCTGCCGAGCAGCACCAACTGCACGACGACCTCCGAATACGCGTCGCGCGAGAAGTGCAGCTGCACGACGTTGACGGCCAACGCCACGGTGGCGACGAGCGCGAGCGTCGGGCGGACGAACCGGCACGCCAGCGCGTAGAACACCACGATCGACACCGCACCGATGATCGGCGTGAACGCGAACATCAGACGATCGCCACCGACCCAGCGAGCCTCGGCGAGCAGCGCGCCGAGCAGGTGGGAGAACTGGAAGTGCATCGACCGGCCGTGCCCGTAGACGGCGGGCGAGCTGTACTTCAGCCCGGTGACGGTCGTGAATGCGCCGACCCGTGCGTCGAACACGAGCCCGTGGTGGCTCGCGAGCCACCGCCCGGTGTTGAGGTACGCACCGGGATCGCGATCGATGAGCAGATGCTGCGCGGAATGGAGGAGGTTGACGACGAGCGACCCGGCCGCGACGGCGATCGCACCGGCCGCCGGGAGCGCGTCGACCGATCGAGCCGCTTCGAGCGCGCGGGGGCGGGCGGCCCGGAACAACGCGAGCGACGCGGCCGCGCCGACGGGCGCGACGAGCACCGGGAAGAAGAGACCCGCGTCGGCGAGCGCGAGGCCCACGAGACCGAAGCCGACGATGACCGCCAGCGACGCGAAGATCCCGAGGCTCATCCACCGGGGCACGGTCGAGCCGGGTGCGGCGCCGCCCGGGATCGGGCCGCAGGAGGGCAGTCGATCCGCGGGAACCGTGCGCTCGCTCGCGGACATCGCCGCAAGCTTGACACGTCGCCGTTGGGATCAGCGGTTGGCGAACCCGGTGTTGCCCGGGCCGTTCCCGGCACTCGTGTGGCGTACCCCGAGCAATCCGCCGCGGGCCATGGTCGCCGCCTGCGTACGGTTTCTCACGTCGAGCTTGGCGAACAGCCCCCGCAGCTGCGACTTCACGGTGTTCTCGCTCACGAACAGACGCTGCGCGAGTTCACGGTTGGAGATGCCCGTGGGCAGCAGCGCGAGCAGCTCACTCTCCCGCTCGGTGAGACCCTCGACGCGGCCCGGCCACCTGACGGAGTCGTCCATTGTCGCCCGCTGGCGGCGCCGCACGACCACCCTCTCGCCGCGTGCCACGGCTCTGAGCCCTTCCATGATCTGCTCGCCCGATGCCGACTTGGCGATGAAGCCGTGGGCGCCGGCCGCGAACACCCGGTCGACGAACTCCGGGTTGTCGGAGAAGCTGAACACGATCACCCGACCGTTGGTGGCATCGACCGCGAGCTCGGCGACGCGCGCCTCGATGTCGGTCTCGGCCCCGTAGGTGTCGAAGAACGTGATGTCGACCCTCCGGCGCGGCGGATGCCCCACGGCTTCCTCGACGACGGTCACCTGGCCCGCGTAGCGGGCGAGCAGAGCCCGGAGCCCCTCCAACACGATCTCGTAATCGTTCGCGAGCGCGACGAAGACCTGGTCCATCGTCCACGTTCATACCCCGGGCCGGCCCGCTCGAATCACACGGACGGGTGATTGAGGGGCCACCCCACCTCCCGTACGGTGACGGCATGCTGGTGGACCACGACGCACACACCGTCGATGCCACGCTCGAGCTGCGTCGCGTCCCGCACTGGGATTCGGTCACCATCGAGCTGTCGGGCGAGATCGACGTCTCGAATGCCGAGGCCGCGCGCCGACAGATCCACGCCTGGACGGCGAGCGCGCGACCGAACGTCGTCACGCTCGATCTCACCGACCTGTCGTTCTGCGACTCGTCGGGCCTGCGGGCCCTACTCGACGTCCGCAGCGATTGCGCGCCCTTCGCCTCGCGCGTGGTGCTGCGCGACGCGCAGCCTGCGGTCCAACGGGTGCTCGATCTCACCGGAATCGGTGAGATGTTCACGGCGGAGTCGAGCGAGCCCGAGCAGACGTCACACGCGAGCACGGCTCACGTGCCGCCCGTCAGCCGATCACGAGACCACCGTTCGGTGAGATCGTCTCGCCCGTGAGGAAGCTGCTCTCGTCACTCGCGAGGTACACGGCCGCCGCCGAGATGTCGGAAGGCTCCCCGATGCGGCCGAGGGGCGTCAGCATCTTCAGGCCCGCGATCATCTGCGGCGAGACCGACGCGCTCATCGGTGTGTCGATCACGCCCGGGCAGATCGCGTTCGCGCGAATTCCCAGCGGGCCACAGAAGCGGGCGACGCTCCGCACCAGCCCGAGCAGACCGGCCTTCGCCGTCGCGTAGTGCACGGGCCCCCAACCGGCCAGCCCCGCGATGCTCGAGATGCAGATCATCGAACCGCCCTGCTCGGCTTCGACGAGGCGGCTCACGAACGCGCGGGTGCAGAAGAACGCGCCGTTGAGATGAATGTCGAGCATGCGCTGCCAACCGTCGTCGCTCATGACCGCGACCTGTACGTCGGAACCGGTGTTCCCCTCGCGAGATCCGTCGCCGGGGGTGCGGTCGACGCCCGCGCAGTTGACGAGGACGTCGACGACACCGTGGCGGCCCTGCGCGTCGTCGAACATCGCGTTGATCGCCGCGCTGTCGGACACGTCGCACGCCCACGCGGTCGCGGCAGGACCGCCCAGTGCCGCGATCGCGTCGACGGTGCGACCCGCCGCGGCCGCGTCGAGGTCCTGGCACACCACCACGGCGCCTTCCGCCGCGAAGTGTGTGCTCATCGCCGCCCCCAGCCCCCCTCCGGCGCCGGTGACGACCGCGATCTTGCCTTCGAGTCTTCCCGTTGTGGTCATGGCGCGATCGTCTCACGCTCGCACACCACAGTGCCTCTCCGGGCTGCCTCAGTCGCGCTTCGAGATCGCCGGCGACCCGGTCATTCCGAAGCCGGCGCCACGGATCGGGCCGACACCATCACCGGAGAGAGCACGGTGCGGGCCCGCACTCGCATGACGACCGCCCGGCTGGAGCGTTCGGCGACGACCGCCATGCCGAGCAGCATCACCGCGACGATGCCGTCGAGCCACCAGTGATTGGCGGTCACGGTGACGATCACGATCGTGAGCGTGGTGTGCACGAGCACCATCCACCGCCACGGGTTCCGGCTGATGCGCACGACGAACACCCCGATGAGCACCGCCCACCCGACGTGCACCGACGGCATGGCCGAGAGCTGATCGGCGAAGCCGCTTCCGACCGCGCCGTACACCGACTGGCCGTAGCGCAGCGCCGTGTCGACGAACCCGAGCTGCCCGAACATGCGTGGCGGTGCGACGGGGATCAGCTGGATCAAGAGACACGCGGCAGTGAGGATCGCGACGGTGTTGCGCACCGCCGCGTAGTGCTCGCGGTGCCGGGCGAACAACCAGATCAGGAAGACGATGAGGGCCGGGAAGTGCACCGTCGCGTAGTACACGTTGAAGGCCTTGATGATCAGCGGGTGGGGCAGGAACACGCGCTGGAGCGTCACCTCGCTCGGCAGGTGCACGGCCCGCTCGACATGCCAGACCCAGAGCGCGTGGCCGCGCGCCCCGTCGACCTGGAGCAGGGAGAGGCGGCCGGCGAGCTGCCAGATCGAGAACAACGCGAGCACGAGCGCGGTCTCCCGGCACACCGCCGTCGCCACGGAGAGCCAGTGGCGCCCGCCCGGCCGCACGGCGACGCCCACCAAGGCCAGGAGCAACGCCAGCACGGCGGCCTGATCCCAGCTGAGCATCATGTGCGCGGGCTCCTCCCTACCGGGTGCTCGGTGCTCACTCCCTCTTCGCGACCCACAGTTTCGCCCTCGCCGCGAGCCGCCGTCGACCACCCGGCGTCGATGTCGTATTTCCGCCAGCCGGGGCGCGCGAATCGTGGTTTGCTTCGGGGGTGATCGACGACTTCGACCGCTGCTACCGCGCTCTGCAGAGCAAGGACTCCCGTTTCGACGGATGGTTCGTCACCGCGGTCACCTCCACCGGCATCTACTGCCGGCCCAGCTGCCCCGCGATGCTGCCCAAGCCCGAGAACGTGCGGTTCCTTCCCACCGCCGCCGCCGCGCAGGAAGCCGGCTTCCGTGCCTGCAAGCGGTGCCGCCCCGACGCCAGCCCCGGCTCGCCGGAATGGGACGTGCGTGCCGATCTCGTCGCCCGCGCGATGCGGTGCATCGCCGACGGCGTGGTCGACCGCGAAGGGGTCACGGGGCTGGCGAGCCGGCTCGGATACGGCGTGCGTCAGATACAACGCCAGCTCCGGGCCGAGGTCGGTGCGGGCCCGTTGGCGCTGGCCCGGGCGCAGCGCGCGCAGACCGCGCGCCTGCTCATCGAGACCACCAGCCTCGATCTCGCGTCGATCGCGTGGGCCGCGGGCTTCTCGAGCGTCCGCCAGTTCAACGCGACGGTGCAGGAGGTCTTCGCGACGACGCCGAGCGACCTGCGCACCCGCGCCCGCCGTCGCGATCGCGGTGCACCGCCCGTCGCGGGCGGGATCGACCTGCGTCTCCCACTCCGCGAACCCTTCAACGTGGAGGGCGTGTTCGCACATCTCGTCGCCACCGCGGTGCCCGGCGTCGAGGACTACGTACCGGAGACGGGCACGTACCGCCGGGCACTCCGGCTCCCGCACGGCCACGGGATCGTGGAGCTCGTGCCGCGCGTCGACCACGTCCGCTGCCGGCTCACGTTGGGCGATCTGCGCGATCTCACCGCGGCCGTCAACCGCTGCCGCCGGCTCCTCGATCTCGACGCCGATCCGGTCGCGGTCGACGCCCACCTCGCGCGCGACGACGTGCTGGCACCGCTCGTCGCGAAGGCGCCCGGGCGGCGGGTGCCCCGCACGGTCGATCCCGGTGAGCTCGCACTGCGCGCGGTGCTCGGTCAACAGGTGTCGACGCGCAGCGCCCGCACGCACGCCGCCCGCCTGGTGCTCGCGTACGGCGAGCCGCTCGCGAGCTCCGACGGCACCCTGACGCACTGCTTTCCCGAGCCCGCCGCCGTGGCCGATGCCGACACCGCGACCTTGGCGATGCCGGCGACGCGTGCCCGCACGCTCCGCGCCCTCGCGACCGCGCTCGCCGACGGCACGCTCACGATCGACGAGAGCTGCGACCGGGCCGAGCTCGTCGAACGACTCGTCGCCTTCCCGGGGATCGGTCCGTGGACCGCCTCGACGATCGCGATGCGCGCGGCCGGGGATCCCGACGCGTTCCTCGCCGGCGATCTCGGTGTCGTCACCGCGGCCCGCATGCTCGAGCTCCCCGTCGACGCGGCAGGGCTCCGCGCGCACGCGGAGCGGTGGCGTCCGTGGCGGTCGTACGCGGTGCAGTACCTGTGGGGCGCGCTCGATCACCCGGTGAGCCATCTGCCTGCGGCGGCGCCCGCTTCCCGGTGACCCGTGCACGAACGGGCCACCGGTCGATCTTCGACGCAAACGAGAGGACATCACGATGAACAGCCACACGATCCGATCGAGCCCGGTGGGAGTGCTCACCCTCGTCGCCGACGAAGACGATCGCCTGTGTCGTCTCGAGTTCACCGACGCGCCCGAAAGCGACGCCGGTCCACCGACCGCTGCGGCTCCCGACGACGCTCCCCGGGGCGTGCTCGCCGAGACCGTCCGCCAACTCGACGAGTACTTCGCCGGGACGCGTCACGAGTTCGAGCTCGACCTCGCGCCGCAGGGGACGGCCTTCCAACTCGACGTATGGCACGCATTGCGCGCGATTCCGTACGGCGCCACCGCGAGCTACGCCGATATCGCCCGCTCCGTCGGCCGGCCGAACGCCGTGCGCGCCGTCGGGCAGGCGAACGGGCGCAATCCGCTGGCCATCGTCGTGCCCTGCCATCGCGTGATCGGCAGCGATCACAGTCTCACCGGCTACGGCGGCGGCATCGATCGCAAGCGCTATCTGCTCGCGCTGGAAGGTGCCCAGCTCACGGTGACGCTCGATCTCTGACCCGCGCCCTGCAAGGCGCCTCTCATGAGAAGGCGCGAGCCGAAGGTCGGTCCCTTTCGGGACCTAAGTCCCTACGGGGCGAGCCCGGGCGGCCGTACCTTGCCCGGATGGAACGCGCCGACCCCGACGAGATGGCCACGTCGGAGTGCTGGGAACGGCTGAAGAGCATCTCGCTCGGTCGGCTGGGGCTTTCGATCAGCGCGTTGCCGGCGATCCTCCCCGTGCAGTACTACGTCGACGGCGACGCGCTCGCGATCTGCCTCGGGCACTACTCGTACGTCGGGCGCACCGCCGACAACGCGGTCGTCGCGTTCGCCGCGGATGCGATCGATTCCACCACCGGCTTGGGGTGGACCGTGCAGGTGCAGGGCCGATCGCGCATCCGCAACGACTTGGGTGCGCCGGTCGATTGCGGCCAGCCCGCGGCGGGCCACACCATGCACGTCGAGCCGGTCACCGTGACCGGCCACCGTGTGCGGCTCTGCTCGTTCGTCCCCGACCTCGGCGAGCGCTGACACACCCTTCAGCGGGGTCGTAACCGATCGAGTTGCCGGCGTTCACGCTTGGTGGGGCGACCGGTCGCCGGATCGCGGTCGGCGAACGGCTGCGCCAACTCGCGCGGCGGGGGCGGCGGGCTGTGATCGACGATGCACTCGGCGGCGATCGGCGCGCCGACTCTCCGTTCGATCACCCGGACGACCTCGATCACGCGGGGTCGACCGTGCGCCTGCGCGGCGACACGGTCGCCGACGCGCACCGTCGTCGCGGGTTTCGCGGGCCGGTCGTTGACCCGCACGTGGCCACCACGACACGCCTCGGTTGCGGCCGCACGGGTCTTGTAGATGCGCACGGCCCAGAGCCACCGGTCGACTCTCGTCGCGTCCACCGGACCATCGTGGCACGCGCGCCGACCCCGGGCGGCCGGTGCTACGAACGGACTTCCCAGAACTGCACCGGGTCGGCGGTGGCGTCGGGCGTGTCGAACAGCACCACCGGTGCGAGGCGGATGCCGCGGACGAGCAGGAACATGCGGCGCCGCGCGACGCGGCCGGTGTCGAGGGGATCCCCGCCGGCGTAGACGATCCAGCGAATTCCCTTGCGGGCCCGCCGCCGCGACAGCAGCGCGGCGTCGCAGGCTTCGAGCTCGTCGCCGCCCCGAACACCCAAGCCGACCGCGACCGTCGACGCGCCCGTGCGTTCGATCGTCTCCGCGATCAGGAGGCCGATCGCCTTCGTGGCGGTCCGCTCACCGGGTGCCCGGTCGAGCGACAACGCGGTGGCCGGTTCCGATCGCACGACGGCGGGCCCCGGCGAGCGGAGGTCGACCACCGCGGGTGAGGCCGGCCGGCCGAAGACGCCCAGCACCGTGAGGTCGGCGATCGATCCGAAGCGCTGTTCGGCCGCTCCGGCGTCGGCGAGCGATGCCGTGACCACGAGCAGTGGGGGCGAGATGACCCGAACGTGCGCACGATCGCCGCCGCGTCGGTCTCCGATTCGCCGGTCTCGTCGCGTTTCCCGTCGGTCTCCCACGCTCAGACCGTACGCCCTGAATCCCACCCTGTCGCCTCCCCCAACCCGGCGAACTGATCGACCGGGGCGACATTTCGCGTCATCTTGGTCGATCAGTTGCCCGATGGGGGCGGGCGAGGGGGCCGGATGCTGGGGTTTGGGGGCGCGACACGATGTAGACCGTGGGTCGTGACCGACCCCGACTGGTATCCGCCCATCGGCGAGTACGCCTTCATCTCCGACT
This sequence comes from Actinomycetota bacterium, assembly GCA_036787815.1. Taxonomy (GTDB): domain Bacteria; phylum Actinomycetota; class Acidimicrobiia; order IMCC26256; family PALSA-610; genus DATBAK01. The sequence continues at coordinate 9,689 of DAIQOP010000018.1, forward strand.
GCCACTCCGTCGCTCTGGTGTCGCGGACCGGCAGCATCGACTGGTGCTGCATGCCCCGCCTCGACGCCAGCAGCACCTTCGGCCGCATCCTCGACTGGGAACGCGGCGGCTTCTGCTCGATCCGCCCCACCCAGGCCCACGAGATCCGGCGTGCCTACCTCGACGACACGCTGGTGCTCGAGACCACGTTTCGCACGCGGGCCGGTGAAGCCCGGTTGACCGACTGCTTCGCCATGCGCAAGGGCGGACGGCTGGATCCCCGGCAACAACTGCTGCGGGTGCTCGAGGTGACGCGCGGCAGCATGCGCTTCGAGGTCGAGGTGTGCCCCCGGTTCGATTACGGAGAGGTGGCGCCGTGGGTTCGCCGCCACGAACCGGGGCTCTTCACCGCGCTCGGCGGCGACGACGCGCTCTTCGTGCAGTGCGACCACGACGTCGAGCGCCGCGGGAATCACGACATCGGCGGCTTCGTCACGCTCGCCGCGGGTGAGCAGCTGCATCTCGCGATCACGTCGTATCGCCCGGAGGAGATCGACGTCGACATCCCCGAACGCAACTCCCCCACCGAGCTCGAGCGCCGCGTCCGCGAGACGGTCGCGTGGTGGCACGCGTGGGCCCGCACGATCGCGCGCGTCGACGCCCCGGAAGCCGCGGGCGCGCGCCGTTCCGCGATCGTGCTCAAGGGCCTCACCTACGCGCCGACCGGAGCCGTCGCGGCCGCCCCCACCACCTCGCTGCCCGAACGCATCGGTGGCCCGCGCAACTGGGACTACCGGTTCAGCTGGATCCGCGACTCGCACTTCACCGTTCGCTCGCTCACGGAGATCGGTGCCGAGAGCGAGGCCGACGGCTTCCGGCGATTCGTCGAACGGAGTGCTGCGGGCTCGGCCGATTCACTGCAGATCATGTACGGCATCGGTGGCGAGCGCCGGCTGACCGAGATCGAGCTCGACCTCGACGGCTACCGCGGATCCCGCCCGGTTCGCATCGGCAACGGCGCGTCGACGCAGCAGCAGTTCGACGTCTACGGCGAGCTCCTCGATCTCGCGTGGCGGTGGCATGAGCTCGGTCACTCGCCCGACGACGACTACTGGCGCTTTCTCTGCAGCCTCGTCGACCGCGCGGCCGAGATCTGGAAGCAACCCGACCAGGGCATGTGGGAGATCCGCGGCAAGCCCCGGCACTTCGTGCAGTCGAAGGCGATGTGTTGGGTCGCCCTCGATCGCGGCCTCGAGCTCGCGCGCGAATGCATGCGGAGTGCACCCACGCACCGGTGGCGCAGTGCGCGCGACGAGCTGCGCGCGACGATCGAGCGCCGCGGCTACAGCAAGCGGACGGGCACGTTCGTCCAGGCGTTCGGCTCCACCGACCTCGACGCGTCGCTCCTGCTGCTACCCGCGTTCGGCTTCGTCGCCTGGAACGACGAGCGCATGGTGCGCACCGTCGACGCGATCGGCGAGCGCCTCACGCACGACGGGATGGTGCGGCGCTACACGACGGCCGACGGGTTGCGCGGCGGCGAGGCGCCGTTCGTCGCGTGCACGTTCTGGTACGCGGAGTGCCTCGCACACCAAGGCCGGCTCGACGACGCGCACGCGGCGTTCGACCGCGCGTTGGCGGCCGGCAACGACCTCGGGCTGTTCTCGGAGGAGTTCGACCCCTCGACCGGCGCGCTGCTCGGCAACTTCCCGCAGGGCCTCACGCACCTCTCGCACCTCACCGCGGCACTCGCGATCGCCAGGAACCGGCGACCGGAATCACGCCCGTAGCTCGCGGACGACGTCGGTCGCGAGTTTGTCGTCCCGTTGGCCGAGGTACGCGGGCTGCCGCACTGAACCGCCCGCCGTCCACTCGGTGAACCGCACCTCGACGACGACGCGAGGCTCCACGAACACGGCTTCCTTCGGGATCTTGGCCCGGCCTGCCGGCGGCGTCGCGAACGGGTTCGCCGCGCGCCGCAAGGGCTCCAGCTCCGCCGCGAGACGGGCCAGCTCTGCTTGCGTGAAGCCGGTACCGACACGGCCGGCGTAGTGCAGCACCCCGCCACCGACCTCGTCGTAGTAGCCGACGAGCAACGACCCGATCTGACCGGTTCGCCCGGCGCTTCCCGGCAGCCAACCACCGACCACCAGCTCCTGCCGCAGCAGGCGCTTCCACTTCATCCACGCGCGAGAACGACGGCCGGCCTCGTACGGTGAATCGAGCCGCTTCGCCACCACGCCCTCGAGGCCGAACCGTTCAGCGACATCGAGCGTCGCGCGGCCGTCGCCGACCTCGTGCGGTGGCGTCTGCCACGCGGGTCCTGCGAGCTCGAGACCGACGAGGAGCCGGCGCCGCTCCGAGTACGGCAACGGCATCGTCGAGTGGCCGTCGAGCCAGAGGAGGTCGAAGATCACGAACACGGCCGGGAGCTCCGCCGCGAGCCGCCGGATCTCGCGCTCGCCGTCGACGTGCATGCGTCGCTGGATCAGCTGGAAGTCCGGCCTCGGCCCGTCGAAGATGCACAGCTCGCCGTCGACGACGACCTCCGTGCTCCCGAGCGCGAGGCCGAGCGCGCGCAGCTCGGGATAGCGATGGCTGATGTCGCCGCCGTTGCGGTTCGCCAGTCGCACCCGACCGCCGTCGACGGTTGCGATGGCGCGCACGCCGTCCCACTTCAGCTCCCACGCCCAACCGTCGCCCTTCGGCACGTCGGCCGTCGGAGTGGCCAACATCGGGCGCACCTCCGACGGCACCGGCACGCGCGTCGGATCCGTCGGCGGATCCATGCGGTGGATCATCCAGTTGCGCTCGTGGGTCTGGAACAGCGCGTACCGACCCCTCACCCGCTCACCGTGGAACGTCGCGACGACCTTGTCGTCGCGCAGCTCGTGCAGCTCGTACTCACCGCGATCCCACACCCGCATCGTGCCCGCGCCGTAGTTGCCGTCGGGGATGTCGCCTTCGAAGTCGAGGTATTCGAGCGGATGGTCTTCGGTGTGCACGGCGAGGTGGTTGCGTTTCGGCGTCGTCGGGATGCCCTTCGGGACCGCCCACGAGAGGAGGACACCGTCGTGCTCCAACCGCAGGTCCCAGTGCAATGCGCGCGCGTGGTGCTCCTGCACGACGAATCGGGCGCGCTCGACGGGCGGCGGCACCTCCACGACACCCGCGGGTTCCGGTGTCGCCTCGAAGTCGCGTTTGGCGCGGTACTCCGAGAGCGGCTCGGCCGGCTTGCGGGCCCGGGGCATGCGCCCTCTCTACCCCAGGTTCGGTGCGCGCGCTACTGCGCCGAGCTGAACCAGAGGTCCGACCTGGTTGCTCCACGTCCGTGGCGGCGCAAGAACTCCAACGCTTCGGGGCCGGGAATCGGGCGACTGAGCCAGTAACCCTGCACGAGATCGCATCCCATCTCGCGCAGCATGACGAGCGCCTCCGGTGTCTCGACACCCTCGGCGACGACTTCGAGACGCAGACTGTGACCGAGCGCGATCGTGGTGCGCACGATCGTCGCGTCGTCGGGATCGTCGACCATGCCGAGGACGAACGACATGTCGACCTTGATCTCGTCGACCGAGAGCTGCTGCAAATACGCGAACGACGAGTAGCCGGTACCGAAGTCGTCGATGGAGATGCGCGCGCCGAGCCGGCGCAATTCGCGCACCACCTCGATGGCCAGCACCGAATCGTGCATGATCGTGCTCTCGGTGATCTCGAAGTTGAACGCGTCGTGCGGCAGACCCTCGGCATCGAGGAGACCGGTCACGAAGTTCGGAAGCTGCGCATCGTGCAGGTTCGACGCCGACAGGTTCACCGCGATCGGGAGCTCCACACCGACCGCGCGCCAGTCGCGCGTCTGCCGCGCCGCGAGCTCGAGCACGCGTCGCGTGAGCGGGCGCATCAACCCGGTGTGCTCGGCCAACGGGAGGAATTCGCCGGGCGCGATCACCCCGCGAACCGGATGGTTCCACCGCAGCAGCGCCTCGAACCCTCGAATGGCACCCGTGCGCAGCTCGAGCTGCGGCTGGTAGTAGAGCGTGAGCTCGTCGTTCTCGATCGCACGGCGCAGCTCGCCGAGCATGGTGAGCCGGCTGCGGCTGCTTCCGTCGTGCTCGAGCGCGAACAGCTCGGCACCGGTGTGGGTGCGCTTGGCGACGTACATCGCGATGTCGGCCCGTTGCATGAGCGCCGCCGCGTTCGTCCCGTGCTCCGGCGCCACCGCGACGCCGATGCTCGCCTCGAGCTCCACCGGCAGCGAATCGAGCGTGAACGGCTCACGGAACACGTCGAGGAGACACTGTGCGAAGTCGAGCGCGGCCGACGGTCTCTCGACCGAACGCAGGAGCACCGCGAACTCGTCGCCGCCGAGCCGCGCGACGACCGCATCGCCCGCGGCGCGCTGCAGCCTTCGGGCCAACTCCTGCAGGACGAGATCGCCGAACCCGTGGCCGAGCACGTCGTTGACGTCCTTGAACCGATCGAGGTCCATCACCAGCACCGCGACATGGCCGCGACCGTGTTCGGCCTCCCGCAAGGCAACCGTCGTCTGCTCGTCGAAGCGCGAGCGGTTGACGAGCTCGGTGAGCGGATCGTGCGACGCCTGGTACTCGTTGCGGCGCAACTGCGCCTGGAGCCGCCTCGACGCGCCGAGCACGATGCGGAACAGCGCGGTCCACAGCAGGATCAGACCTGCGACGAGCAGCACCCACAGTCGCAACACGTCGTCGTGGATGCCCGCAGCGATCGGCGCGTACGGCAGGTAGATCTCGAACGCTCCCGCCGGCGCCGTGCCCGCGGTGAACTGGATCGGGGTGTACACCTCGAGCAGCTTGTGGTCGGCGCTGTGGTCACGCGCGTTCTCGGCGCGCGTGAGCGTGCTCACCTCCGAGGCCGTCTGGCCCTCGAGGGCCTTCGCGAGCTCGTCGCTGGCCGGGAAGCGATGGCCGATGAGGCTCGCGTCGTCGGAGTACACCACCCGCAGGTCGCGGCTCCAGATCTTGATGCGCGAGACGTCGCGCCCGAGGAACCCGGCGCGCAACGCGCGATCGAGCGCGGCCACCTCGGATTCCGAGAGGCCGCGAGCAAGCTGTGCTGGGGTGAGCCTCGGCTGCACGCCGAGCCGCGACACGAGGACCGCGGTCTGGCTGCCGCTGGCGAGATTGCGGTTCGTGATGCCGGTCTCGATGCTCCGGGCGAGCACGAGTCCGAGCACGCCGATCAACACCGCGCTCAGGACGGCAAGCCTCGATACGAGACCAAGACGACGCAAGGAGACTCCAGGAAGATCCTGCCGAACCTCCTAGGTCTATCGACGGAGGTCAGACCGCCTTGAGCAGATCACCCGATGCACAGCTGGATCAGGCGGACGGACGCACACGACGGCCGACCGCAACCAACGCGCGGGACGTGCGTCTAGCCCGGGAGGACCTGATAGAGCGCTTCGGACGGTTCGCCGACGATCAGGAGCAGGCGAACGTGGGTGGCGAGCTGTTCGGGGGTTGCGACTGGGTCGAATGTCTGTTTCCAGAACACGTAGCCGCCGTGCCGTCGGAGGGTGTCGGCGAGTTCCTGGAGGTCGTGTTGGAAGCCGTGGTTCGGGTGTCCGGTGAGGTAATCCACGGTGCTGGGCATGACGAGTGCGGCGTGGCGGGTCGCGAGATAGGCCTGGTCGGGCGCGTTGCTGACGAGCAGTGCGTTGGACGGAGTTGCGCTCAACGCGCGTTCGACCGGGGTCTGTATCGGTGCGACCACGGGACCGCTGTCGATCCAGACGCGTTGGAGTGGCCATCCGGAGTGGATGAGCAGCGTGCATGCGAGGCCGAGGGTCAGCGCTGCGCCGATCGGACGCGCGTACGGGCAGAGAGCGCGATAGAGAACAGCGACAACGAGGGCGAGGAAGATCTCTCGGGCGGGTGACAAGATTCGGGGGTCGACGGCGACGTTGCGGTCCAACGTGTATCGCGTGACGACAACAACGATGACGAAGCCGATGAGCGCAACGAGGCAGACCTTCATCAAGGCCGTCGCCGTTGCATCCTCGGGCCACATCGCGACGATGCGCGCAGAGCGCGACCAGGCATTGACGACGACGACGACGACGATCGCAACCAGGGCTGCGGTGCGTAGGCCGGACGGCCAGCTCGGCGGAAAGAGGAATCGTCCGAACCAGTCGACGATTCCGGAGCGCGTTCCCGCGACCGGATGGTATGCGATTACTCGCGCGCCACCTCCACCGCGCACGTCTGACCAGCCGAGGAACAAGAGCGTCGGGGCGCTGGCCAGAGCGGCGAAGATCGTCGCGCGGCGAAGCCGCGCCGCGATCGGCCTGGAACGGTCGAGACAGACCAGCGCGATGCTCGCCGTCGCGATCGCGGCGATCCCGACGTAGCGAGTGAGCAGGGCGCCGCCCGCGAGAACCGCGGCAAGGCTGAGCGTCAAGGAGCGCCGGGACTCAGCACTGGTGATCGCCAGCGCCGTGGCGATCAACGAACCGGCAAAGAAGGCGTAGAAGAGTGGTTCGCTGGCGACCGTCCGGTACGCGAGCAGCCAGCCGTAGCCTTCGAGGACGGACGGACGCGAGTCCGGGTAGAACAGCAACAGCGCTGGAGGGATGAGCGCGACAACGACGGATCGATACGCCGTCATGCGCGCGGTGAGGGCACCGACCAAGAACACGTTGAGGCCCGCGAGAAAGATGTTGAGCACCCGGGCGGCACCCTCGGTGCCGCCCGCAGGACCCGACAACGCGGCGAGCGCTACGGGATAAGCCGGCGGAAAGTGCGCTGACGGGACCTGGCGATCAAATCGCAGCGCCGCCGAGATCGAGTACCTGTCCCAAACGTGCGTGAAGGGCACCGTCGGCCCGTGACCCCCAACAAGGTTGTTGGCCGTCCCGAGATAGACGGCGGAGTCCGGCGACTCCGCGAGTGCGTAACGCGTCGTCGCAGCCGTAAAGAACGCAGCCCACACGCCGAGAGCGACGATTGGTAACAACACCAGGGTCCGTCGACGATGGCTCCGCCGCACCTCGACCGCTGTCGGCTGAACGGCGGCGGGGTCTGACGTCGACGAAGGTCGACGGCGCCGGACGCGAGCAACTCGCGAGCGAAGCACGTCCGAACCGTACCTAGCGTGTCGGGGGAGTTGCCCGATCCGACGTCCATTCACGCCTGCTGTTGCCCACTGGCTCCAGATCCGCGCCTCCGGTCGTTGTCCAACCGGAGGTGCGGGCCTCGAGCGTGGCGGTCACCATGGCGGCGCCCGATCAGGCGACGCTGGCGTGGGTCTCCCAGACGATGATCTCGGCGCCGTCGGGCCCGGCCCGGAGGCCGAGTGCGCCCGCGTCGGTGAGCCGCACGGCGTCGCCCTCCGCGAGCGGCTGCGCGTCCGGCCCGAAGCTCGCCGACCCGACGGCGACGAACACGTGCACGAACGGCGCGTCGGGAATCGTCGTCTCCTCCCCGGGCGCGAGCCGGCCGACCCACAGCGTCGCGTCACGTTGGTGGATCGTGATCGCGGCATCGGGCTCCCGCCCGCCCGACGCGAGGGCAAACAGCCCGCCGGCCGCGAGCCGGTCGCTCACGTCGGTCTGCTCGTACTCGGGCGTGAGCCCGGTCGTGTCGGGCACGACCCACATCTGGATCAGGTGCACGGGCTCGGTCGCGCTCGCGTTCACTTCCGAGTGACGGATGCCCGAGCCCGCACTCATGCGCTGCGCGAGCCCGGGCGTGATCACGTCGTTCGTCCCAATGCTGTCCTCGTGCCGCAGCGCGCCTTCGAGCACCCAGGTCACGATCTCCATGTCGCGGTGCGGGTGGGTCGAGAACCCACGGCCGGGCGCGACGCGGTCGTCGTTGCTCACGAGCAGGAGACCGTGGTGCGTGTTCGACGGGTCGTACTGCTCACCGAAGCTGAACGAGTGGTACGAGTCGAGCCACCCGATCTGCGTGTGCATACGGTCCTTCGCGGGGACTACCTGAACTGTCTGCATGGTCGCATGCTCCCTCGTCGCGGCACTGCGCTTCAACCGAGCTCTATGGCTGAACGCTCGCCGGCTCCGGATCCTCGAGCGCTATCGCCAACACGTCGCGGACGTCGGCGACGGGGTGGAACCGGAGCGCGTCGCGCACCGCTTCGGGCACGTCGTCGAGATCGCCCTCGTTGTCGAGTGGGAGCACCACGTCGGTGAGGCCGGCCCGGTGCGCGGCGAGCACCTTCTGCTTCAACCCGCCGATCGGCAACACCCGGCCCTGGAGCGTGACCTCACCGGTCATGCCCACACCCGGCCGGACCGGCCGCCCGGTCAGCAGGCTGGCCAGCGCGGTCGTCATCGTGATCCCCGCCGACGGGCCGTCTTTCGGCACCGCGCCCGCAGGCACGTGCACGTGGAAGCGCCGGTGCTCGAACGCCGAGGCGTCGATCCCGAGCTCCTCACGGTGCGAACGCACGAACGAGAGCGCGATCTCCGCCGACTCCGACATGACCGCGCCGAGTTGGCCGGTCACCTTCAGCGCCGGTTCACCGTCCATTGCCGTCGCTTCGATGGTGAGCACGTCGCCGCCGGCGCCCGTGACGGCGAGCCCGGTCGAGAGACCCGGCACCGGAGCGCGCGTGGCGTCTTCGGCACGGAACTTCACCCGACCGAGCGCCTCCTTCAGCCCGTCCTCGTCGACCACGACCTTCTCGGTTTCGTCGACCACGGGTTCGCTCCTGCCCGCTCCGTCCCGCTCGGCAACCTTCCGGGCGGCCTTGCGGGCGACCGTGCCGAGTTGGCGCTCGAGGCTGCGGACGCCCGCTTCCCTCGTGTAACCGGCGATGATCGTTCGCAACGCGTCGTCGGTGACGTCGAGCTCGTCGGGGGTCAGGCCGTTGCGCTCGCGTTGACGCGGCAGCAGGTGGTTGCGCGCGATCGCGAGCTTCTCGTCCTCCGTGTAACCGTCGAGCGTCACGAGCTCCATGCGGTCGAGCAACGGAGCCGGGATCGTCTCGAGCACGTTCGCGGTCGCGAGGAACAGGATGTCGGAGAGGTCGAGGTCGACCTCGAGGTAGTGGTCGCGGAACGTGTGGTTCTGCGCCGGGTCGAGCACCTCGAGCAACGCCGACGCGGGATCACCGCGCCAATCCGATCCGACCTTGTCGATCTCGTCGATCAGCACCACCGGGTTCATCGCACCCGCCTCCGCGAGCGCACGCGCGATCCGGCCCGGCCGCGCGCCCACGTACGTGCGCCGATGCCCACGGATCTCGGCTTCGTCGCGCACACCGCCGACCGCGACGCGCACGAACGGCCGGCCCAGCGCGCGCGCCACCGACTCGCCGAGCGACGTCTTGCCGACACCCGGCGGGCCGACGAGCGCGAGGATCGCGCCCGATCCGCGCCCACCGACCGCGCCGAGGTCGCGCGCCTTGCGCAGCCCGCGCACGGCGAGGAACTCGAGGATCCGGTCCTTGACCGAGTCGAGACCTTCGTGGTCGGCGTCGAGCACGCGTCGCGCTTCGACGAGATCGGTCTGCTCACCGGCACGCACGCCCCAGGGGATCTCCAGCATCGTGTCGAGCCACGTGCGGATCCATCCGTGCTCGGGGTTCTGCGGGCCCATCCGCTCGAGGCGGTCGATCTCACGCTCGACGGCGAGACGCACGTCGTCGGGCAGCTCCGCGTCGGCGACACGCGTGCGGTACTCCGCGACCTCGTCGCCGTCGTCTTCGCCGAGCTCCTTGCGGATCGCGTCGAGCTGGCGGCGCAGGAGCATCTCGCGCTGCTGGCCGTCGAGCCCTTCGGCGACCTCGGAACGAATCCGTTCGCGCAGCTGCGTGTCGGCGAGCGCCTCACGCGCCCAACCGATGACGAGCTCGAGGCGCGCCTCGACGTCGATCGTCTCCAGCAGCTCGATGCGCTGCTCCTGTGCGAGATCGGGCCAGTAGGTCGCGCTGTCGGCGAGCGCGCCGGGCTCGTCGACACCCTGGATCATGCCGATGAGGTGGCGCAGGCCGCGCTGCTCCAGCAGCTCCTCGACCATGGCCCGGTACTCGCGCGCGAGCTCGCGGGCACGGGGTCCGGCGACGCCCTCGTCGAGCGGCTCGACCGCGACGTGCAGCGCACCACTCGCTCCCGGGCTCCCAACACCGACCCGGGCACGGGCGAGGCCGCGCACGACCAGCGCCTGGAACCCGTTGCCGAGCTCGCCGGCGTTCTCGACCCGTGCGATCGTCCCGATCCGCGAGTAGCGACCGTCGGCCCGGGGAACGAGCACGAGGCGACCGTCGCCGTCTCGGGCCGCCTGCGCGGCATCGCGGGCCTCGTCCGTCTCGAGCGCGATCGTGACGACCATCTGCGGGAGGACGGCGCCGTTGGCCAGCGGGAGGACGGGCAGCGTGAGAGTCTCGGTCTCGGGCATCAGACACCTCGTGGGGGGTGGGAGTCTTCTTCCTCAACCCATTTGTAACTGTGTAATTCCCGCGTTTGGGTACCGTTCCCGCCGCCGAGCCGCGGCGAGACCAGACAGGAGGCGACCATGGCGACCTGCACCCACCTCGACGGGGAGATCGACGCGCCGCCGACGGCCGGAGGATGCGTCGAGTGCCTGGCCACGGGCGGTCGCTGGGTTCACCTGCGGCGCTGCGCCGGGTGCGGCCACATCGGCTGCTGCGACAGCTCGCCCGGACGCCACGCGACGGCCCACAACCGCTCGACCGAGCACCCGCTGATCCAGTCGTTCGAACCGGGCGAGGAATGGTTCTACTGCTACGCCGACGACCTGATGTTCGAGATCCCCGGGCGACCCCCGAGCCCCGCCCACCGGTGAACGCGGCCCGGAGCGGCCCGGGTAGCTCCCGCGCCGGCACGGTCCGGTTCGGGACGGCGACCGGCCGCTGGATCGTCGCCGCGACCGTCCTCGGGTCGGGCATCGCATTCCTCGACGGCACCGTCGTCAACGTCGCGTTGCCGACGATCGGTCACGACCTGCACGCGGGGATCCGCGAGCTGCAGTGGATCCTCGACGGCTACCTCGTGACCCTCAGCGCGTTGCTGCTGCTCGGCGGATCCCTCGGCGACCTCTACGGGCGCAAGCGGGGGTTCCTCGCCGGCCTCGTCGGCTTCTCGCTCGCGAGCGCCACGTGCGGCTTCGCGCCGAACGCGACCGTGCTCGTCGTCGCGCGCGCGGTGCAGGGTGCCGGCGCGGCGCTGCTCGTTCCCGGAAGCCTCGCCCTGATCTCGGCCGCCTTCCATCCCGACGACCGCGGCCGCGCGATCGGCGCGTGGTCGGGACTTGCGGGCATCGCGGGTGCGGTCGGACCCTTCGTCGGCGGGTGGCTCATCGACGCGGTCTCGTGGCGGCTGATCTTCTTCATCAATGTGCCGCTCGCGGCCGCGTGCTTCGTGATCACGACCCGCTTCGTACCCGAGAGCCGCGACGACGACGCCGGTCGCCGACCCGATTTCGCCGGCGCCACGGCCGCGTCACTCGGGCTGGCAGCCATGGCGTACGGCCTCATCGAGCAGCAATGGGTGGCCGGAATCGCGGGGGCGGCGATCCTCGCCGCCTTCGTCGTGATCGAGCGGCGCGTCGCGCACCCGATGCTCCCGCTCACCATGTTCCGCTCCGCGCAGTTCCGCGGCGCGAACCTCACGACGCTCGCCGTCTACACGGGGCTCGGCGGCACCACGTTCGCGTTGGTGCTCCAACTCCAGAAGTCGCTCGGGTACTCGGCCCTCGAGGCCGGCGCCGCGCTGTTCCCGCTCACGGTGCTGATGGTGCTGCTGCCGTCGCGTTCGGGCGCGCTCGCGCAGCGCATCGGGCCCCGGCTCCAGATGACCGTCGGGCCGCTCGTCGTCGCGGCCGGGCTCCTGCTCCTCACGCGCGTCGAACCCGGGCGCAACTACCTCACAACCGTGTTCCCGGGCGCTGCGGTGTTCGGGCTCGGTCTCGTCACGACCGTCGCCCCGCTCACCACTGCGGTGCTCGCATCCGTCGACGACCACCATCTCGGCGTCGGCTCCGCGTTCAACAACGCGGTCGCGCGCGTCGCGGGGCTGCTCGCGGTCGCGGCCCTGCCGCTCGTCGCGGGTCTCGACACGGCATCGTCGATCGCGACGTTCAACCGGGGTTACCGGCACGCCATGGCCATCTGCGCGGGGATCTGCGCCGTCGGCGGCATCGTGTCGTGGGCGACGATCCGCCGCTCGACGCCCGTCACCGTCGTCGCGCAGGCGAGCGTCTTCCAGCCGTGCAACGACCCGTGCCTCGCTCTCGAGACACCGGCGGAGCCCGCCGCCTGAGCCCGCCGCCTGACCCCGCAGCGGGCCGTTCAGGCGATTCTCATTCCGGTCTCAGCGCGACCTCACCCCCCGACGCTTGAATCGGGTCTCGTCCCGGTACGTGAGAGGCTTCGACTCGAAGTGCGAATCTTGGTGGTCGACGACGAAGCCGCGGTCCGAGGCGCCATTCGCCGGGCGCTGACCTACGACGGCTACGAGGTCGAGGTCGCGGCCGACGGGGCCGAGGCGCTCGAGGTGATGGCGGCCTCGCCCCCCGACGCGCTGATCGTCGACGTGCTGATGCCCCGGGTCGACGGCCTCGAGCTCTGCCGCCGGCTTCGCCAAGCCGGTGACCGCACTCCGATCCTGATCCTCACGGCGCGGCACCTCGTCTCCGATCGCGTCGCGGGCCTCGACGCAGGCGCCGACGACTACCTCGTGAAGCCCTTCGCGCTCGAGGAGCTGCTCGCGCGCATTCGGGCGCTCCTGCGTCGCTCGACGGGCCCGCTCGACGTGCTCCACTTCGCCGACGTGACCCTCGATCGCGGGTCGCGGGAGGTGACCCGCACCGGGCGTTCGATCGAGACGACCCGCACCGAGTTCGCGCTGCTCGAGCTCTTCATGCGCAACCCGCGCCAGGTGCTCACCCGCGACCTCATCTTCGAACGGGTGTGGGGCTACGAGATCGGCGCCAACTCGAACTCGCTCGAGGTCTACGTCGGCTACCTCCGCCGCAAGCTCGAAGCCGAGGGCGAATCCCGCTTGATCCACACGATCCGCGGGGTCGGCTACGTCATGCGCGAACCATGAGATTCCGCACACGCGTCACGCTGCTCGTCGCCACCGCGGTCGCCGTCGCCATCGTGCTCGCGTCGCTCACCGCGTGGTTCGCGGCCCGAACGGAGCTTCGTAACCAGGTCGACGGCCTGCTGCGCGACCAGGTGACGCGCTCGCAGCGGGGCCCCTTGTTCGACCGGCTCCAGGGCGCGGGCATCCCGTTGGGTCCGTTCGACAGCCAGGTCTACTTCCAGATCGTCGGCGCCGACGGCACCGTGGGGCGCCCGTCGAACCAAACCGTGCAGCTCCCGATCACGGCCATCGAGCGCAACGCGGCACTCGGCCACGGCGATCTCCATCTGCGCGACGTGCACGTCTCCGGCCACCACCTCCGCATGATCACGGTGCCCACCGACCGGGGCTTCACCATCGAGCTCGCGCGGTCGCTCTCCGAGGTCGACGGCGCGTTGCGCGGTCTCGCCTTCCTGCTCGTCGTGGTGTCGGGAATCGGCGTCGCCATCGCCGCCGCGGTCGGGCTCCTGATCGCCCGCCGCGTGATCGGCCCGGTCGAACGGCTCACCGACACGGCCGAGCACGTCGCGACGACCGAAGACTTCTCCACCAACATCTCCGTCGACCGGAGCGACGAGCTCGGCCGGCTCGCGGCGAGCTTCAACGCGATGTTGGCGACGATCTCGCGATCGCAGCGCCAGCAGCAGCAGCTCGTGATGGACGCCAGCCACGAGATGCGCACGCCCCTCACGGTGCTGCGAACCAACATCGAACAGCTCGCACGCGATACCGAGATGCCGACCGAAGAACGCGCGCGCGTGCTCACCGACCTGATCGACGAGGTCGACGACTTCTCCGCGATGGTCGGTGAGCTCGTCGACCTCGCGACCGACCGCGCGGTGGCCGAACGCGTCGAGGTACGCCTCGATCGCGTCCTCGACCAGGTCGTGGCGCGGCTGCGGCGCCGCGCGCCCGGCCTCGCGGTCACCGTCGACGCGTCGCCGTGCACCGTGCTCGGCGACCCCAGCTCGATCGAACGCGCGTGCGCGAACGTCCTCGACAACGCGCGCAAGTGGAGCCCGCCGGCCGGGCCGATCGAGGTCACGCTCGCCAACGGCGTGCTCCGCGTGCGCGACCACGGCCCCGGCATCGACGACGAAGACCTTCCGCACGTGTTCGAGCGCTTCTACCGCGCGCCCTCGGCCCGTTCGATGCCCGGCTCCGGCCTCGGCCTCGCGATCGTCGACCAGGTTGCACGCACCCACGGCGGGCTGGCGACCATCGCCCGCGCCGAGGCCGGCGGCACGGTCGTCGAGCTCTCGCTCCCCCCCGTCACCTGACCGACCGCCGTTCCGATGGTCCGACCGGCCCGAATCCGGTCGGCTCCCCCCATCAGAACCGGGAGAGGGGGGTCAGCCGGTGGGGCGGGCGGCTCCGAGGCCGCCGAAACCGCCGAGTCCGGCGGCACCTCCGGCACCACTGTCGGAGAGCGACGTCGCCGCGACGGTGCCGTCGGCGCCGGCCTGGCCGCGCACGATCACGGTGTCTCCCGGCTTCAGGTCGGAGACGTTGCCCGCCTTCGACACCGTCACCGTCGCGGTCGCGCCGATCACGACCTTGGTGATGCCACCCGACGCGTCGGTCACGTAGACGTTCTTGCCGTCGACCAACTTGACCTGGCCGACGGTCACGCCCGCTCCCGCCCCGGCTCCCGCGCCCGCGCCGGCTCCCGTTCCCGTTCCCGTCGTGCGCGTATTCCCTGCGCCGGCACCTGCGCCCCGCCCCGCGGCGAAGCGGCCGAACGCGGCCGCGAGGGTGCCGTTCGTCGAGGACGCCGCGTGGCTCTTCTCGACGCGCACGCCCGCGTAGAACGTGCCCGCGGCGAGGGTGAGCGCGGCGAGCACCGACGTCGCGATGTTGACGCGCGACCGGCGCGGCCGCTCGACCGGCGGCGGCAGCGCGAAGCCGAGCACCGCCTCGATCCCGTCGTCGCCGGGCTCTCCGTCGGCGGCGGCGTCAAGGTCGACGGC
>DAIQOP010000019.1:0-24716 GCA_036787815.1 Actinomycetota bacterium
CTCCGCCGAACCCCGCGTGGAGCCCTGACGCCGGGGTGGGCCCGCTGGGGTGGGCCCGCTGGGGTGGGCCCGCTGGGATGCGTGCGCTGGGATGCGTGCGCATCACATATGAAGCGCAGGCATCCCAGGGCCGGCGGGCGCCGGGGCCCCGCCGGGGGTGGATCAGTCCAGGCGCCGGCGGGCGGGGGCGCGAGGTGTCAGTTGTCGGTGGCGATCCAGTAGCCGTCGCCGTGGGGGAAGCTCTGCACGCCGACGGTGCGGCCCGGCGGCACGTGGCTGTTGAGCAGGCTCCCGAGGAACGGCGCCTCGCCGAACGAGAACACGCCACCATCGGCCGCGACGAGCCAGTAGCCCTTGCCGTTCTCGCTCACGGCCATGTCGACGATCGGCTGATTCAGCTTGATCGCACCCGTCGAGCCGAGGAAGTGCGCGTTGCCGAAGGCGAAGATGCCCCCGTCGGAGGCGACGAGCCAGTAGCCGTTGGTGCTGCGCGTGGCCGCGATCCCGACGATCGGGCGGGTGAGGTGGATGCGCCCGGTGGAGCCGTGGAAGCGGGCGTCGCCGAAGGAGAAGATGCCGCCGTCGGAGGCGACGAGCCAGTAGCCGTCGCCGCTGCGCGTGGTGGCGATGCCGACGATGGGCCGGTTGAGCTTGATTCCACCGGTGGAGCCGTGGAAGCGCGCGTCGCCGAAGCAGAACACGCCGCCGTCGGAGGCGACGAGCCAGTAGCCCTCGCCGGTGTGGGTCGACGCGATGCCGACGATCGGGCGGGTGAGGTGGATGCGCCCCGTGGAGCCGTGGAAGCGCGCGTCGCCGAAGCAGAACACGCCGCCGTCGGAGGCGACGAGCCAGTAGCCGAGACCGGACGGTGTGGATTCCATCCCGACGATCTGCGCGCGCAACGCGCCGACGGGCGCGCCCATGCCGGTGGCCGCGCCGAAGCCGAAGACCGATGCGTGGTCGTAGTGCAGGCAGGGAGCGTCGTGGAACGCGGTGGCGTTGGAGGTCGCGCTCGTGGTGGTGCAGTTGGAGTCGAACTGCCAGGGCGGCACGCACGTGACGACGCGGCAGACGATGGGCCCGAGGCACGCGATGTCCTGATTGCACTGGCCGTAGCGGAACTCGGTGCAGCACACGTGGCGCTGGTCGCAGGTGCCCGACGCGCAATGGCACTGGCAGGCGACACACGCGGGGCTGCACAACCCGTTGGGCCCGCAGCCGCAGGGGCCGCAGGTCGCGTTGCAGTCGAGGTAGTAGCGGGCCGCGCCGTTGCAGAACGACGAGTTATCGGCCTTCCACCAGCCCGCGGGCACCGATCCCGGCGGGCACGAGTTCACGCCGCCGTTGACCGTGCAGCACATCGCCGTCCAGCCCGAGTCGCAGCCGGCATCGGGCCCGCAGAGCGCCGCGTACGCGGTGCCCGGTCGGAGCAGGTACTTGAGCGGGTGCAACGCGAGCGCGGAACCGACCACCGCCGTCTTGGCGAGGAACGACCGGCGCGACGAGCCGCGCCCCAGGCGCGTCGAGATGCGGGTAACCACGCGATCGGCGAGGCGGGGGCGCGGTTCGGTGAGCGTCATGGCCGGCTCGGCAAGGGCTGGACCTCGGGTGCATGGATCGCGAGACCCTGGAGGCCCGCGTTCGCCTGCGCGGTCAAGGCGGGGAGCGCGGCGCGGCCGCCCATCACGACGTAGAGGCAGAACGGGCGCCCGTTGGCGGTGAAGAAGAGCTGGCAACCGAGCTGCCCGGGGAGCGGCCGCTGCAACCGGCGGGGGCTGAACATCTCGGGCGCGAGCTTCGGTACACCCTGCGCCTTGAACAGCGGCTTCCCCAATGATTCCGGCCCGTACTCGAACAGCACCACGAACACGTCGGCCGCGCGCATGGCCGGGGTGACACCGCCGCCGAAGTCGTCGCGCTGCTCGGGCAACGGGAAATTCGCGAGGTGCACGACCGCATGCGTCTGCTCGGAAGGAGCCGCCGTGCGGCGCAGGATCCGGCACTCCCACGCGGTCGGCACCTCGACGGCGACGCCGTATGCGGCGATCTGCCTCATGCCGCTCGGCCGATCAGGAGCGCGACGAGGCCCGCGGCCGCGACGCCCTGGGTCGCGGTGGTGACGGCGGCGACGCGCGGACGCAGCCGCTCGAGCCGGCGCATCAAGGCGTGCAGCGCGCCCGCGTCGCGTACCCGCGCCGCCGAGAGGATGGGCAGGGCGCGCGCGAAGCCGAACATGGTGCCGACGATCGCGCCGGCAACGGCGTTGCCCGCGAACAAGGCGCACGCGAACGTGACCCACGTGGCCGACGCGGTGACGATCGTGAGGAACGCGAGGCCGAGCTGCACGCCGAAGCCGCTGCCGTAGACCCACCCGCGATACGCGGTGAGCCAGTTCTCGTTCACCTGGCGGCGCGGCCCGGGCACCCGCAACCCGAAGGCGTGCGCGTCGAGCGCGAGCCCGACGATCGCGATCACCGCGACGACACCGAGCGCGGGAGTGGTCGCGACCCGCGAACCCGCGAACCCGAGCACCGCGCCGAGCCCTGCGCCCGCGAGCGTCGACCCCACGACGTAGGCCGCGATCGTCACCGGGTAGCGCTGGTTTCGGCCCCGCTCACCGAGCGGGTTGATGCTCGCGAGCATCGACTCTCCTCAAGGCGACCAGGTGGAGCGGGCGGCCGCGAGCACCGCGAGCACCGACCCCACGACGACGATCGCGACGTTCACGCGCCCGCGCCTCCCGCGACCTGCGCGGCGGTGCGGTAGAGGCTGGGGTCGCCGGGCGCGACGCCGTTGGCGAGGAGCTCGTGGTCGATGAGCTGCTCCCGCGAGTCGTCGGACGCCTGGCGCAGCAGGTTCCACACCTGCTCCCACCGGGTACCGGTTCCCTCGCCGCGCACACGGCCGTCGGGCCCGTCGACGAGGACGAAGTACGGGGAGCCGGGCACGCCGTACGCCTCCCACGCCGCGCTCGACAGCACGACCGGCAGGTGCGAGGGCGCCAGCCGGCGGAGCGCCGAGATGCTCTCCTCCTGCGCGTCCTTCGCCACCACGACGAGCCGGAGATCGTCGGGGAGCCGCAGCGCGCCCGGATCGCCGAGCTCGGTCCAGAAGCCCTGGCAGGTGACGCACCCGCTCGTGAGGAACGCGAGCAGCGTGCGGTGCCGGGTGCCGACGACCGACACGTGGACGACGTCGTCGCGCAGGCCCGTGCCGTCGACGTCGGCCGCGGCGCGAAAGCCGCGGTGCTCGGGCGTGCGGGGGAGGGTGCCGATCGCGAGCGATTGCGGGTTCGGGGCTTCGCCGTCGAGGCCCGCGCCCAGCGCGTGCAGCCGCTTGAGGATCTCGGCGTGGCTGCGCAGGAGACCGGCGACGAGGATCGTGAGCAGCACGAGCACGACCGTCTCGACCGCAAGAAGTGTGGTGGTCACGCGGCTTCCTCCTTCACTGCGTGGGCGAGCGCGGGGAGCACGTCGAGGGTGAGCGCGACGAGTTGCACACAACACGCGACCAGTGCGACGAACAGCACGGCGGCCATCGGTCGATGGCCGAGCGCGGCGAGGGGCGACGCGCCCGACGCGGCGGCGAGCGCGACGATCACGGCACCGAGGTCGATGAGCACGTGGGTGCGCGACACGGTCGCGGTCGACGAGCCGAGACACGCGCACGGCGTGGCCGGGGCCCGGCGCAACAGCCGCCACGCGAAGCCCGCGAGCGCGAGATAGAGGAGGGCGACGGCGGCGGCCGCACCGGCGCCGAACGCGATCCCGGCGCCGCCGGCGGCGAGCTCGACGGCACCGACCGCGCCCGCGCTCCATCGGGGGAGGGGCAGGCCCGCGCCCGCGATCGCGGCACGGGCCCCGGCGGGCTGTACGAGCTTGCGGCCGCCGGCGACAACGAGCAGCGAGCACGCGACCGTGAAGGGCCCGGCCGCGATCGCCGCCAGTGCCGAATCGGTCACCCGCGCACCGATGCCCGCGAGCACGCGCGTGGCGGGGCCGGGCTCGTCCGCATACGTATCGTTTCGGGGGGGATGACCGCGGACTGTAGAGCCGAAGCCGCACGAAGCCGCTTTCCGCCGACCGTCGACCGCTCCTGGTACTGCAGGTGCGTCGTATGCGTCACGGATGCAGTCCAGGGCGAGGCGAGGTGAGCGGCGGCGGGCCAGGCGGGGGCGACGTGGGCGGACGGCGCCTGGGGAGCGGCCCGGGGGTGGGTGCGCCGGATCGGCGCCCGCATGCTCTACGCTGGTGGGGAACGGCCAACCCCCGTCGACAGGGAGGTTGGGCGGCCGGGTCGCCGAGGGCGCCCGGTCCGGACAAAGTCGCTCCGCGGTGCAGCCGCTGAACGGCCTCGTAGCCGGATCTTCTTCGAGGACGCACGCGGCACGGCCGTCGTGCCCCAGTAGCGGAGATGCATGATTCCGACGGGTGACGTCGAGACCCGGGGTCGAGACACGTCGACCTCGACGGTGACGCAGCGGCAGGTGCGGCGATGACGCCGTCGTCGGCCGCGCCCGCGGAGATCGCGCCCTGGAAGCTCGACATGTACGTGGGCGCCGAAGCCGACGGCGACGCGACGCCCGAGCAGCTCGCGGTGCTCGAAGCCAACAAGGTGGCCTGGCGGGCCTCCCTCGCCCGGCTCCTCCGCGAAGCCGAAGAGCACCTGGCGAGCGCGAAGACGCTGCGGGGCGAAGAGCGCGAGCAGGTGGTCGCCGACCTCGATTCGGAGCGCCGCCGGCTCGCCGCGGCGTGGAAGCGTCTCGTCGGTGTGCCGGCCGACGCCGACGACGAGCACGAGAAGGGCTCGCGCAACGGTCGGGCCGGCGCCCGCGAGGAACCCGAGGAAGAACCGCTCCCGCCGGGTCGGGTGGAGCTCCAGGTGTCGTGGGAACCGGGTCGTGTCGTGGTGTGGGCCGCGGGCCCCGGCACGCCGCTCGCCACGGCCGACGAGATCACGAAGATGCTCGCCGCCGCCGGCGCCCCGTCGACGGGGTGGACGCGCCACGCATCGGTACCGGTGCCCGGGCTCGGGAACGCGGGCGTCGCGAACGCCGACGCGTTCGCGATCCCGGTCGGCGAGGTGCTGGGTTGGCTGGTGGCCGCGGGCGCGGGCGAAGCGGGCGACGACGTTGCTCCCAGCGTGCGCTGGCTCGGCCGCGTCGCGATCTGGGCCGTCGAGCTCACCGCACGCGGCGCGATGGTGCCGTTGCTCCGGCAGCGCAAGCGGGGGAGTGGCACCAACAACGAATCGAACGCGTCGTACTCGGTGCGATGGACACCGGCGCTCATCGAACCGGCCCGCCTCGCCGCGTCGGTCGCCGAGATGCCCCGGGCTTTGTTGGCGCTCGACCCGAAGGTCGACGCGCGTGCGCTCACCCGGTCGGCCCTCACGGGCATGGTGGATGCGATCTGCCGAGACAGTGCCCGGCGGCTCGAGGTTCCCGCACCCCCGCCGCGCATTCGCACCGCCACCGACGTGGCCGAGGCGTTCCTCGCACGGCTCGACGGCAGCGCGTTCGACTCCCCGGTTCGCCTCGGCGGCGAGATCTCCGCGCGGGTCGAGCGTTGGGGCCGATCCGTCACCGGCGAGCACGCGCGCCTCGTCGTGCGGCTCGATCCGCCCGACGGCGGCGACGCGTGGCGGCTCGAAGTGCTCGCGACCGGGCGCAGCGGCGAGCTGATCCCGATCGAGCAGGCGATCGTCGACGCGGGCCCCGATCGCCGCGATCTCGAAGACGAGGTTGCCCGGCTCGAACGGCTGCTCCCCGCGCTGATGCGGCCGGGCGGCACGCGACGCGGCCAGGTGATCCTCAGCCAGGACGAAGCCTGGGAGCTCATGACCTCGACCGGATCGGGCCTGCTCGCGGCCGGGTTCGACGTGCGGGTTCCCGCACTCTCGCGCCGGCGCCCGAAGGCGTCGCTGCGGGTGTTCGCCGACAGCGTGGCGTCGACGTCCGTCGGGGCGAACCAGCTCGCCGACGTGCGTTGGTCCGCGGTGTTCGACGACGTCGAGCTCACCGCGGCCGACATCGCGCGGTTGGCCAAGGAGGCCCGCCCGCTCATCCGCTCCGGCGGCCGTTGGGTCGCCGTCGACCGCGCCGACTTGAACGAGGCGGCCGAGGCGCTCGCCGAACGGTCGAAGAAGACGCAGCTCTCGGGCGGCGAGATGCTGCGCCTCGCGCTCGGCCTCGAAGGCTCCACGCTCTCGGGCGGCATCTCGCTCGGCGGTACCGGTTGGGCCGTCGACCTCCTCAACGCGGCGTCGAAGCTCTCGGCCGACACGGTGTCGGTGCCGAAGGGCTTCGTCGGCGAGCTGCGCAGCTACCAGGCCGAAGCGCTCGGCTGGCTCGGCTTCCTCGACAGCGTCGGCCTCGGCGGGTGCCTCGCCCTCGATATGGGGCTCGGCAAGACGCCGACGATGCTCGCCCAGCTGCTCGCGGGGGCCGGCAGCGGCCCCGCGCTCGTGATCGCGCCGCCGGCCGTCGTGGGCAACTGGACGGCCGAAGCCCACCGCTTCACGCCCGATCTCCGCATCGTCGTGCACCACGGCGCCAACCGCGCGTCGCCGGACGAGATCGCGGCCGAAGTGGCCGACGCCGATGTGGTGATCACCACCTACGGCACCGCCGTGCGCGACGTCGACGCGATCGCCGAGGTCGAATGGGATCGCGTCATTCTCGAC
Source organism: Actinomycetota bacterium (assembly GCA_036787815.1). Taxonomy (GTDB): domain Bacteria; phylum Actinomycetota; class Acidimicrobiia; order IMCC26256; family PALSA-610; genus DATBAK01. Next base: position 6,685 of record DAIQOP010000019.1, read on the forward strand.
GAGGCGCAGGCGATCAAGAATCCGGCCAACGACACGTCGCAACTCCTCCGGCGCATCCCCGCGCGCACGCGCGTCGCGCTCACCGGCACGCCGATCGAGAACGGCCTCGGCGACCTCTGGGCCATCCTCGACTTCACCAACCCCGGCCTCGTCGGCACGCGACCGCAGTTCATCGCCGCGCTCTCGCGCGACAGCGAGAGCACGCGGGTCGCGGGCGAAGACGCGATGCGCGCCCTCAACGGCATCCTCGTGTTCCGGCGCACGAAGATGGAACCCGAGATCGCGGCCGAGCTGCCCGATCAGATCGACGAGCTCGACCACTGCGCGATGACGCCCGAGCAGATCGGCCTGTATCAAGCAGTGCTCGACAAGCTCGTCACCGGCTCCGACGTTCCCGAGGGCGAAGAGCCGCGCAAGGGCCAGATCCTCGCGGCGATCACCGCGCTCAAGCAGATCTGCAACCACCCGTCCGCGTACGAGCACGACGACCGCCCGCTCGCGGGGCGTTCCGGCAAGCTCGCGCGGCTCGAGGAGATCGTCGACACCGTGTACGCGGCGGGCGAGCGCGTGCTCGTGTTCACGCACTTCGCCGAGTGGGGGATCCGGCTCGCCGCGCACCTCACCACACGCACCGGCACGCCGGTCGAGTGCTACCACGGTGGGCTCTCGCGCACGGCCCGCGATGCGCTGATCGCGCAGTTCCAGGCGACCGAGGGCCCGGGCGTGCTCGTGCTCTCGCTGAAGGCCGGCGGCACCGGGCTCAACCTCACCGCCGCGAGCCACGTGGTGCTCTACGACCGCTGGTGGAACCCCGCGGTCGAAGACCAGGCGCGCGACCGCGCGTGGCGCATCGGCCAGACCCGCACCGTGATCTGCCACCGGCTGATCTGCCCGGGCACCGTCGACGAGCGGGTCGAGGAGGTCGTGGCCGGCAAGCGGCGCATCGCCGACCTCGTGCTCCCGAAGTCGAGCTCGCTCGCCGACCTCGACAGCGATCAGCTGCGCGTCGCCCTCGGCATCCGTCCCGACGCGGTTCTCACCGAAGACATCCTCCCGACCGGCGAGGAGGTGCTCACGTGAGTCAGAACCGCCGTCGCAAGGCGCCCGCGGCCGCCCGTCAGGCTCGCGCCGCGCGGCGCCCGTCGGCACGCGACTTCTGGGGGACCGAGCCCGCGGAGGCCGACGAACCGGTGCTCATCCGCCCCTCCGACGACCCCACCGCGATGATCCGCTCGCTCGGGCCGCCGCCGCTCCCCGGACGCGAGACGGTCGCCGAGCACTACTTCGTCGCCGTCTACGAGAAGGCGACCGCACTCGCGACGGCGCTCGCGGCCGCCTCCGGGCTCCTCGACACCAGCGAAGAAGCCGACGACTGACCCACCGGGTCGAGCGGCCGTGCCGGGCTCGCGGGCCGGCGGAGGGTTAGGTTCAGGGTGTGAGGGGCGAGCCGGGGTGCCCGGCGTGTGGGTCGAGCGACTACCGGCCACTGTTCACCGTGCAGGGCGCGGACTACATCGCGTGCCATGAGTGCGGCCTCGCCCGGATGGATCCGATGCCGTCGGACACGGATCTGCTCGCGAATTTCGATGCCGGCTACTTCGAGGGCGCGGCCGTGCCGGGCGGCTACGACGACTACGGCGCCGACGAGGAGCTCCACCGGCGCAACGCCCGCCGGCGGCTCGACCGCATCGCGAGACACCGCGGCGCGCTCACGCCCCGCTCGCTGCTCGACATCGGGTGCGCGTACGGGTACGCGCTCGACGAGGCGCGTGAGGCGGGCTGGTCGGCGGTCGGCGTCGAGCCGTCTCCGGAGGCCGCGTTCCACGCTCGGGCCCGCGGCCTGCCCGTCTTCTCCGACGTCGCTGCGGCGACGAGCGCGCATCCCGAGGGCTTCGACGTCGTGTGCCTCTGCCAGGTGCTCTCGCACGTGCCCGACCCACTCGCCACGGTGACGGGCGCGGTGAAGAGCCTGAAGCCCGGGGGCCTGCTCTTCATCGAGACCTGGCGTCGAGATGCCTGGCCGGCGCGCGTTGCCGGCCGGCATTGGCACGTGATCGTGCCCCCGACCGTCGTGTGGCTCGAGACCAGCCGCTCGATCCGGAGCCTGCTCGATCGTGTCGGTCTCGAGGTCGTCGACTGGACCCGCGGTCACAAGACGGTGAGCGCGGGTCTCGTGGCGTCGCTGCTCGGTACGGGACCGTTCCCGGACGCGCTCGCGGGTGTTGCGCAACGCGTCGGGCGCTCGCGCTGGGCCCGCGCGGGGGTGCGCTACCCGTTCGACGACCTCGTCTGGGTGACCGCCGAAGCCCCCGACTGAAGACCAGGAGACGCGCGCGAGACTGGGCGGGGGTGGTCGACGATGCCGTACGTCACTGATCGTCTGGTGCACGACGCCGACGCGCACATCATGGAGACACCGACGTGGCTGGCCGACCACGCCGATCCGGATATCCGTGATCGGATCGTGCCGTTGCCGCTCACCAGTGGCAACGAGCTGCGCCAGACCGGCGATCCCGACGACCAGCTCCGCGATCTGGACGCCGCGTTCGCGCGCATCGCCGCCCAACACGCGTCGGCGGAGTACCGAGCGGTCGAGGCCGACGAGATCATGCTCCGCAAGAACTTCGCGGCGACCGGCTCGTTCATCGCCGACGACCGGTCGCGTGCGCTGGACCTGCTCGGGTTCGCGAGCCAGCTCGTGTTCAACACCTTCCACAACGGTCGGCTGCACGATTGGGAGCATCGCGGCGACGTCGAGTTCGCGTACGGCGTCGCGCGTGCCCACAACCGCGGGATGGTGGAGTTCTGCGCCGTCGATCCGCGGCTGCTGCCCACCTGCTACGTGCCGCTCGTCGACTTCGACCGCGCCGCGTCGATGGCCGACGAGGCGCTCGCGATGGGCGCCGCCGCGCTGCTCGTCGCGTCGGGCTGCCCGCCCGGGCACTCGCCCAGCCATCGCTCGCTCGATCCGGTATGGGCGCGGGCGCAAGAGGCGGGCGTGCCGATCGTGTTCCACGTCGGCGGCACGGGGGAGCTCATCGACCCCGCGTACTTCCACAACGGGCTCCCGATCCCGCCCGACTTCCACGGTGGCGAGGAGAACTTCCGCTCCGTCGACTACATGGGGATCCCGCGGCCTCCGGAGCAGACCCTCGCGACGATGATCTTCGACGGCGTGCTCGACCGCTTCCCCGAGCTGCGGATCGGGGTGATCGAGCAGGGTGCGATCTGGGTGCCGTCGTGGACCCGGCAGATGGAGTCGGCGTTCGAGGCGTTCGTGCGCCACGAGGAACGGCTGCGCGCGCTCGAGCTCCGGCCGACCGAGTACGTGCAGCGCCAGATCCGGTTCACGCCGTATCCGACCGAAGACGTCGGCTGGATCATCGAGCAATCGGGCCCCGACGTGTGCATGTTCTCGTCCGACTACCCGCACGTCGAAGGCGGCCGGCGCCCGATCGAGCGCTTCGAGGCGTCGCTCGACGACGCGTCCGACGCCGTGCGGCAGCGCTTCTACTCCGACAACTTCCTCGACCTCATGGGCCGCGCTGGCCGTCTGCTCGAAGGGAGCGCCGCGTGCTCCTGAACGGCGTCAACCACGTCGCGATCCTCACCAACGACAGCGCGCGCCTGCACAAGTTCTACCTCGAGGTGTTCGACGCGCCGGTGACGAAGGATCTTGCCGCGGGCGAAGACGGCCGGCTGTCGTTCATCGACATCGGGCCGACGCACGAGCTGAACGTGTTCGAGATCGAAGGCAACACCGAGGCGCAGCGGCAGACGCCGATGTTCGGACGCGGCCGGATCGACCACATCGGGTTGCAGGCCGCGTCGATCGAGGCGTTCGACACCATTCGCGAGCGGTTGATCGCGCGGGGCTCCACCGACGGGTTCGTCACCGATTTCGGGCCGATTCTCAGCCTCTTCTTCGTCGATCCCGACGGGCTCGAGGGCGAGGTGTGCGTCGTGAACCCGGACGCCGTGACCGATGCGTCGAACCCGCCGGGAACCCCCGCCGCCGGCTACGAACGCGTCACGTGAACGCCGCGTTCTCGATCTGACCGATCGACGTGGGCGAGTCGCTCGGCGACACGGCGCGAGGCGACGTTGCCGGGGTCGATGTCGGCGATGAGACGGAGGAGTCCCACACGCGAAAGGCGGTCCCGCGGGACCGCCTTCGAGCGAGGCAACATGGGAGGGTGCTGCGGAAGAAGCAGGTGCGGTCTTTCCGCACCCTCGCGGAAGCCGTGACGGCGTTCATCTTGAGTGCCGCGGCGTTCGCGGCGTGCTCCTCGGGACGCGCCGTATCTGCGGACCCCTGCTCGCTGTTGAAGCGGTCTGAGATCGCGTCGGCGATCCACGGACGGGTTGATTCGGGCGAGCGAGTGCAGGCGATCGGCGAGACCGAGCGTCGTATGTGCTCGTACCGCGTCAGTACTGCGCTCGAGACGGTCACTGTGTACCTCGGGAGCGGCCGACCACAGCACGGATCGGGCACCTCATGGGGCGGTGCGACCGTCACCCGCGGTAATGCGTACGTTTCGGTGAGCGCGCAGGTTCCGGACCGCGCATTCGCGCGACTGGCGTCAAACCTGGCCAAGCGAGCAGTCGACCGTTCTGCGACTCAGTAACGGACCGCTCCCGACACGGCACGCCGAGCTCCCGGTCGGAGCGGCTCAGTTCGACCGAGCCACTGCCCGTGGCCGGGCGGAGCAATACTGCGTGGATGCTGTGCGCTTTCTCCATCTCTCCGATCGGTGTGGGTGAATCCGTGAGTGCGGAAGTCGCCGAAGTTGTGCGGCTGGTGCGTGAAAGCGGATTGGCCAACGAGACCAACGCGATGTTCACGAAAGTCGGCGAGGGTTAGCTCCCTCCCGCGAGCCACGCAGAACTGCTGATCCGCGTGCCTCGACGGGCGAGCGCATCGCGGGCAATCTGGGCGGATGTCCGAGACACGCGTGATCGAGTTGGCCGACGGTCGCGATTTGGCGTGGTTGGAGCTTGGAGCATCGGACGGAGAGCCGGTCTTTGCGTTTCATGGTTCACCTGGGAGCCGGTACGACTTTTCCAATCAGCACGAGGGCGCCGCTGAACGGGGCATTCGTTTGCTGGTGCCGGACCGCCCAGGCTTCGGCCACAGCTCGTTTGACTGCAATCGGAGCTTCGCGAGTTGGGCCGACGACGTAGCGCAGCTCTCAGATCGGCTCAGCCTGCAGCGATTCGGTGTCTTTGGGGTTTCGAGCGGCGCGCCGAACGCGGCTGCCTGTGCTCGTTGCATCCCGCATCGGCTTACCGGATGCGCGATCGTGAGCGGTCCAGCGCCGGCCGAAGCCCGCATTCCGGTTGGCGAGATGCAGAGTGCGAACCGGGTCGCGAACCGAATATGCCGCGTCGCTCCGAGCCTCTTGGTCCCATTGATTGCGTTCGGTTTACGACGCGGGCGGCGGGAGCCGGAGGAAATGGTCGCCTGGCTCGCGCGGTCTCTACCTCCATCGGATGTCGCCGTGCTCAGCAGGCCGGCGATTCGGGAGTTGATGGTCCGCAACGCGCGGCGGCCCTTCGCTGCGACGGCGGCACGGGCTTGCGTGCAGGACTTCACCTTGGAGATCCGGCCGTGGGGATTCGCGCTCGAGGACATCAAGATGCACGTGCACGTTTGGCACGGCGAGGCGGACCGCAACGTGCCGGTCGGCAACGGTGCCTATGTCGCCGCGACTGTCCACAACGCCACGTTCCACCGCCTCCCCGAGGAAGGGCACGCTTTGTTCCATGACCATTTCGCCGAGCTTCTCGACGGCGTGACGGAGGACTCCTAAGACGCCTTCACACGGACATGACGCATGCCCAGCACAAACTGAGCCACTGTGCGTCAGGAGGGGCAATACTTCGAGCATGCTTTGTGCCTTCTCCATCTCACCCATAGGTGTCGGCGAATCCGTGAGCGCGGAGGTGGCTGAGGTCGTCAGAATCGTGCGTGCCAGTGGGCTTCCGTCCGAGACCAACGCGATGTTCACCAACGTCGAGGGTGAGTGGGACGACGTGATGGCGCTCGTTCGCGCGTGCACGATGAAGGTCGCGGAGACCGCGCCGCGCGTGAGCGTGGTGATCAAGATCGACCTTCGCTCCGGTGTGACCGACGGCCTGCGGCACAAGGTCGAGGCGATCGAGACCCGGCTGCGCGAGTCGTAATCGTGCCGCCGGGTCGGCGACCGGTTCAGATCGTGGCTGCCGGTACGGGGAAGTGGATGTACTCGTCCATCATGAGCAGGCCGAGCTCGGGTGTGCGGGCCACGTCGCGGTCGACCTTGCCCCGTTCGCACAGGTCGGCGACGAGGCGATCGACCACGGCATCGAGGGTGAGGTCGTCGGCATGGTCGCGCCACGCGTCGCGCTCGGCTTCGTCGCGGAAGCAGTAGGCCTTCCACGACACTGAGAACCGCAGTTCGTCCCAGTCGTAACGCGCGATCGGTTCTGCGTCGTCGGGCGCGCCCGGTGTGCGCACGATCCAGTTCCGGTTGCCTGCGGGTTCGAGCACCATGCCCGGTCGAAGGGCCGGAAGGTCGTCGACCGCGACCGCCGCAATGCGGTCGACGCCGTGGAAGACGGAGTCGGTGTCGAGCACCATCGCGGTGTCGTAGCGCGCGGCGTGCGTCGCGGGCGGGGCGTCGGCACCGTCGGGCCAGTACGCGAGCGCGCCGCCGGCGCAGTCGTGGAACCAGGCGATACCGGTGGCGATCGGCATGCGCCACTCGTCGAAGAGGCCGGAGTGGTGCATCACCACGAGGAGCCACTGCGGAACGGCCTTGCGATTGCAGCCCCGGAACTCGGGCACATCGGTGTGCACCGCGAGCTCCTGGCCGGGCACCATCAGGTTGGCGTACGCGATCGCGGGTTCGACGACGGGGCGGCCGTGCACCCGGCGGGCCGCGTCGACGAACGTCTCGTGGTAGAGGAACGGCTCGATGCCGGCGATCCGCGCCTGCGTGCCGTACGCGTACTCCTCACGGAAGTAGCTCGTGCGCACGGCGAGGGCGCGCGGCGGCTCGTTCCGGCCGAGGCGTCCGCCGGTGCGGATGAAGTTGACGACGCTGTCGTGGCGCTGCGACAGGCCCCGACCGATGTCGCTGTCGAGCTGCTCGAGCTCCGCGTACATCCGGTAGGCACCGAACCGTTCGCAGAGCTCCACCATGGCCGCGGCACCCGCGTCGTCGAACAGCTCGTCGATCACCACGACGTCCCCGCTCATCGAAATCGAGACTAGGGGCTCTGATGGCGCGACGCGCCCGGATCGGTCGGTTTTCCCATCAGAACGGTCGAATCGTTACGATGCGCCGGTTCACCACGAGCTCGAAGGGAACCCCACCATGGGCGACGCCGTCATCGTTTCCGCCTGCCGCACGGCCATCGGGACCGCGCGCAAGGGCACGCTGCTCGACGTGAGCGCGTTCGATCTGGCTAAGTACGCGATCGCCGAATCCCTGAAGCGCTCGGGCGTTGCGGCGGCCGACGTCGACGACATCGTGCTCGGCGAGTCGCTCCAGGGCGGCGGCGACATCGCCCGGTACGCGGCGATCGAGGCCGGGCTGGTCGACGTTCCCGGGGTTGCGCACAACCGTCATTGCGCATCGGGAATGGCGGCGGTGCAGACGGCCGCGGGCAGCATCATGGCCGGGATGGACACGGTGGTCATCGCCGGCGGCGCCGAGTCGATCTCGAGCTCGCCGGCGGCGATGAAGCGGGTGCTCGGCACCGACGACATGCAGCCGTGGATGTCGCCGAGTCATCCCGAGAAGCCGAACGCCCCCGCGTTCGACATGTCGATCACCGTGGGTTGGAACACCGCGCAGAAGGTCGGCGTCACTCGCGAAGAGATGGACCACTGGGCCTGCGAGTCGCACGCGCGGGCCGTGCGGGCGATCGACGAGGGTCGGTTCGAAGAAGAGATCTTCCCCATCGATGTCGCGCTTCGCGACGGTACGACCACCACGTTCAAGGTCGACGAGCATCCGCGCCGGGCGACCACCCTGGAGAAGCTGGCGTCGCTCAAGCCGCTGCATCCCGAGATCGAAGGCTTCAGCATCACCGCCGGGAACTCGTCGGGCCTCAACGACGGTTCGGCCGCGATGGTGATCGTCGACGGCGACTACGCGAAGGAGCACGGTCTCGAGCCGCTCGCCGTCGTGCGCTCGTGGGCGTCGGCCGGGCTGCCACCCGAAGACACCGGGATGGGGCCGACCCTCGCGATCCCGAAGGCGCTGAAGCGGGCCGGTCTCTCGGTCGAGGACATCGCGCTCTTCGAGATCAACGAGGCGTTCGCGTCGATGTGTGTCGCGTCGACGCGGGTGCTGGGCATCCCGCACGAGATCACCAACGTGAACGGCAGCGGTTGCAGCCTCGGTCACCCGGTCGCGGCGACGGGCGCCCGCATGATCGTCACGCTCATCCACGAGCTCCGTCGCCGCAACGGTGGCTACGGCGTGGCGAGCATGTGTGCGGGCGGCGGCATGGGCTCGGCGACGGTGATCGAGGTCCTCAAGCCCTGATCCGCGAAGCCCTCTCCGGGTTCTGATGGGAGTCCGCGCCCGAATCGGTCGGGCTTTCCCATCGGAATCGCATGGGAAATCGGGGAGGGGCTAAACGTTTGGGGGCCTTGGGGGGTTCTCCCTCCAGAGGCTGATGTGGACGACTTCGACGGGTTCTTCGAGCGCAACTACGGGGCCACCCTGCGCGCGGTCGGCCTGGCAATCGGCGATGCCGGGCGCGCGGAGGACCTCACCCAGGAGGCGTTCGCACGCGCGTTCCGGCGTTGGTCGTCGGTGTCGAAGCTGGAGCGGCCGGTCGCGTGGGTGTACGTCGTCGCGTTGAACGCGGAGCGCAAGCGCTGGCGGCGCGACCGCCACGAGGCCGGCCGTGAAAGAACCGCCGCCACCGTTCCCGACGTCGCGGGTGGTGTGCTGAGCACGATCGTCGTACGCGACGCGCTCGACCGACTCCCACCCCGCCAGCGCGCGGCGGTGGTGCTCCGGTACCTCGGCGACCTCACCGTTGCCGACATCGCCGACGTGATGGGTTGCGCGGAAGGCACCGTCAAGGCGACGTTGCACCAGGCCCTTGCCAACCTTCGAGTCGACCTCGACGGGAGCGAACCATGAACCTCGATGAGCTTCGGGCCGAACTCGATCGACTGGCCGGGCCCGAGGTGCTCGCGACCGACGACGTGCGTGGAGCGGTCCGCCGCCGGGCCGACCGGGCCCGCCGCCGATTCGGTGCCATGGCCGCGACCGCGACCGTGGTGGTGGTCGTGCTCGTCGCGGTGCTCGTGGGTGGGGCGCTGCGCAGTGGCGACGGCTCGAACATCAAGGTGGCGTCGGTGCCCCCGACGACGACGGTGGCCGATCACAGCTGCGATTCGCACGTCGCGATCACGCCGGCGAACGACGTGCCGAGCGATGTCGCCGCGTGGGCGCAGGGCGCGCCGGTCGTCGGCCACGGTGGGCTGTGGACGGCGCGCTCGGCGATCGCCGTTCGCGCGCTCCGGCAGCCCGACGGCACCTGGCTCCTGAAGTTCCCGTGGTTCACCCGACCGTTCGGCGTTCCGCAGATCAACGGACGCCGGCTCGATGGAGCCGGTTCGTTTCACTCGGACGCGAACGCCGCGACCGACCAACGAGGAACCTGGGTCGCGTCGTCGCTCGCATTCTCGACCTCCGGGTGCTGGGAGGTGACCGCCCGCTTCGGCGGCGCGACGATCACGTTCCGGACCCTCGTCGGGAGCCCGCCGCTGCCGCTCGCGATCGGCACGATTTCGGGCACGCTGCGAGAGGTCGGGGGTCCGGCACCCGGGCGCGACCTCACAGTCGCCGGAACCGTGCGCGGTGAGGGCACGCAGGGAAGCTGGGAGGCTCGGACCACGCCGGGCGGCGACTTCTCGATCGACGTTCCCGTCGGTACGTACCGTGTCACGGGTTCGAGCCCCGTGTTCCTCAACGACCTCCGCGACGCGTGCGGAGGCGGGACGGCCGTCGTGACGCGGGGCCACACGACGAGCGTGCAGGTGATCTGCCCGGTCAGGTAGAGGCGAGGTACCGCGCACCGTCGACGGCGCGCGCTTCCCACCACTCGAGCTCCGCGTTGCGCCCGCCGAGCGCCTTCTCCCAACCGAACTGCACGAGCCCGCCGAGCAACGCGAGTCCGAGCTGGCGGTCCCACCACTGGTCGGTATCGATGCCGTGCAACGCGAGCGCCACCCGGAACTCGTCGATCGCGTCTTCCTTCGAGTGCGGGAGCCGCGCGCAGTTGATCGCGAGGTACCACGCGAGCTCCGAGCACGCGGTGCCGATCCCGGGCGTCTCCCAATCGATGAGCACGGTGCGGTGGTCGTCGGTGCAACCCAAGTTGCCGAGCTTCCAGTTGCCGTGCACGAACGTGAGCGGTGTGGTCTCGAGCGCGGCGACGAGCGGCGACGGGTCGTTCGCCAGCGCGAGCACCACCTCGGCGGCCGCGGGCGCAACGGTTGGGAAGCGTTGCCACCCCTCGCCGACGAGGCTCGGTACGAGCGCGTCGGAACCGATCGCCGTCTCTGTGATCGCGGTCCACGGTGAGAGCTCGAGGTACCGGTTCGTCATGGGCACGATCTCGAGGTCGTGGCCACCGCCCCAGAACGCGGCCGACAGCACGGCCAGGTGCTCGAGGAGCTGTAGGTGCAAGTCGAGCGACAGCACGGCGTCGCCGTCGGGCACGAGCCAGGCGCCGACGTCGCGCATGAGCAACGCGACGCGCTTTCCCTGCTCGCCGTCGGTGTCGGCGTAGCCCACGCCGACGATCGGCTGCTCGAAGCACGCGGGCAGCCGGTCGAGGAGCCCGCGGCGCCAGAGTGCGACCGGCGCGTATTCGAGCTGTCCGGTCGAGCGCATCGTCCAGTCGTCGCGGAGGTCGAGGTACTTGACCACGAACGACTCGCCCCCGATCACCACGCGTTCGAAGCGGGCACCCGACTTCGAGTCGGTGTGCGTCATCGGCTCCCGCAGCGTCGCGCCGGCCAGCAGCTCGTCGACGGTGGCGATCGCGTTCAGCGTTTCACCTCGCCCTGCGACAGGTTGCGCAGCTCGCGGAGCCCGACCGACAGCGTGGCGACGTCGTAGTTTGCTTCCTTCTTCAGGTCGTCGAGCACGCTCATCGCGTGGTCGAGGCCGGGGTGCGACGCGCTCCATCGATCGAGCGCGTCGTCGGCCGACACTCCCGGCGCGAACGTGAGCACCGAAGTGACCAGGGAGCGGCGCTCGTTCGAGAGATCGTCGCGCAGCCCGGAGCGCGCGAGCGCCTGCCAGCGATCGTCGCGGGGGAGGTCGTCGAGGATGCGATCGCGCAGCCAGTCGAGCCGGAGCCGGTCGCCGATCGCGCACCACATCGGCAGGATCTCGCCGACCGGGCGTCCGATGCCAAGGGCCACGTCGACCACGTCGAGCGCGCCTACGAGTGACTCGAGCTCGGCGAGGAGTGCCGCGAACGGGTCGGGCACACCGCGCGCGGTGAGGCTGTAGCGGAACGAGTCGAGCCACTCGCGCTCGCCGCCGCGGAGGAGGGCCGGCATCGACGCCCGGCACTCCGCGACACCCGGCGCGAGCTCGGCCACGGTCGCGGCGATCGGGAGCGGCCGGGGCCGGTAGCGCACGAGCCAACGGCTGGCGCGTTCGACGAGCTTGCGCAGCTCGAGGTGCATCTCGGTCTGGGTGTCGACATCCACCACACCGTCGAGCGCGTCGATCGAGGCGTGGATCGCGTCCTGGTCGAAGATGCGCCCGGCCACGATGTGCGCGCGCACGACGTCGTCGGCGGGGGCGCCGGTCTCCTCGGCGATGCGGAACGCGAACGTGCTGCCGGCGAGGTTCACCATCTTGTTGACCAGGCGGGTCGCGATGATCTCGCGACGCAGCGGATGGCGCTCCATCTGTGACGCGAACCGTTCGCGCAGGGGCGTGGGGAAGTACTGCTCGATCTCGGTCTCGATGTCGGCGTCGTCGAGGAGGGCGGATTCGCGCAGGTCTTCTTCGAGGCTGATCTTCGAGTAGGCGAGCAGCACCGAGAGCTCCGGTACCGAGAGCCCCTTGCCGGCTTTGACGCGTGCCGCGAAGGTGTCGCTGTCGGGGAGGAACTCGAGGTCGCGATCGAGCCGGCCCCGCGCTTCGAGCGCGATCATCAATCGCTGGTGGACGCCCGCCATCTCGAGCGCCTGGTGGCGGGCGATCGTGAGGGTCTGGTTCTGCGCCACGTTGTCGGCGAGCACGAGCGCGGCGACCTCGTCGGTCATCTCGTCGAGGAGCGCGTTCCGTGCGTCGAGCGAGAGGGCGCCCGAGCGGACGATGGCGTCGAGCAGGATCTTGATGTTCACCTCGTGGTCGGACGTGTCGACGCCCGCCGAGTTGTCGATCGCGTCGGTATTGATGCGCCCACCCGCGAGCGCGAACTCGATCCTCGCCCGCTGTGTGAACCCGAGGTTGCCGCCCTCACCGACGACCTTGCACCGCAACTGGTTCGCGTTGACGCGGACACCGTCGTTCGTCTTGTCGCCGACGTCGAAGTGGCTCTCGCTCGACGACTTCACGTAGGTGCCGATACCGCCGTTCCAGAGGAGGTCGACGGGCGCGCGCAGGATGGCGGAGACGAGCTCGGCGGAGGTGAGCGACGACTGGGTGATGCCCAACCGGATCTGCACCGGCTCGGAGATCGGGATCGCCTTGAGCGACCGCGCGTAGATGCCGCCGCCCTCGGAGAGCACGGTGCGGTCGTAGTCACCCCACGAGGAACGCGCGAGCGCGAAGAGCCGGGCCCGCTCGGCGAAGCTCGCTTCGGGATCGGGGTTCGGGTCGAGGAAGATGTGGCGGTGGTCGAACGCCGCGACGAGGCGGAGGTGGCGCGAGAGGAGCATGCCGTTGCCGAACACGTCGCCCGACATGTCGCCCACACCGACGGCGGTCACTTCGGCCGCACCCACGTCGACCCCGAGCGCGCGGAAGTGCGTCTTCACCGATTCCCACGCGCCGCGGGCGGTGATGCCCATCGCCTTGTGGTCGAAGCCGACCGAACCGCCCGACGCGAATGCGTCGCCGAGCCAGTAGCCGTGGGTGAGCGCGAGCTCGTTGGCGATGTCGGAGAAGGTTGCGGTGCCCTTGTCGGCTGCGACCACGAGATAGGGGTCGTCGGCGTCGTAGCGCACCATGCGCTCGGGGGGCACGGGCCGGCCGTCGACGAGGTTGTCGGTGAGCTCGAGCAACGCGCCGATGAAGGCCCGGTAGCAGGAGACGACCTCGGCGGCGAGCGCATCGCGGTCGGCCGGCGGCACCTTGACGACGAATCCGCCCTTGGCGCCGACCGGCACGATCACGGCGTTCTTCACCGTCTGGGCCTTCATGAGGCCGAGGATCTCGGTGCGGAAGTCTTCGCGCCGGTCCGACCAACGAATCCCACCGCGCGCGACACGCCCGGCGCGCAGGTGCACGCCCTCGACGCGCGGCGACGCGACGAAGATCTCGAACATCGGGAGCGGTTTCGGTAGCTCGGGCACGCCGGTCGGGTCGAGTTTGAACGCGAGCGGCGCACCGGCCGTGTCGTTGTAGGCATTGGTTCGCTGGGTTGCGAGCACGAGCCGCAGGAGCGCGCGGAGGATGCGGTCCTCGTCGAGGCTGGTCACCGCGTCGAGCGCGGCCGTGAGGTCGGCGACGTGCCGGTCGATCGCGGCGGCCTCGCGCGCGTGATCGGGATGGAAGCGCTCGCGAAACAGCGTGACCAGCGAACGCGCGAGGTCCGGGTGGCCGATGAGGGCGGCCGCGATGTAGTCCTGGCTGAACGGGGTGCCGGCCTGCCGGAGGTAGTGGCTGTACGCGCGCAGGACGGAGACCTCGCGCCACGCGAGGCCGGCGGTGAGGACGAGACCGTTGAAGGCGTCGCTCTCGGCGATCCCGCGCACGACCGCGGTGAACGCCTCGCGGAAAGCGGAACCGGGACCGTCGGAGTCGAGCGCGGTACCCGGGGTGATGGGGCGGAGGACGAATCGCTCGATCCACGCCGGTGCGCGGCCGCGGGGTGTCACCCCGTACGGCCGTTCCTCCACCACCTGCACGCCCATGTTCTGGAGGAGCGGCATGATCTCCGACAGCACGATCGGGGCACCCGCGCCCAGGATCGTGAGCACGAAGAGACCGTCGGTGCGGGTCAGCCGGGTCGCGAGGTCCGGTCGCTCGGGAAGGTGCTCCAGGCACCCGATGTCGGCGACGGCCGTGGTCGGTGGCGTCTCGTCGGTGTACGCCGCGGGGAACGCGTCGCCGTAGACACGGTGGAGCGCGCGCCCGGTGTCGTCGCCGTGCGCGACGACGAGGGCGTCGCGCAGCTCGTCGGACCACGAGCGCGTCGCGGCGGCAACGTCGGCCTCGACCCGTGCGATGTCGACGTCGCTCACGTATCCGGGCACGGTGCGCAGCACGATGTGGAGCCGCGCCAGCACCGATTCCGACACGAGCACCTGGTACTCCTCGCCGGTCGCGCGGAACGCGTGGTGCAGGATCTCGGTGATCTTGAGCCGCAACGCGGTGGTGTACCGGTCGCGGGGGAGGTACACGAGGCACGAGACGAACCGGCCGTAGGGATCGTGCCGCACGAACACCCGCACCCGCCGGCGTTCCTCGAGCTGGAGGATGCCCATCGCGGTGTCGTACAACTCGTCGACCGACGCCTGGAACAGCTCGTCGCGCGGGTAGCTCTCGAGGACGGCCAGCAGGTCGCGCGCGCTGTGGCTCCGGGGCGCGAAGCCGGCGTGGGCCACGATCGCGTCGACCTTGTCGCGCAGCAGTGGGATGTCGTGCGGGTTCGAGTGGTACGCCTCCGAGGTGTATAGGCCGACGAAGCGCCGCTCGCCACAGACCTCGCCGGCGTCGTCGAACTGCTTCACGCCCACGTAGTCGAGGTACGCCGAACGATGGACGGTCGAGCGCGCGCTGCCCTTGGTGAGGACCAGCACGGCGTTGTCGCTGGTGCGCCGGCGCAGCTCCGGTGGGAGACGCGACCGGGACGGTCCCTCGACGCGATCGGCTCGGTCGCGGAGGATGCCGAGGCCGGTGCCGGGCACCGCGCTCAGCACGTCGGAGCCCTGGGCCTCGCGCACCGAGTACTCGCGATAGCCCGTGAACATGAAGTGGTCGGCCGCCATCCAGCGCAGCAACGCGACGGCCGACGCGCGCTCGGCCGCCCTCGTCGGTGACGGGTCGCGTTCGAGCCCGTCGGCGGTGTCGGCCAACCGGCGGAGCATCTCCGGCCAGTCGGTCGTCGCCGCGTCGACGTCGGCCAGCACGCGGACGAGGTCGGCGTGCAGTGACGCGAGCTCGCCGCGGTCGGTGGTGCGTTCCACCTCGACGTGCACGAACGATTCGAGCTGCCCCTGAGCCGCCGGCCCGGCGAGGCCCGACAGGTTCCCGTCTTCGTCGCGCAGCAGGGCGACGACGGGGTGCACGACGAGCTGGACGGCGAGGCCGTGCCGTTCGAGCTCGACGGTGACGGAGTCGACGAGGAACGGCTTGTCGTCGACGACGATCTCGATCACCGTGTGCGGCGACTGCCATCCGTCGGTCCCCGCGGCGGGATTGCTCAGCCGCACCAGTGCCTCGCCGCGCGCGCGGCGGGCGGCGAGGCGCCAGTGGGCCTGCGCGGCCCCGGCGAGATCCTCGACGCGGCGCGATTCGAGGTCGTCGAGCGCGACGTCGGCGTAGTAGCGACGGATGAACTCCGCGATCCCGGGTGCCTGGCCGGCGGCCACGAACGCCGAAGCCAACCCGCACAATCGGTCGAGGAGATCCGCGCGGGCATCCTCGAGCGTCGCCGCCATCAGTCGGAGGGTAGCGCTCCCACCGACCCCGCCTGCGTAGGCTCGGCCGCCGTGGACGTCACACGAGGCCTCGCACTCGCGCTCGAGCTCGCCGAGATCGCCGACGCGATCACCGTTGACCGCTTCCGCGCCGTCGATCTCGTGGTCGAGACGAAGCCCGACCTCACTCCCGTCACCGAGGCCGATCAGGCGGTCGAGCGTGCGCTGCGCGGCCATCTCGCCGAGCACGCGCCGAGCCACGGCGTGCTGGGCGAGGAGTACGGCCACGAGATCGCCGAGGGCGACTTCCGTTGGATCATCGACCCGATCGACGGCACCAAGAGCTACGTCCGGGGTGTGCCGGTATGGGCGACGCTCATCGCGCTGGAGCATCTCGGTGTGCCCGTCGTCGGCGTCGTGTCGGCCCCGGCGTTGGGCACCCGCTGGTGGGCGGCCCACGGACTCGGGGCGTTCCGCAACGGCACCCCGATCAGGGTGTCGGCCGTGCACGAGCTCGGCGACGCGCAGATCTCGTTCGCCTGGGACACCAAGTCCCGCTACGACACCGAGCGGATCGGCGACCGCATGCTCGATCTCGCGCACCGCTGCTGGCGGACGCGCGGGCTCGGCGATTTCTGGCAGCACGCGCTCGTGGCCGAGGGTGCGTTCGACATCTCGGTCGACCCCATCGTCGCCTACTGGGACGCGGCCGCGCTGCTTCCGATCATCGAGGAGGCGGGTGGGCGGTGGAGCACGGTCGAGGGCGATCGGCCGGGTCTGCCCGAAAGTCTCGTGTGCACGAACGGGCTGCTGCACGACACGGTCGTCGAGCTCCTTGCTCCCGGCGCCGCGGCGACTTCGCCCGCCCCCTAGGCTCCCCGGGCCATGCCCCAGAACGTGACGGTCGGCATCGACATCGGTACCTCATCGGTGAAGGCGATCGCGGCCGACGCCGACGGCACGGTGGTGGCCGCGGCGCGGATTCCCCACACGTTCTCGGTCCCGGCGCCGTTGCAGTTCGAGCACGACGCGCGCGCGGCATGGTTCGACGGCCCGCGCGCGGCGTTGGCCGCGCTGGGCCCGATCGACGCGGCGGGAGTCGCGGTCGCGGCGATGGTGCCCTCGCTCACCGCGGTCGACACCGACGGGATGCCGTGCGCGCCCGGGCTCCTCTACGGCGACGAGCGCGGGAGCGGCGGCGCCGGCAACCCGGTCGAGAGCGGTGAGTTCGGTCGCTTCCTCTCGTGGCTCGCGGCGGAGGTGCCCCACGCGCGCGGGTACTGGCCCGCGCAGGCCGTCGCCAACTTCGCGCTCTGTGGTGAGCCGGTGATGAGCACGACGGCCGCCGCGCTCGCGTATCCACTCTTCAACTGGGTCGGGTGGGACGAAGCGGCGCTCGGCTCACTCGGGGTACGCCTCGATCAGCTGCCCGCGCTCGCCCCGTCGGGCACCGCCGCGGCAGAGGTGGCCGGCCGACCGGGATGCGTCCTCGAGGGCGGCACCATCGACGCGATGGCGGAGCAGATCGTCGCGGGTGCCGACGCCGACGGCGACGTGCTCGTCATCTGCGGAACCACGCTGATCGTCTGGTGCGTCACCCCCGAGCTGGCCGACGTCTCGGGATACTTCCCGATGCCGCATACGACCCGCGGCAAGTTCCTCGTCGGCGGGCCGAGCAACGCCGGCGGCCTCTTCCTCGACTGGGCCCGTCGCCTGCTGCGCGAGGCGGCACCGGCGGGCGCGCAGGCCCTCGATCCGGGCCGCGTCCCGGTGTGGGTGCCCTACCTGCGGGGCGAGCGCACGCCGCTGAACGACTCGACCCGTCGCGCCCAGCTCGTCGACCTCGATCTCACCCACGGCCCGGCCGAGGTGCGCCGTGCGGCGTTCGAGGCCGCGGGATTCATCACGCGCCGGATGATCGAGGCGTCGCCGACACCCGCCCGGCGCATCGTGGCGACCGGCGGTGGAGTGCGGGTCGACGAGTGGGTGCAGTGCCTCGCCGACTGCACCGGACTCCCCGTCGATGTCGTCGCGGTACCGGAGGGTGGCGCGCTCGGCGCGGCGTTCCTCGCGCGCGTCGCCGCGGGATTGGAAACGTCGACCGCCGACGCCGGGCGGTGGGCGCGCTCGGAGCGCACGGTCGAACCCGACCGCGCGTGGCTCACCCCGGTCGCCGATCGGTACG
>DAIQOP010000196.1:0-7337 GCA_036787815.1 Actinomycetota bacterium
GGCCGCGAGCGCGGCCAACGGCTCCACGGGATCCATGACCCCGTACGGATAGTTGAACGCCGACGCAATGACGACCGCGGTCGACGGCCCGATCAGCTCGCGCGCGGCGCGCACGTCGGCGCGGAAGTCGGCGTCGAGCGGCACTCGCACCATCTCCATCCCGAAGTAGTGCGCGGCCTTCGCGTACGCAGGGTGCGCGGAGACCGGTGCGAGGATCTGCGGTCGCTCGACGCCGCGGGCGCGAGCTCGCTCGCGGTTGACGAGCATCGACATGAGGATCGATTCGGTGCCACCCGACGTCATCGTGCCGCCCCCGCCTTCGGGGAGGTGGAGCAGCGCGCCGACCCCTTCCACGACCTCGTGCTCGAGGGCGGCGAGCTCCACGAACTTGAACGGGTTCAGGGCATTGCCGAACAGGTACCGGCGGTCGACCTCCTCGAGGAGCCCCTCGAGGTCGAGCCGACCGCTCGGGTAGACGAGGCCGAACAAGCGGGCGCCGTGGACCGACGGCTCGCGCCCCTGTCGCAGCTCGAGGTCGACCAGGATCTCCTCGCGGGGTACCCCCTGTTGGCGCACGGACCCTCCTCGTGGCTCGCGTCATCCTCGGGCCCGTGCGCGAAGTGCAGTAGGGCCGAACGTCACAACGAATGCCCCGAGCACCCGTGCGCCTCAGCGGCGGATGGGGCCCGGTAGCAGGAACGGGTAGACGCGACGCCGGACCCTCCGCTGCCACCATCGGTCCGCGCGCCGGAGTCGCAACAACGCGTCCCACGTCCGTGCGTCGGAGCGATACCAGCGGTCGATCTCCGTCCGGGTGATGGGCGGTGAGAGTCGGGCGTTCGCCTGCTCGATCGCGGGCGCGACGGCGTGGTCGAGGCGTTCTTTCAGCAGGTTGCCGATCAGGTCGACGGCCACGTCGCGGGGCCGGTGGTACGCGGCGACCAATCCCGGCGCGACCGCCCTCCGCACGACCCGGCGGATGGCCGCGGGGAGCGGCGAGGTGAGCAGGTCGAGATCCAGGCGGGTCTTCCCGGTGGCGTCGGCCAGCAGCGGAGTGGTGACGTCGAAGTAGTGGAGCTCGGCGTCGACGACGGCCCAGTTCGACAGCTGCGCGTCGAGGCCGATCCGCGGATCGACCACGGAGACGATCTGCTCGACGATCGACGCCAGGAGCTCGGGCGCGCCCGCGCGGTCGTCGGCCACGAGCCGCGGGGCCAGCCTGTCCGCCGGCAGCACCGGCTGGAGCACGTACCCCGCGACACGCCCGCCGTCGGCAGGAGTCGTCCGCCACTCGGTGGGGAGCACGCTGATCCCACGCGCCGTGAGCTCGCCGACGTACTCGTGGATCAGCGAGCCGTAGGCGCGGGCGCGTCCCTCGTCGTCGAAGACGGGGAGGCGTTTGCACGCCACCCGCGGGTGCTCCGCCGGCCAACCCAGGACGAGGGTGATCTCGCCGTAGCCCAGGACCCCCAGGCCGTCGGTGCTGCCCGACCCGAGCGCCCGCCGGACGAGACTCTCGAGCTCGGCCAGCTCGGCGTCGTCGATCGTCGGCAGGCCCATCGCGCTCACGACGCGAGCGCGGCCCGGGTCGTGTCGATCAGCCACGCGGTCTCGTCGTCGGTGATGGTGAGCGGCGGCAGGAGTTGCAGGACCGACGGGTCGTTGTTGGCGAACACGGCGAACACCCCGGCCGGGATGAGGCGCTGCGTGGCGGCGAGCCCACCGGCGGGGTCGTCGAAGTGCAGCCCCATGAACATGCCCCGGCGCCGGACCTCCACGCCGAGGCCGGCCAGGCCGGCCTCGATGCGCATCCCGACCGCCTCGACCCGTTCGAGGAACCCGGGCTCTTCCACGATGTCGAGCACGGTCAGGGCGGCCACGCACCCGAGCTCGGCGCCGCCGAACGTGGAGATGTGCACGAACGGGTGGTCGTCGAAGAACGAGTGCAGCTCCGCGGTCATGAGGGTCGCGGTGATCGGATAGATGCCACCCGAGAGGCCCTTGCCGGTGACCACCATGTCGGGCTCGACGTCCTCCTGGGTGTGGCACCACATGGTGCCGGTCCGACCGAGCCCGGTCTGGACCTCGTCGAGCACCAGGATCGCGCCGGCATCGCGACACAGCGCCGAGGTCTCGCGCAGGTAGCCCGGTGGGGGCATCGGCATCCCGAGCGTGGCGGGGATCGGCTCGAGGATCACCGCGGCGGTCTCGTCACCGACCGCGGCGGCGAGCGCGTCGAGGTCGCCGAAGGGCACCTGGGCGAACTCGGGCGGGTTCGGGCCGAACGGGTCGCGGTACTGCGGGTCGCCGGCTGCCATGGCGAGGCCGGTGTGGCCGTGGTACCCGCCGATGGCCGAGACGATGCCCTGGCGACCGGTGTGGGCGCGCGCCACCTTGAGCGCGAGATCGATGGACTCGCCGCCACCGACGCCGAACACCACGCCGGGAAGCCGGTCGCCGGTCGTGCGGGAGAGGCGCCGGCCCAGCTCCGCCCGCCACCCGGACACGAGATGGTGGTTGCCGATATCGAGGTGGTCGAGCGCTTCGCGCAGCGCGGCGACGACACGCGGGTTGCGGTGCCCGAGGTTGAACACGCCGCCGTTGCAGTGGCAGTTGAGCCAGCGTCGATCGTGGTCGAAGGCGTCGTGGAACCAAGCGCCGTCGCGGTCGCCCATCACGATGTCGAGGCCGAGCGCGGCGTACGCGGTGGTCTTGCCCCGGTTGACGTGGTCGGCGAAGGCTCGGGTGGTCAGGTCGCGATCGGCGAACGGCTGGTCCACGGCACCTCCAGCGCAGTTGTCGAGGTCGTGCGTCACATGAGCGTAGGTGGTGGGGTTGGATCTGCTCTCCGCGTCAGCCTGGCGCGCTGAGCTCAACGATCTCAGAGCGACATGACCAGGCGGACGATGCGGTCCTTCACCTCGGTCGGTGTGAGCGAGCTCCAGAGCGCGAGCGCCTGCGCGTCGTAGCCGACGAGATAGCGAGCCCGCGGCCGGCGCGTCGTGAGCGCGGTGCCGATCGTCTTGGCGCACTGCACGGGATCGCCCATGAAGGGTTGCCAGAGCCTCGTCGTGGTGAGGGTGCGCCGATACGCGCTGTCGTAGCGTGATCCGGCGCGTTTCGCGATTTCACGCTCGGTCTCCTCCCAGATACCCGTTCGGAAGCCGCCGGGTTCCACGAGGATGACGCGGATCCCGTCACGCGCGACTTCCATCCGCAACGCGTCCGAAAGCCCTTCGAGCGCATGCTTCGCGCCCTGATACCAACCGGTCAGCGGCGTCGACGTACGCCCGTAGATCGACGAGACGTTGACGATGCGGCCGCCACCGCGATCACGCATATGGGGGATCGCGAGCCGCGCCAGGCGTATGGGTGCGAGCGTCATCGTCTCGAACGCAGCGCGCGCTTCGCCATCGGTGACGTCCTCGATCGAACCGGTGATGGAATAGCCCGCGTTGTTGATGAGCGCGAACGGCTTGTAGTCGTCGATCACACGAGCGCAACCATCGGGATCCGTGACGTCGAGCAGCACCGTTTCGATAGTCACGTCGGCCTCGCGTGCAGCGTTCGCGACGACGGCAGCCTTCGCCTCCGAGCGGACGGACCCCACCGATCGAAAGCCTCGGCGCGCAAGCTCGAGCGTGGTCGCAAGCCCGATTCCGGAGTTCGCACCAGTCGTCACCACGGTTCGCGTGTCGCTCATGGCCGGGCCTCCAGCGCATCGTGCCGGGCCGAGTGTCTCCGGTGCCCATTCATCGCTGAGCTGAGCGGGGTTCTCGTCGGCCTCACGCCCGGGTTGCGAGTTTGCGGTAGGTGTTCCAGGAGATCTTCTTCGTACCGTCGACGGTGGCGAGCCCACAGAAGTTGTACGACCGCTGGGTCTGGTCGCCCGTTGCGTCCTGCAGGTCGTACCAGAACAACGGCCCGAGATACGGCAGTTGGCCGGCGGCGTAGTACGCGTCGCGCAGGTCGGCGGCCTGCCTCGTCTCGCTCGTCGCCAGGTGACCGACACCGCCGGTCGCGACCCCGTATTCGGTCGGCCAGATCTGCTTTGCGGCATCGCCATGCGCAACCATGATGCTGCGACCGCTCGGATTGGCGCCGTTCATCAGGTACCACGCGCACCAACGGTCGGTCGGCGTCGTCGGATTCTTCGCGTGGCAGTACGGATGCCACGCCACCGCATCGAAGAGACCCGCGCTCGTGCCACCGTTCGTGTCGTAGATGCCCTGTAGGAACGTGGTCGGAACATTACGGCCCCCGCTGGGAGTCAGGCCGCCGACCATGACGGTCGCGGCTGGATCGACCGACTTGATGGCCGCGTAGGCCTTCCTGAGCAGTGTCGTGTACGCCTTCACGTTGGGCCGGGGCAACCAGAACAGCGAGTAGTTCGGCTCGTTCCAGATCTCCCACACGTGCACGCGGCCCTGGTAGCGGCGCACCGCCGCCTTCGCGAAGCGAGCGTAGGTATCGGGATCATCCGGCGGGTAATGGTCGCTCGTCTGATTGCTGCGCGCCCACGACGGCGTGTAGTCGAGCGTGGCGAGCACGTTGATGCTGCGCGACCTCGCCTCGTCGACCGCGACGTCGGCTCGGGCCCAGGTGAACACGCCCTTGACGGCCTCGATCCCCGACCACTCGAAGTCGGCGCGGATCCACGTGGCGCCGAGCGTGTTCATCTCGTCGTAGATGGCACCCACCTGCGTCGCGTTGCCGCTCATCACGCCGAGGGTGTTCATGCCGAAGCGGTCGGCCGGCACGACCGCGTGCCCGGGAAGCGCGAGAGGCCCGGCCGCGGCGGCCACGACCAACACGACCGCGACGGCCAGGCGATGTACGCGCACGGTCAGCTCAACCCCCGGCCATCGCGCCGACGACGACGAACGGCTCGGCGCCCGTGACGACGGCGTCGGGCAACGGCGCATCCGGAGCTTCGTGGGAGAGGTCTTCCTCCTCCGCGAAGAACCGCACGAACTTCCGGCGCTCCTGCGTGGCGTGATCGCGCAGCGTTCCCCTGAGCATCGGATACTCCGCTTCGAGCGCGTCGAGCACGGACCGCTGCGTGGCCACACCCTCGACGGCGAGCGTCACCTCGCCGTGCACGTCTGCGAGCGTGCGCAGGTGCGCCGGGAGTACGACCCGGATCACGGCAAGGTCTGCACTTCGACCGACAGGACCGCCGGGAGATCGCGCGCGATCGCGTCCCAGCTGTCGCCCGCGTCGGCCGAGACGTAGACCTGCCCACCGGTCGTGCCGAAGTAGACGCCGCATGAGTCGAGCGAGTCGACGGCCATCGAGTCGCGCAGCACGTTGACGTAGCAGTCGCGCTGCGGCAGGCCCTTCGTGAGCGCCTCCCACTCGTTGCCGCCGGTCCGGCTGCGGTAGACGCGGAGCTTGCCGTCCGGCGGGTAGTGCTCGGAGTCGCTCTTGATCGGCACCACGTAGATCGTCTCGGGCTCGTGGGCGTGCACGTCGATGACGAAGCCGAAGTCGGACGGCAGGTTGCCGCTCACCTCGTGCCACGACGCGCCGCGGTCGTTGCTGCGCATCACGTCCCAGTGCTTCTGCATGTAGAGCACTTCGGGCGCCGAGGGGTGCATCGCGATGCGGTGCACGCAGTGCCCGACCTCGGCGGCGGCGTCGGGGATGCCTTCGGAGTGGAGACCACGGTTCATCGGTTGCCACGTCGTGCCGGCGTCGACGCTGCCGAACACCCCGGCCGCCGAGATGGCGACGAACATGCGGTTGGCGTCGGTGGGATCGATCACGATCGTGTGCAGGCACATCCCGCCGGCTCCCGGCTGCCCCGCCGGCCCCGAGCCGTGCTCGCGCAGCCCGGGGAGCTCGTTCCACTGCTTCCCGCCGTCGTCGGAGCGGAACAATGCCGCGTCCTCGACCCCGGCGAAGACCGTGTCGGCATCGGTGGGCGACGGCTCGAGGTGCCAGACGCGGGCGAACTCCCACGGGTGCGGAGTGCCGTCGTACCACTGGTGCGTGCCGGGAACGCCTTCGTACCGGAACTCGTTGCCGACCGGCGCCCACGTCTCGCCGCCGTCGTCGGAGCGCTGGATCAGCTGCCCGAACCACCCGGTCGACTGCGACGCGTAGATCCGGTTCGGGTCAACCGGTGACCCCTTGAGGTGGTACATCTCCCACCCGCCGAAGAACGGACCGGTCACCTTCCAGTCCTTGCGTTTCCCGTCGGCGGTCAGGATGAACGCGCCCTTGCGTGTCCCGACCAGCGCTCGAACTCCGCTCATCTCGACCTCCCTGCTCGACCCCGCGGTTCACCCTAGGCATGAGCGAGTGCTCCACGGAAGAGACGTTCGCGGCGGCGCGAACTCATCGCGAATCCTCCCTTGTCGGGCACGCGCTCGCGGCTTAGGTTCTCCGGGCGGCCCGTCGGGTCGAATTCACGGAGGGAGCCCCGACATGTCTGCTCTTCATCGCGGTCACCGCCGCCGTTTCCGGTTCGCGGCGGTCGCACGCGCCGGTGCGGTCATGGCACTGGCCGTCGGCACGGTGGTGACCGCCGGCGGGGGCACCGCGGCGAGCGCCCGGCCCGCGCCGGCGGCGCCGACCTTCACCGCGTACGCGTACGCGAACAAGCCGAGCACCCGGTCGTACCGGCCGGAGAAGAACTACTCGTTCAACAGCTCCGGCGGCGAGATCAAGGTCAAGCGCAAGAGCACGGGTGTGTACACGGTCACCTTCTTCGGGCTCGGCTCCGTGGCGTCCCACGGCACGGTCGACGTGAGCCCCGAGGGGTTCGCCGCGGCCGAGTGCCCCGTCGTGAAGTGGGCCCCCGATTCCACGGGTGCGAACCTCGTCGTCTCCGTCGACTGCTACACGATCGCCGGCGCGCCGCTCGACACGCCGTACATGGTGGCGTTCACGTCGGGTGGGAGCACGACGGGCGACGTCGATTACGTCTGGGCGAACAAGCCGTCGGCGTCGTCGTACACCCCGCAGGCCGCGCACAGCTTCAACTCGTCGGGCGGCACGAACACGATCAACCGGGCCGGCACCGGGAACTACGAGGTCATCCTCCCGGGCCCGGTCGTCGTCGGCGGCAGCGTGAAGGTGACAGCGTACGGTGCCGGCGCGGGCGGCTGCCAGGTCGTCGGCTGGTTTGCCGCGGCGCCCGGCCACCACGTGAACGTCGTCTGCTTCAACGGCGCGGGCGCGTCCGCGGATCGCCAGTTCACCGCGACGTTCATCGCGAACGACAGCCTCGTCGGCGACGGAGCGAGCAGCGGCTACGTGTGGGGCGACAACCCGGCCGCCGGCTCCTACACGCCGTCGGCGACCTACCAGTACGACACGGTCTCGACGAG
>DAIQOP010000197.1:0-7329 GCA_036787815.1 Actinomycetota bacterium
GGTTCCCGGGGCCCTCGATGCGTTCATCCGTTCCGCGCACGACCCGGTCTGGCGCCTCTGCGAAGCGCTCGTCGACCGGCAGAGCGCCGACGATCTCACCCAGGAGACGTTCGTCAAGGCGGTCGGGGCGGTGCGCCGGTTCCGCGGCGACGCGTCGGCGCGCACCTGGATCCTGTCGATCGCCCGTCACACCTGCATGGACGAGCTCCGGGCGCGCTCCCGCCGCCAACGGCGCGCGGCGGCGCTCGAAACCGACGCGGCCCTGCACGCCGCGCTCCCCGACCCCGGCGGTGAGATCGGCGCGCGCGACCTGCTCGCGCACGTCGAGATCGATCGGCGCACGGCGTTCGCCCTGACGCAGCTCCTCGGCCTCACCTACGAGGAAGCCGCCGCCACCTGCGGCTGCCCCATCGGCACCATCCGCTCACGGGTCGCCCGGGCCCGCGACGACCTCATCGAGATGCTCGAAGGCGAGATCCCGTTGGCCGAGGGTTTGGGTGGACAGGGTTTGGGTGGACCGGGCTTGGGTGGACCGGCGGAGAGCGATCCCCGGCGCTGACGCCCGAATGCTCGTGAGCGAGATCTCGGGACGCGACACGTTGCGCGTCGGCGCGACGGGGGCGCACGGCGTCGGTCAGGCCGCCGACACTGCTCAGGCGTGCGTGTCCCAATCGATCGCGACGTCGCCGAGCGCGTCGGGATGCGTCTCGAGCCAGTGGCGCGCGTACGGGCACAACGGCACGATCGTGAGGTGTTCGTTGCGGGCGCGTTCCACTGCGGCCTGCACCAGCTCACCGCCGACGCCGCGCCCGCCGAGCTCCTCGGGCACACCCGTGTGGATCAGCACGATTCGGTCGCGGGTGAGGTGGTACACGAGCTCGGCGGTGTGGCCCTCGCGTGTCGTCTCGAATCGATGCTCGGACGTGTTGTCGACGATCTCGTTCATCGCGGCTCGGCGACTTTCGCGTAGCGGAGGAAGAGGAACCCGTCGTCGTCGACGAAGCCGTGGCGCAGGTGCCAGACCTTCGGGTCGGCCCCATCGCCGTGCACGACACGCGCCGAGTCGCCGGCGACGACGCGCGGCGAGACGGTGAGGAAGAACTCGTCGACGAGACCGAGCGCGGTCAACGCGCCGGCGAGGGTCGGTCCGCCTTCGGCCACGACCACCTTGCCCGCCAGCGCGCCGACGACCTGCTTCAGATCGACCTTGCCTCCCGTGCCCGCGCGCAGCTCGGGGACGCCCGCGGGAACCGGAGGGCCGTCGTCGGGGACCACGAAGGTTGCCCGACCCGATGCGAAGAGCTCGGGCGCGCCGGTGATGTCGGGGTGCCCGGTGACGACGTAGATCTGCAGCCCGGGAACCGTGGGTGCCCCGTAGTGCTCGGCCGCGACGGTTCCCGCACCCACGAGCACGGCGTCGGCACCGGCGCGCAGCGCGTTGAACACCGCGTGGTCGATGCGGTTGCCGAGACCACCCGACAAACCCGCGACCGCACTGCCGCCGTCGGCCGACGAGATCATGTTCAGGCGCACGAACGCAGCGTCGTGCGCGCGCGACGCTGGCAACGCAACGTGATCGGCAACCACCACGTCGAGTGCGGGACAGTGCTCGCTGTCGAGAACTCTCACGCGTGCGTCCGTTCGTCACGATCCGGTGGATACCGACCCTAACCGCAGCCCTGCGTCGACGCGGACACCGCATCGCAGTCGATGTTCAGAGCCCTCTGATCGCGGGTATATCGACGGGCATCATCACAAGGAGGACCTTCCAATGGCACTCGTACTGCTCGTGTTGTTGCTTGCACTCTTGTTCGGTGGTCTCGGCTTCGCCGTCCACTCGCTCTGGACCCTCGCGGTGATCTTCGCCGTCGTGTGGGTCGCGGGGTTCGCGTTCCGCTCGGGCGAGAGCTCGCGCTGGTACCACTGGTAGGCGCGCTGATACGTGCGCGCGGCGGTCACGCTTCCTTGACGACCGAGTACCACACGCGATCGGCCACCGCGCGCACGAGATCGGCGATGCGCGACATGCGTCGGTAGAGTTCGCGACGACCCGTGACCACGCTCAGATCGGGTTCCGCGAGCATTGCCGACATCGCCTGCCGGTACACGTGCTCGACGCGCCGGCCGCTCTTGATCGCGGCATCCGCGTCGTCGGTCGCCGCGGGCCGGCGAGCGCGTCCGAGGTGGGTGAACGCGCCGGCGAGGTGACCGACGGCGGCGGCCAACAGGACGGCCATCTCGTGCATCGGCGCATCGGGGGCGAGACCCATCACCTCGGCCTCGCGCACGAGATCCTTCGACGCGTTGAGCACTTCGTCGAGATCGGCCGAGAGCGAATAGAGATCCTCGGCGTCGATCGGCGGCGAGAACGCGTCGCGCAGCGCGCGCCAGAGCTCGCGCTTCTTGTCGTCGGCGCGATGCTCGCACGCGCGCACGCGCGCACTGCCGGCGGTGTCGCCGGCGGTCCAGACCGTGAGCGCCGCCATGCCCTCGACCGTGATCTCAGCCTGCTCGCGCAGCAGGCCCGTGAGATCGGCACTCTCGGGCAGGAACCAGCGTCGGGCGGAGCTCATGCGAACCATCTCCAGGGAAACAGCGCGACGGCGGCCAGCGCGGCCGTCACCGGAATCGTCACCAACCAGGCCAGCAGCATGGTGCGCACGATCGGCCAATGCACGTGGCGCCAGCGGCCATGACCGGCGCCGACGCCCACCACCGACGACGCGACCACCTGCGTCGTGCTCACCGGTGCCCCCACGATCGAGGCGGCCAGGAGCACGGCCGTGGACGCGGTCTGGCTCGCGAGGGAGTCGATCGGGCGCAGGCGCACGATCCTGCGACCGATGGTGCGCACGACGGGCCACCCACCGAGAGCCGTCCCCGCGGTGAAGGCCACGCTGCACGCGAGGACGACCCACCCCGGAGCCGACCGCGTGTGGATCTCGCGACCCGCGAAGAGGATCACGGTCACCGCACCCACCGCCTTCTGCGTGTCGTTGGCCCCGTGGGTGAACGCGAGCGCGCCCGTCATCAGCCATTGCAGCGCCCGCACCGGACCGCGCACGCGGTCGGTCGCGCGCCGGACCGCGCGCCGGGCGAGACGGTCGGCGACGAATCCCGCGGCGAAACCCACCAGCGGCGCGAGCGCGAGCACCGCCATGGTGCCGAGCACCCCATCGGGCCGCAGGCCGCGGAAGCCTCCCCAGTTGACGCGATGCATTCCGCCCTGCGCGACGGCCGCGCCCACGAGGCCACCGAGCAGCGCGTGCCCGGAGCTGGCGGGATAGCCGCGCGTCCAGGTGAGAATGCTCCAGGCGACGGCGCCCGTGAGCCCCGCACCGAGCACGAAGATCAGCTGGTGCGTCGGCACGGTCACGATGCTCGCGACGGTGTCGGCCACCGCCTTGCCCACCACCAAGGGGCCGATGACGCTGCCGGCCGCCGCCAGCCGGACGGCAGTGGCCGGGCGCGCGGCGCGCGTGGCGACGAGAGTCGCGATCGCGTCGGCCGAGTCGTGGAGCCCGTTCGTCATCGCGAACGCCAGTGCCATACCGAAGGCAGCCACCAACGACGCGTTCATGACCTGATTCTGGTGCCCCGGACGCGCGAGCGCTGCTCCTCGGCCGGCGGGAGCGCCGGAATCGGCGGCTACCCGATCGAGACCCGGTCGAGGTCGGCGGCGACCACGATCGTGCCGGCGAATCCGGCCGCGGCGATCGCGCGCCACTCGTCCTCGGCGCCGGGCGCAACGGCCGGCACGCAGTGCGTGAGCACGAGGGTCTCGACGCGGGCTCGCCGCGCGGTGTCGGCGGCCTGCTCGACCGTCGAGTGGTAGTCGCAGACGTCGAGCAGGCGCGGGAGCCCGATGGCGCGGAGTTGGTCGTCGCGGATCACGGTGCACACGAGCGCGTCGGCACCCGCGCACAGTGAGTCGAGCCCGGCGCACGGCACCGTGTCGCCGGCCAGCACGACCGAGTGGCCACCGTGCTCGACGCGGTATCCGACGGTGGGTTGCACCGGCCGATGATCGGTGGGCGCCGCGACGATGCGCACGCCGTCGGCCTCGAACGCGACGCCCTCGACGAGCTCGGTCACCTCGACCGGCGGTTCCCAGCTCAGGTCTTCGTGGTGCGCGATGCGATACGACACATCGGGGCGCAGCGACGCGCGGATCCCCTCGACGACCTCGCCGGTGTGGGGCGGCCCGATGACCACCAGCGGCGACGGCGAGAACGTCGTGATCCAGCGCGTGGTGATGACGTCGCTGAGGTCGGTGAGATGGTCGCTGTGCAGATGCGTCAGCAACGTGGCGCTGAGTTGATTGGCACCGACCCCCGCGGCGGTGGCCCGCAAGAGCACGCCGCGGCCACAGTCGAACAGGAAGTGATGCGCACCGGCCGACACGAGCGTCGACGGCCCCGCGCGATTCGCATCGGGAATCGGGCTGCCGGTCCCGAGCAGCACAACCTCGATCGCGCTCACTTGAAGATCACATACACCTTGCGGAGCGTCTCGTGGATGTCCCACGTTCCGGCCCAACCTTTCGGGAACACGACGGTCGAGCCGGGTCCGACCTCGGTGACCGTGCCGTCGTCGGCCGTGCAGGTCATCCGGCCCGACAGCACGTGGATGAACTCGCCTTCGTCGGGCATGTCCCAACGACTGTTGCCGGGCCCGCACTGCCACGTGCCCGACGAGATCGCACCGTCGTCGGTGGCGTAGAGCTCGAGACCGTGCGTCGCCATCGGACCGCCGAGGGGCGTGGCGAGCGGCGGCTCGAGCGGACCCCAATCGTCGAGCTCGCTCGTCTTCAGATCACCGAAGTGGTTGTTCGGAGTCGGCACAAGCGGTCCTTTCGCAAGCGAAACACGCGGGTACGAGAGCGTACGACGAATGGAAGCGGCCACTCACCTGTCGTAGATCGTCACGACCTCGACGTGCGGAGTGTGCGGGAAGAGATCGACCGGTGTCACCGACGTGAGCTGGTATCCCGCTTCGCGCAGCAGGCCGGCATCGCGCCCGAGGCTCGCCGCGTCGCAGCTCACGAGGATCACCCGCCGTGCCCCGGTGGCGGTGATCACGGCGACGCCCGGTCGGCCCAGACCGGCACGACTCGGGTCGGCGACCACGAGGTCGGTGGGTTGCGGCTTCCAGTGTGAGACATCGCCGAGCACGACGTCGACGTCGAGATCACGCAGGTTGTGACGAGCATCCTCCACGGCCACCGCTGCGCTCTCGACCGCCGTGACCGACCAGCCGCGCGCCGCGAGCACACCGGCGAACACCCCGACACCGCTGTAGAGATCGATCGCGGAGCTCGGCGGACCGAGCGCGCCGGCGGCGGTGGTCACGAGATCGGCGAGCGCGTCGACGCCGTCGGCGCGGGTCTGGAAGAACGATGCCGCGGAGATCCGCCATCGTCGACCGGCGGCGAGCTCGTGCAGGTGATCCGATCGCACGTCGGCGGGAACCTTCGCCCCCGCGCGTCGTGGAGTGACGGCCGCGAGCCGCTCGCCCGTGCGCGCACCACAACGCAGCACCACTTCGCGCGCGCCCGGGAATCGCCCGTCGACGATGAGCTCGGCCACGAGCGGGTGCGCGACGAGGCACCCGTCGACGGTGACCGCGTCGTGCGAATGGGAGCGGCGGAATCCGGCCCGTCCCTGCACCACCGCGGTGCGCACCGTCGTGCGGAACGCCCAGGGCTCGAGCGGCACCATGGGCTCGAGGTCGGGCGCGTCGATGCCGCCGAGCCGGCGCAACCCGTCGCGCACGACGTCGGCCTTGAACCGGTGCTGGGCGTCGATCGCGATGTGCTGCCATCCGCACGCACCACAACCACGTTCGACCTCCGGGCAGGGTGGCGAGATCCGATCCGGCGAGGCCTCGATCACCTCGATCACGCGAGCCTTCGCGTGGCTCCGGTGCTGACTGAGCACCACGGCCGTCACGTGCTCGCCCGGGATCCCACCGTCGACGAAGGTGACGCGCCCGTCGCTGTCCCGGGAGATGGCGTCTCCCCCGGCGACCATGGCCGTCGGCGTGAGATCGACGACCGGTCGGCCGGGCGTCGAGGCCTCGTTGCCGTCACGGTCGCTGGTCGTCACCCGTCACGATTACCACACGGTGCGCGGGATCGAGGGCTCCCGGGTCAGCGGAGCAGGCCGACGATCCCGGCCACGGTGAACGCGCAACCACCGAGGCCGAGCAGTCGCCGCCACGGATTCACGCCCCGGATCACCTCGTCGAGGGCCCACCAGCCGAGCGCGCCGACGCCGATCCAGTCGACGACCGTGCGCGGCGACGTCCCGGTCGCGACGATCCGCCGGAGCACCACGGTGGCGAAGAAGATCCACAGCGCGACGTTCGGCATCTGCGCGATCGTGATCCGACCGCTCGTGCGGCTGCGGAACAGCCAGTCGAAGGCCGATCGCATCGATGGTTCGCTCACGGTCCGAGTGTGACGCGCGCTACTCAACCTCGGCCTTGATGCGCTCGAGCGTGGTTCGCATGCCGTTCCGATTGGTGCGACCGCGCGACCAGCCGAGGAGCATCCAGTACACGCGGAGCGGCAATATCGGCCGGAGCTCGAACGACTCCGTCACGTCGGTGCCGTCGCCCGCGGGCTCCAATTGATAGCGCCACACGTTCAGCGGCTTGTCGCCCGAGCCGACTCCGAAGCCGAACTCGCGACCCGGCACGCAGGTCTGCACCGTGCAGGTCGTCCAGTAGACCGGGCCTTTCCCGTTGCGTTTCACGTGGCCACGGAACTTGGCGCCGACCGCGGGACCGGTCGCACCGTCGAGCCATTCGGCCTCGAAGGTCTCGGGGCTGTAGCGACCGATCTTGGTGACATCGCTCACCAGCTCCCAGATGCGCTCGGGCGGGGCGGCCATGTGGACGGTGACGGAGTCATGCACGGCCTCACCCTACGACCAGTAGGCAGCCGCTAGTGGTGGAAGCCCGCACCCGTCGCGCTCGAATGCACCGGTGCCGGTTGGGCCTGGAGGAGCGGCAATTGGCGCTTCAGGTCGCCGATCAGGAGATCGGCCAGATCGTGTGAGAACCCACGTTTCACGACGACGCGCAGCGCGCTGAGGTCTTCCCGATTCTTCGGGAACGTGTACGCGGGCAATTGCCACCCGCGTTCCCTGAGGGCCTTGGAGACGTCGAAGACGGTGAAGTTCTCGACTTCCGGCTTCAGCGTGAAGGCGAACACCGGAAGCTCGTCTCCGGTGGTGAGCAAGACGAACGGGCCGAGCTCGGCGATCTGTGCGGAGAGGCGCGTCGCGACGTCGCGGGCGTCGGCCTGGATCTTGCGGTACCCGT
>DAIQOP010000198.1:0-7305 GCA_036787815.1 Actinomycetota bacterium
CGTTCGGGAGCCTCTCGGCACGCGAGAACGTGCTCGTGGCCGCCGAGATGCGCCGCCGATGGGCACGCGACGACGTGTCGCCGCGCGACCTCACCCAGCAGATGCTCGAGAAGGTCGGCATCGTCGCGGTCGCCGAGGAGACGGTCGACGCCCTGCCCACGGGCACCGCGCGCCTCGTCGAGCTCGCGCGCGCCCTGGCGACCAAGCCTCGCGTGCTCCTGCTCGACGAACCGTCGTCGGGGCTCGACGAGGACGAGACCGACGCAATGGGCCGCCTGCTGCTCGATCTCGCGGCCGACGGGCTCGGCATCCTGCTCGTCGAGCACGACATGCCGTTCGTCATGGGTACCTGCTCGCGCATCAACGTGCTCGACTTCGGACGCGTCATCGCGCGCGGTACCCCGCACGAGATCCAGGGCGACGCCGCGGTGCAGGCCGCCTATCTGGGTTCGGCCACCGGAGCCGGTGCATGAGCGGGCGCGCGATCACCGAGCTCGATCCCGTCGATCCCCTCGATCCGACACCCGTGCTCGAGCTCTCCGACATCCGCGCCGGGTACGGCCGCATCGACGTGCTCCACGGCGTCAACCTGAAGCTCATGCCGGCGCAGGTCTACGCGCTCCTCGGCCCGAACGGCGCCGGGAAGTCGACCACCCTCGCGGTCGCCAGCGGCCAGATCCAGCCAACCGCCGGCACCTTCTCGCTGTTCGGGCGAACCGTGAACGGTGTCGCCACCGACGCCCTGGCGCGGGCGGGCGTGTGCGTCGTTCCCGAAGGCCGGGGGATCTTCCCGAACCTCTCGGTGCTCGAGAACCTCCGGATGGCGACCTTCACCGGCACCTCGATGGCGGACGTGCAGGACCGCTCGTTCGCCCGCTTCCCTCGCCTGGCCGAGCGCCGCAAGCAGACCGCGGGAACCCTGTCGGGCGGCGAGCAGCAGATGCTCGCGATGGCCCGGGCGCTCGCCACCGACCCCGCAGTGCTCCTCATCGACGAGCTCTCGATGGGCCTCGCGCCAATCGTCGTCGAGGAGCTGTACCAGCACGTGGCCAACATCGCCCGCGACGGGCTCGCGATCGTGATCATCGAGCAGTTCGCCCATGAGATCCTCGGCGTCGCCGATGTCGCGGGAATCATGCTCCACGGCCGGATCCAGCGGGTAGGTTCGCCCGCCAAGATCGCCGAGGAGCTCGTGAGCGCGTACCTCGGCGCCGATGGCCACGAGACGCCTTGACGGGCCACCGGCCCGACCAACGGAGGAGACATCGATGAGCAAGGAGACGGCCGGCGGTTCCGAGGTCATGTCGTCGGCCCGCCTCAGCCAGTTCCAGGACGAAGTGACGAAGCTGAAGCTGAAGGGCGGCGGCGCCAACCCGGAGCGCACCGGGACGGCCTGGGGCGTCGGTCTCGGGATCGTCGGGGCGATCATCGTCGTGGTCTCCTGGCTGAGCGCCAAGGGCGCGAGCACCGGGACCCAGCTCACCGCCGAGATCGCCGCGCTGATCGGTGTGCTCGTCGGGCTGGTCGGGGTCGCGTTGTGGGTGCGCAACTCGCTCACCCGCTACCTGCGGTACTGGCTCATCCGCTTGATCTACGAAGACCGCGAGCAGACCGAGCGCCTCATCGCCGCCATCGAGAAGCTCGCAGAGAAGTAGCAGCCTCTTCCTACGAGCTACCTCTTCCTACGAGCAGCGAGCGGTGATTCTCGGTCGCACTCGCTGCGCTCGCCGCTCCGGACGCGGGATGGGAGTGAGCGAGGTCGCCTGCTCGCTTCGCTCGCGGCTCGAGGCTTCGCCGACGATTAGTTCCGGGGCAGGTCGCGGAAGGGGACGCTCTTGTCGAGGCGGATGTCGCCGGGCAGGCCGAGCACGCGCTCGCCGATCACGTTGCGCTGGATCTGCTCGGTGCCGCCGCCGGTGCGGATGCCCCACTGGTTGAGGAACACCTGCTGCCACATGCCGTTCTGCGGCGCGTCGTCGGTGAGCAACATCCCCCGCGCGCCCTCCAACGCGAGCACGAGGTCGCCGTCCTTCGCCACGCGCTGGGAGACGAACAGCTTCGCGACCGAGCTCTCCGGGCCGAGCCGTTCGCCGCGCGCGGCCCGGGCGCGCGCCCGCAGGCCCAACCACTTCAGGATCTCGAAGCGCGTGTAACAGTCGGCGAGCTGCTGGCGCAGCACGGGATCTCCCGTCGCGTCGCACTCGCGCGCGAGCCGCAGGATCGCACCGAACGTGATGCCCGTGCCGCCGCTGCCGATCATGTTCCGCTCGTTGGCGAGCGTGGTGTGCGCGACACCCCATCCACCGTGGAGCGGACCGAGGACGTTCTCGTGCGGCACGCGAACGTCGGTGAGGAACACCTCGTTGAAGTGCGCGAACCCGGTGATCTGCTTCAGCGGACGCACGTCGATACCCGGTGAGTGCATGTCGAGCAGGAAGTACGTGATGCCCTGGTGCTTGGGCACGTCGGAGTCGGTGCGCGCGAGGAGCATGCCGTAGTCGCTGTACTGGGCACCCGACGTCCACACCTTCTGCCCGTTCACGATCCACTCGTCGCCGTCGCGCTCGGCCTTGGTGGTGAGGCCGGCGAGGTCGGAACCCGCACCGGGCTCGGAGAACAGCTGGCACCAGATGTCGTCGCCGCGCAGCATGCGGGTGAGGTAGAAGGCCTTCTGCTCGTCGGTGCCGTGGGCCATGATCGTCGGCCCGACCATCTGGATCGCGACGGCGAACACCGACGCCGACGCGTCGAACCGGCTCTCTTCCTGCGCGTAGATGCGGGCCTCGCGCACGGTGCCGCCGCGTCCGCCGTACTCGACGGGCCACGCGATCCCGGCCCATCCGTTGTCGAACAGCGTGCGCTGCCAGGCTCGGCATCGCTCGACGTGCGCGTGCTCGGC
Source organism: Actinomycetota bacterium (assembly GCA_036787815.1). GTDB lineage: Bacteria > Actinomycetota > Acidimicrobiia > IMCC26256 > PALSA-610 > DATBAK01. The sequence goes on from DAIQOP010000198.1 coordinate 2,900, forward strand.
TTCCTTGCTGGTGTCGGTGGCGCCGAGTGTGATGGTGGCGTCGCCGAAGCCCTGGCGCAGCGAGGCGTGGGCTTCGAGGAACGCCCGCGCCTCGGCGCGGAACGCGTCGTCGGCCGCCGCCTGCGCGGCTTCCGCGTCGGGCCCGTCGGTCGTGTCGGTGCTCGTGCTCGTCATGGTTCGATCAGTCCCCGGCATGCGTCGGCACCGTACATCGGCTCGACGAACAGGCCGTAGTTGGGGCCGCGGCGGAGCTGATGGCCGCCGTCGACGCCGAGCATCTGACCCGTCACCCACGAGGCCTCGGGCCCGGCGAGGTAGCGAACCGCCGCGGCGATGTCGTCGACGGTCCCGACACGCGAGATCGGCATCTGCGCGAGGTAGTCGTCGAGCAGTTCGCCGCCCTCGGTGATGCCGGCGACCAACTCCGTGTCGACGAGACCGGGTTGCACCGCGTTGACCCGGATCTTCGAAGGTCCGAGCTCGTCGGCCGCGACCTTCACCAGCATCTCGATGCCGGCCTTCCCCACGCAGTACCCGCTCATGTACTTGTGCGTGGAGACGCCCGCGATCGACGACATGCCGATGATCGAGCCCCCGCCACCGCGCGCCATGACCGGCGCCGCGTGCTTGATCGCGAGGAAGGTTCCGGTGATGTTGAGGTCGATCGTCGCCCGGAAGGTCTCGACGTCGGAGAGCACGATCGGCCCGAGGTGCAGCGATCCGCCGGCGCAGGCGAAGAGCACGTCGAGCCCGCCGGTCGCCTCGGTGGCCACGGCGACGGCACGAACGACGTCGTCCTCGCGGGTGACGTCGGCCACCGCGTACCGCACCTCGACTCCGGGCGCGGCCACCGCCTGCAACTGCGCGACGGCCTCGCGCAGGCGTTCCTCGGTGCGCCCGCAGATGGTGACGTGCGCGCCGTCGGCCGCGAACCGGCTCGCGGCCCCGAGACCGATTCCGCTGCCGCCGCCCGTGACGAGCGCGGCGAGACCCTCGATGCCCCCTCGCGCGCTCATGCAGGTGCCGGCGAGCCGAGGCGCCCGGTGACGAACTCCGCAACGCGGGTAACGGCCGCCTCCGACTCGGGAACGGCCGGGCCGAACGCGTGCCACACGTGGATCATCTCGGGCCAGACCTCCAGGGTCACGTCGACTCCGGCCGCCGCGGCCCTCACCGCGAACTCCACCGCGTCGTCGCGCAGGACCTCGATCTCGCCGACGTGCACGAGCAACGGCGGCAAGCCCGCCGGGTCGGCGAACAACGGGGAGACGAGCGGGTCACGCGGGTCGGCGGACCCTACGTACCAGTCGGACATCCGTTGGAGGCCGGCGCGCTGCACCATGGGATCGCGGTCGGCCATCGAGGTCATCGTCTCGCCCGAGAGCGTGAGATCCGTCCACGGCGACAGCGGCACAGCGAGCGCGGGCAACGGCAACCCGCGATCGCGGAGCGCGAGGAGCAGCGCGATGGTGAGCCCGCCGCCGGCGGAGTCGCCGGCGACCACGATGCGACCGGGCTCGAAGCCGCGTGCGACCAACCACGTGTACGCGGTGAGCGCGTCGTCGAGCGCCGCGGGGTACGGATGCTCCGGAGCGAGGCGGTAGTCGGCGACGAGCAACGGCATACCGGTGCGCGCCGCGAGATGACTGGCCAACGCGCGGTGCGTGTTGCACGAGCCGATCACGTACCCGCCGCCGTGCAGGTAGAGCATGCACGCGCCGGGTGCCGCGACGACCGCCGGGCGGACCCATTCGGCGGGCACGCCGTCGGCGTCGACGGGCTCGACGGTGGTGCCGTCGAGCAACCCGAGCACACCGACCATCGACTCCATGCCCGCGCGGAGCTCGGTGGCGGGCACGTCGTCCCGGTCGAGCATCTCGGTGCTCTGGGCGACGAGCCCCATCACCGCGTCGAACATCTCGCTCGCCATGTCAGTCGTCCGCGATGCTGATCGCCTGCTTCGGGCAGAGCCGCACGGCTTCCTCGATCTTGGGACGCAGCTCCTCGGGCGGCTGCTCCTGCAGCACGTAGAGGAAGTCGTCGGAGCGCACCTCGAACACCTCGGGTGCGATCCCCATGCAGATGGCGTTGCTCTCGCAGCGATCGAAGTCGACGACCACTCTCATTGGCCCGTTCCTCCTCGTCGGCGACTGGAACGGCCGACGCTATCGCCCCGCCAGCTCCCGCATCTCCGCGGCGAGGCGCTCGAGCTCGTCGGCGAGCGGGCCGGGCGCGGCGGTGCAGAGACGCTCCGCGAGGGTGCGGTAGTACCAGAGTGTTCCGTCGCGCCCGCCGGTGAAGCGGTCGAGGGTCGCCGGCCCCGCGCTCCGGAGGTCGGCGACGATCGTGCGGGCGTTGTGGACCTTGTCGGCGAGCACGACGAGCCAGACGTCGGGCCCGACGGACGCGAGGTTGGCGAGATAGGTCTCCTTGCGCGCCCGCCATTCCGGCTTCGGGACGACGAAGGTGTCGGAGCATGCAGCGACGATGGCGCCGACCCGCTCCCCGAAGCGTTCGCGGATCTCGGCGAGCGTGGCCTCGCCGCCCTGGTCTTCGGGGCCGTCGTGCAGGAGCGCCGCGATCGCCTGCTCTTCGTCGCCGCCGTGCTCGAGCACGAGGCCGGCCGCGGCGAGGAGATGCGACACGTAGGGCACGCCGTTGCTCTTGCGCGCCTGACGCGCGTGCAGGCGTACGGCCTCGCCGACCGCGGCCACGAATCGATCGCCGAGAACCACGTTCGGTGCGTCACTCACGCTCGCTCCTCGTTCCCGTGCGCCACGGTGTCGTCGCCGCGCGGCGCCTAGGTTGGCACAGGGAACCACGAGGAGGACCTGGTGACGAGAGCTCGCGACGAGGCAAGGGCGCTGGGGCTGGTCGCGCTGCTCGCAGGCGCGGGGATCACCCACTTCACGAGCCCCGGCTTCTACGAACCCATCGTGCCGCGACCGCTGGGACCGGCGCGCGCGTGGGTGCTCGGCAGCGGCGTCGTGGAGCTCCTCGCCGCGGGCCTCGTCGCGGTGCCCCGCACGCGGCGCTTCGGTGGGCTGCTCGCCGCGGTCACGCTCGTGGGCGTGTTCCCGGCGAACGTGAAGGCCGCGCTCGACGGCGGCATGGCGCACCTCGATCCGCCGATGAACAGCGCCGCGGTCGCCTGGCTGCGCCTGCCGCTCCAGGCGCCGATGGTGCTCTGGGCGCTGCGGGTCGCCGGCGCGGCCGACGCAGCCGACGCAGCCGCGGCACGCTGAGCACCGATGGTTCCGGGTTTGCCCGTCGGCCCAGCAACTCCCTAAACTTCTCGAATCGGACTTTCACCTGGCCAGCAGGCGCGCTGTCACTATCTGAGATGCTCAGCGATGCTGAGGATCGCCGGCCGCGCGGTCGCGGGCGCCGTGCTCGCCGGTTCGCTGCTCGCCGCGTGCACGTCGACACCGGCTCGGCCGGCCGCTCGGCCCGCCACGACGGCCCCGACCCTGCCCGCGCCGGTCGTCACGGCGACCACCAGCACGACCGCGCCTCCGATGCCGGCGCGGCCGGCGGGTGTCCGGCCGGTCCCGGGATTCGACGACACCACTCCCCCGCCCGCGCTCCACGCGACCGGCACCGACTACCCCGCGATCCTCCGCTCGATCGAGGGGTACCGGAACTGGCTCCGCGCGCACCATCCCGACGCCGCGCTCGAGCCACAGATCTACGCACCCGGGACCGCCACCTTCCTCGCCGTCGCGGGCGACCTCCGCTACCTCCGCACACGCGGGCAACGGGTGATCGCGATCGATGATCACAACACCTACACGACCGCGAGCGTGCACGGCTCGCTGGTGACACTCCGTTGCCACGAGGTGATCACCGAAGACCGGCTCTTCGACCGCGCCGGGCGGGTCGTGCGGGTCATCCCGTACGCCGGGCCGCTCGACTTCGTGATGATCATGATCCGGGACGCGACCGGCCGCTGGCGGCTCGCCGACGTCACCCAGGTCTCCCTCGACCCGACGGTGATCCTGTGACGGTGATCCCGTGACCGCGAGGCGCCGGGCGGTCGGTGTCGTCGCGATCGTGATCGCGATCCTCTCGATGCCGGCAGCCGCGCACGCCGGCGGCGGCGAGGGTGTGCTCCACGGCTCACCGCCGCAACTCGGCGTGGGATTGCGCGTCTCGGTACCGGGAGTGGCAGGCACCGGACACGACACCTACGCGGCCGACGACCCGAGCGCACCGCGACCCGTGTTCGAGCGGGCGATTCCTTCGAGCTCGGGTGGTGGTGCCGGCGCGCTCGGGAACCTGTGCATGACACCCGACGGCCCGCAGGGCCCCGAGTACGCGCTCGGCAACGGCTGGTGGTACTACATCGAGCTGTTCGCGACAGCGACCGGCGCGTACCTCTCCACCCTCGGCACAATGTGCGTCCC
>DAIQOP010000020.1:0-7993 GCA_036787815.1 Actinomycetota bacterium
CGAGCTGCTCGGTGAGCGGCGACGGCGCCGTCTCTTCGAAGGTGTTGACGCCGACGATCGAGATCTCGCCCGACTCGATCCGCCGCATCCGGTCGGCGTGCGACTGCACGAGCTCGCCCTTGAGCTGCTCGATGTTCGCGAACGCGCCGCCCGCCCCGAGGATGCGATCGAGCTCGGCCCGCGCCGCAGCAGCGAGCTCCGCGGTCTTGCCCTCGATGACGACCGACCCGTCGAAGATGTCGCCGTACTCGAGCAGGTCGGTCTCGAGCGCGAGCACCTGCTGGATCCGCAGCGACCACTGCTGATCCCAGGGGCGGGGGAGGCCGAGCGCCTCGTTCCAGGCGGGCAGCTGGACGGCCCGCGCCCGCGCCCGCTTCGACAGCGTGATCCCGAGCGTCTCGAGCACGATGCGCTGGACGTTGTTCTCGGGCTGCGCCTCGGTGAGCCCCAACGAGTTCACCTGCACGCCGTAACGGAACCGGCGCGCCTTCGGGTCGGTGATGCCGTACCGGTCGAGCGTGATCTGGTCCCAGAGCTCGGTCATCGCGCGGACCTTGCAGACCTCCTCGACGAACCGGATCCCCGAGTTCAGGAAGAACGAGATCCGTTCGACGACCTTCGGGAAGTCGGCCTCCGCGACGCGCCCCGACGCGCGCACCGCGTCGAGCACGTCGATCGCGGTCGCCAACGCGAACGCGATCTCCTGCACCGGCGTCGCGCCCGCCTCCTGCAGGTGGTACGAGCACACGTTGATCGGGTTCCAGGCCGGCACGTTCGCGACCGTGTACGTGATGAGGTCGACGGTGAGCCGCAACGACTGCTCGGGCGGGAAGATGTACGTGCCGCGCGACAGGTACTCCTTGATGATGTCGTTCTGCGTCGTGCCCGACAGTTGCGCCGGGTCGACACCCCGCTCGGCCGCGAGCGCGACGTACAACGCGAGCAGCCACATGGCCGTCGCGTTGATCGTCATCGAGGTGTTCATCTCCTCGAGCGGCAGGCCGTCGAAGAGGGTCCGCATCTCGGCGAGGGTGGGAACCGGAACGCCGACCTTGCCGACCTCGCCCCGCGCCATCGGATCGTCGGGGTCGTAGCCGGTCTGGGTCGGGAGATCGAACGCGACCGACAATCCGGTCTGGCCCCGGGAGAGGTTCGTGCGGTACAGGTCGTTCGACGCCCGGGCCGAGGAATGCCCCGAATACGTCCGCATCACCCAGGGACGGTCACGGTCGGCCACGACATCATTCTCCTGGCTCTTGCCCCCGATGTCACACTGGACGCTGGTAGGGGGCGGGCGAGCGAGAACCGGGTTCCTGAGTGGGGCCGGCTCTCGCCGGTCGTCCGGTTCTCTACGAGCGGTAGTCGTAGAAGCCCTGGCGGGTCTTCCGACCGAGGCGCTCGGCGCTCACCATGCGGGAGAGCAACGGCGCCGGCGCGTAGTTGGGGTCGCGGAACTCGGCGTAGAGCGCCTCGAGGATCGACAGGCTCGTGTCGAGCCCGACGAGGTCGAGCAGCGCGAGCGGACCCATCGGGAAGTTGCAGCCGCCCTTCATCGCCGCGTCGATGTCGTCGCGCGTCGCGACGCCGGCGTCGAGCATGCGGACCGCGTTGTTGAGGTAGGGGAAGAGCAGCGCGTTCACGATGAACCCGGCCTGGTCGCGCACCTGCACGGCCTGCTTGCCGCACGCCTCCGCGAACGCGAGCGCCGTCGCGACCGTCTCGTCGGAGGTGGTGATCGCGCGCACGACCTCGACGAGCGCCATCGCGGGCGCGGGGTTGAAGAAGTGGATGCCGCAGACCCGCTCGGGCCGGCCGGTCTCCATCGCCAACTCGATGACCGGCAGCGTGGAGGTGTTCGTCGCCAGCAGCGTCTGCTCGCCGCAGATCCGGTCGAGCTCGTTGAAGAGGTGCTTCTTCGTCGCGAGGTCTTCGACGATCGACTCGAGCACGAGGTCGCACTCGGCGAGCTCGGCGAGATCGGTGACCGCGCGCACGCGCCCGAGGATCTGGTCGCGGTCGGCCACTTCGAGGCGGCCCTTGTCGACCTGGCGGGCGAGCGACTTCTCGAACCCGGCCACGAGCGCGTCGGCGCTCGACTGGGCCCGGCTGCGGACGGCGACCTCGTAGCCGGCCTTTGCGCAGACCTCCGCGAGGCCCGAACCCATGATCCCCGAACCGACGATTCCCACTCGTTTCACAGTCATGGCGCCAGACGTTACCGGCCGGTAGGGCACACGGACCAACGGCCTGACCAACGCCGCGCCGACGCCGCCGCACCCCGCCACCATGAGCCATCATGGCGCCATGACGATGGCGAGGACGCGATGACGATGGCGAGGAAGTCGCGCGGCACGCTCGCGCTGCTCGGTGGCGGCGAATGGCAGGAGGGCTGCCGGCCGATCGACGAGTACCTGCTCGAGGTCAGCGGCGCGTCGGAGGTCGTGGTGCTGCCGACGGCCGCCGCGTACGAGCGTTCCGACCTGGTCGTCGAGCGCGCCGTGACCTGGTTCGAGGCCCTCGGCGTGAAGGTGCGCCCGGTCATGGTGCTGAACCGGCGCGACGCCCAGGACGACGCCAACGTCAAGGCGCTCAAGGGCGCGTCGTTCGTGTACCTCTCCGACGGGTCTCCGCTGCACCTGCGGTCGGTGCTCAAGGAGTCGTCGTTGCTGGCCGTGCTCGTCGCGGGGTACCGCAACGGGGGAGTGCTCGCGGCGTCGGGCGCCGGGGCGACGGTGCTCGGAGACCCGATGGTCGACCCGCGCGGCGGCGCGTACACCGTGGGCCTCGGCGTGGTGTCGAACCTGGCGATCTTCCCGTACCACGGGAGCGCGGCCGAGCACCTGCGTCAACGGTCGATCGAGCTCCTCGCCGAGCACGCGATCCTCGCGGGCGTCGACGAGCACACCGCGCTCGTGCGCCCGGCCGAAGGCCCGTGGCGGGCCCTCGGTGCCGGCGACGTGACCCTCTACTCAGAGGGCAGCGTCGAGCGTCATCACGACTCCGAGATCGTCACCTTGTCGATGTAGAGGTTCTTCGTCGGGGCGCCGTCGCCCGACGCGGGAGCGTACGAGCCCATCTGCTTCACGATGTCGAGCCCCTTCGTGACCGTGCCGAGGATCGAGTACAGGTACGGCGGGCCGCCGAGGTTCTTCGCGCCCGCGTCGGTCCAGGTGAGGAAGAACTGCGAGCCCGTCGTGCCCGCGCCGGCGTTCGCCATCGCGACCGATCCGCCCTTGTACCCGGTCTTCGGAGGCTCGGTCGGGAGGCTGTAGCCCGGCCCGCCGGAGCCGTCACCCTTGGGATCGCCGCCCTGCACGACGAAGTCCTTGGCGACGCGGTGAAAGCTCAACCCGTCGTAGAAGTGCTGCTTTGCGAGGAAGACGAAGCTGTTGACCGTCTTCGGGGCTTCCTTCGGGTCGAGCGCGATCGTGATCGTGCCGCAATTGGTCGTCATGGTCGCGGTGTAGGTCTTGGCCGGGTCGATCGTCATCGCCGGCGCCTTGGAGTACGTCTTCGTCGATCCCCGTGCCGGTTTCGTGTCGGTGCAGGTGACGCCGGACGCCTTCGTGGTGGTCGTCGCGGCCTTCTTCGAGCCCTTGTGCCCGCTGATGAGGATCGCGCCGAAGATGGCCACGATCACCAGGCCCGCGATCCCGCCCCGGATCATCCCCGACCGCTGCTTGCGGCGCTTCATCGCCGCCTCGCGCTCAGCGCGCCCCTGGAGCTTGTTCTCGCGCTTGCGCGCCCGCCTGTCTGCTTTCCCCAATTTCCTGCGGCTCCCGCTCGTGGTAGGCGGGCGAGTCTACGAGTCAATTGGTGGCCGGGCGGAGCGGGCCCACTGGTACCGTTGACGCCCGATGGCGCTGCTCGTACAAAAGTTCGGCGGCACCTCCGTGGCCGACCCCGACCGGATCCGGGCGGTCGCCGATCACATCGCCCGTACCCGGAGTGCGGGGAACGACGTGATCGTCGCGGTCAGCGCGATGGGCAAGTCGACCGACGACCTGGTCCGCCTCGCGCACGAGGTGTCGACCAACCCCACCGGCCGCGAGCTCGACATGCTCCTCACCGCGGGTGAGCGCATCTCGATGGCCCTGCTCTCGATGGCCGTCAACGACCTCGGCGTGCCCGCGGTGTCGTTCACGGGGTCGCAGGCGGGCATCGTCACCGACACCGACCACGGGCGGGCCAAGATCATCGAGGTCAAGGGCGACCGCATCCGCGAGGCGCTCGCGAACGGCCAGGTCGCGATCGTGGCCGGTTTCCAGGGCGTGTCGACGGCCAAGGAGATCGTCACCCTCGGGCGCGGCGCCTCCGACCTCACCGCGGTCGCGCTCGCCGCGGCGTTCAAGGCCGACGTGTGCGAGATCTACACCGATGTCGAGGGTGTGTACACCGCCGACCCGCGCATCGTCCCCGACGCGCGTCGCCTGGCGCGGATCTCGTTCGAGGAGATGCTCGAGATGGCCGCGACCGGAGGCCGCGTGCTCGCGATGCGCTCCGTCGAGGTCGCCCGTAACCACCACGTGCCGCTGCACGTCCGATCCAGCTTCACCTGGGCTCCTGGCACCTGGGTCGTCGAGGAGGTTCCCGTGATGGAGCAGGCGATCATCTCCGGCGTCACGCACGACGTGTCGGAGGCGAAGATCACGATCGAGCAGGTGCCCGACCGTCCGGGTGTCGCGGCGTCGGTGTTCCGTGCGCTGGCCGACGACGGCGTGAACGTCGACATGATCGTGCAGAACGTCTCGACCGAGGGCCACACCGACATCTCGTTCACCGTCCCTCGCTCGGATCTCGCGAAGACCGCCGTGGTGATGGACAAGGTCGTCGTCGACACCGAAGCGCGCGGCTACCGCTCGGACGCCGAAGTCGGGCGCGTCTCGTTGATCGGCGCGGGCATGAAGACCCACCCCGGTGTCGCCGCGAAGATGTTCGAGACGCTGGCCGACGAGGGCATCAACATCGAGATGATCAGCACGTCGACGATCCGCATCTCGTGCGTCGTGCGCGACACCGACGTCGAGCCGGCCGTGCGCACGCTGCACCGCGCCTTCGGCCTCGAGACCGCGCCATGACCGCGCGCGCCATGAACCGGATCGGTGTGATCGGCGCGACCGGCCTCGTGGGGCAGGAGATGCTGCGCATCCTCGAGGAGCGCGCGTTCCCGGTGTCGGAGCTGCGGGCGTACGCGTCCGAGCGATCCCTCGGACGGCGGCTGCCGTTCATGGGCGGCGACGTCGTCTGCGAGGTCCTGCGCGACGGCTGCTTCGACGGCCTCGATCTCGTGATCGTCGACGTCGACGACCCGCTCGCGCTCGAATGGGCGCCGAAGGCCGCCGCGGCGGGTGCCGTGGTGGTCGACAACTCGGCCGCGTTCCGCATGGATCCCGACGTGCCGCTCGTGGTCGCAGAGGTGAACCCCGACGACCTTGCCTCGTTGCCCAAGGGCATCGCGTCGTGCCCCAACTGCACGACGATGGTGCTCGTGACCGCGCTCGCGCCGCTGCACCGGCTGGCGCGCATCGACCGGATGGTCGTCTCCACCTACCAGTCGGTCTCGGGGGCCGGGCAACCCGGCCTGCGCGAGCTCGACGAGCAGTGGACCAAGTTCGCGGGCGGCGGCGACATCCTGCGCCGCGCCGCCACCAACGGTACGGCAGCCGTTCCGGGCGAGATCTGGAGCCGGCCGATCGCCGGCAACGTGATCCCGCTCGCGGGTTCGGTGAAGGAGGCCGGCTACACGTCGGAGGAATGGAAGCTCGTCTACGAGACCCGCAAGATCCTCCACGACGACGACATCGCGGTGAGCGCGACCTGTGTGCGGGTGCCCGTGTACGTGGGCCACGCGATGTCGGCCAACGTGTCGTTCGCCCGGCCGGTGAGCCGCGACGAGGCCGCGGAGGTGCTGGGCCGGACGCCCGGCGTCGTGCTCGTCGACGGCGGCGACGGGTTCCCCACGCCGCTCGAAGCCGCCGGCATCGACCCCGTGCTCGTCGGGCGTCTCCGCGAAGATCCGTCGCTCCCGGGTGCGCTCGACCTGTGGGTGACGGGCGACAACCTGCGCAAGGGCGCGGCGCTCAACGCGGTGCAGATGGCCGAGGTCCTACGCGATCTCTCGTCGTCGGCCTGAAGACCTTGGGTCGGGCCGGGGCGTGAGCCGGGCGACGCCCCGCCGCCGGGGACCCGTCACCCCGGTGGAGCTCGCCGAGGCGGCCGTGCTGGCCGATCTCGCCCTCGGGCTGGTGGTGCTGGCCTGGCTCCTGCCGCTGGGCAGCGCCCTCTTCGCCGCGGCCTGCGTGCCCCTGGTGGTGCTCAGCGTGCGCCAGCGGGGCCGCGTCCTCATGGTCGGGGTGACGGCCGCGGCGGCGCTCGGCTTCCTCGTCGGTGGCACGGGTGTGGTGACCAACCTGCTCGCCTGCGCGGCGGTCAGCGCCATGGTCGGGGTCGGGATTCGCCGCCGGTGGGGCCCGGCGCGCGCGGCGATCACCGCGATGACCGTGTTGTGGCCGCCGATCGCCGCCGGCACGCTCGGGCTCCTGGCCCTGTTCGCGAACCTGCGCAAGCTGTCGCTCGATCAGCTGCGCAACTTCTGGAACGCGATCCACCACCTGCTGGTGCGGGTCGGCCTGCCCGGCCTCGCGCGCGTCGGCGACCGTGCGGTGCGGTTCGGCCTCGGCCACTGGTGGTTGCTCGTGCCCGCCGCCGAGCTGGTCGGCATCGCGTTCGCGTCGCTCGCGACGTACGGGTTGGCCGTGCGGGTGATCGGCCGCCTGGCCGACGCCCCGCCGCGCGTGGCCCTCGGTGATGTGTCCGGCGCCGATGCCGGCCCGGCACCGGGCCCGGTGCCGATCGCGCTCGAGGGTGTCGCGTTCCGCTACCCGGGAGCGAGCACCGATGCCCTCGCGCCGGTGACCGCGGCGATCGAGGCCCACCGGTTCGTGGCGCTCACGGGGCCCAACGGCGTGGGGAAGTCGACGCTCGTGCGCGTGCTCGCGGGCGCGACACCGTCGGCCGGGACGGTGCAACGGCCGGGGTCGGTCGGCCTCGGGCGGTTCGGGGGCACCGCGCTCGTGTTCCAGCGGCCCGAGAGCCAGGTGCTCGGCGTGCGGGTGCGCGACGACGTGGTGTGGGGCCTGCCGGTGGAAGCCGCCGCGCGTGCACCGGTCGACGTCGACGCGCTGCTCGAAGCCGTCGGGCTCGCGGGCCTGGGCGACCGCGACACGATCACGTTGTCGGGCGGGCAGCTCCAGCGGCTCGCGATCGCGGCCGCGCTCGCGCGCCGGCCCGCGCTGCTCGTGTCGGACGAGTCGACCGCGATGCTCGATCCGTCGGGACGCGAGCGGTTGCTCGCCCTCCTCCGAGGCCTGCCCGATGCAGGCGGGCCCACCGTCGTGCACGCGACCCACCGGGCCGACGAGATCCGCGCCGCCGACGCCGTCGTCGAGCTCGGGGCGCGCCCGGCGGCGCGCACGCTGCTGCTCGTGCCGAAGCCGATTCCGGGGCCGTTCTTCGCGGCCGAGCCGCTCGTCGCGCTGCGCAGCGCCGGATACGTGTATTCGGCCGGTACCCCGTGGGCCCGGCGCGCGTTGCGCGGGATCGATCTCGAGATCGGCCCCACCGACGCGGTGCTCGTGGTGGGCGGCAACGGTTCCGGCAAGACGACGCTCGCCTGGATGCTGGCCGGGCTGCTCACGCCGACGGAGGGGGAAGCCACGCTCGAGGGCGAGCCGATCGTGAACCAGGTCGGCCGCGTGGGCCTCGGCTTCCAGCACGCGCGCCTCCAGTTGCTTCGGCGAACCGTCGGTGCCGAGCTCGACGGGGTGAGCCGCGGTCACGGTTCGGCGGCCGCCGCGCTGGCACTGGTGGGGTTGCCACCCGAGCTCGAGACGCGCGCGATCGACGATCTCAGCGGCGGGCAGCAGCGGCGGGTCGCGCTCGCGCGGTTGCTGGTGAGCGACAAGAAGTATCCCGAGGCGCGCGGCGAGTTCCA
>DAIQOP010000020.1:8003-24522 GCA_036787815.1 Actinomycetota bacterium
TGCTGGTGAGCGAGAGCCCGCTGCTCGTGCTCGACGAGCCGATGGCCGGGCTCGACGACGACGCGCGCGCGGAGCTCGTGTCGGTGATCGCCCGCCTGCGCGCGACGCGACCGGTGGGTCTGGTGATCGTGTCGCACGACCTCGTGGAGCTCGCCCCGGTCGTCGATCGCGTCGTCGCGTTGCGCGCCGGCGAGGTCGTGCTCGACGAACCCGCCGGCGCGCTCGACGCCGTGAGCGAGTTCCTCGCGGCGGAGGAATCGTGACGTCGCGGCCCCGCCCTCCGAACGCGCGTGCACGCGGGCGCGACACCGAGTTGCGGCTCCTGCGCTACCTGCCCGGCGACACCGTCGTGCACCGACTGTGGGCCGGTACCAAGATCCTCTGCGTCGGGGCGGTGAGCGTGGCGTTGTCGCTCCGACCGACGTGGCGCGCGCTGGGCATCGTCGGGGCCATCGTCGTGGTGACACTCGCGGCCGCGCGCATCCCGCGGGGCGCCGTGCCGCGCATCCCGTCGTGGATCGTCTCGGTGCTGGTCGCGGGCGGTCTCATCGACATCATGTGGGGCCCGAGCCCGCATCGGCATCTGCTCGGGCTGTCGTTCAGTGTCACCGCCGCCGACCAGTGGGCGCGGCTCCTGCTCGTCGGCATCGAGCTGTTGGTGCTGGCCGCGGTCGTCGCCTGGACGACGCGGCTCGGCCACCTCGCGCCCGCGTTCGGCAAGCTCCTCCGCCCGTTCCGCGTGCTGCGGTTGCCCGTCGACGAGCTCACGGTCGCCGTCGCGCTGTGTGTGCGGTGCTTCCCGCTGCTCGCCGAGGAGCTGCGGGTGCTGCTCGCGGCGCGGCGCCTGCGCCCGGAGCTGCGCGAGGGCGGCACCCGCTCGATGATGCGGGAACCGGTCGACCTGCTCGTGGCGGCGACGACCGTGTGCCTGCGCCGGAGCCGCGAGCTGGCCGACGCGATCGAGGCACGTGGCGGGTTCGGCGTGGTCGGCGAAGATGAGAGCCGCCCTCATCTGCTCGACTATTCGGTGATCGTCGTGGTGATCGGGCTCGTTGCGTTGGTGTTCGTTCCGTGACCCGGAGCTAGCATCCGAACGCCCGTGGGGGCCGCATCTTCGCTGCGCGCCCACCCCACTCCCGCAGCGACGGAGGACCCACCCGATGACCGAACATCAGCGGCCCGTTCCTGCGGCGCGCCTGGTGTTTCCGGCCGACGACCGGGCCGAGATCCACGCCCTCATCGAAGAGTCGCTCACGTCGGGATCGCTGACGCTCGGGCCGCACACGCAACGGTTCGAAGCCGCGTTCGCGGAGCGGCACCGCATTCCGTACGCGATCGCGGTGAGCTCCGGTACGAGCGCGATCGAGATCATCCTGCGGCACCTCGACGTCGCCGGTGCCGAGGTGATCGTCCCCGCGAACACGTTCTTCGCGACGGCCGCCGCGGTCATGCACGCGGGTGGCCACGTGCGCCTCGCCGACGTCGATGCCCGCACGCTCGCGCTCTCGGTCGCGACGGTCGAGGCCGCGATCACCGAGCGCACCGCCGGTGTCGTGATGGTGCACATCGGCGGCTTGATCAGCCCCGAGACGATCGCGATCCGCGATCTCTGCGCCCGGCGCGGGCTCTTCTTCGTCGAAGACGCCGCGCACGCGCACGGCAGCGCGCTCGACGGTGTCCCCGCGGGTTCCTTCGGTTCCGCAGCGGCGTTCTCGTTCTATCCCACGAAGGTCATCACTTCCGGTGAGGGCGGGATGATCGTCACTTCCGACGCGCAGATGCGCGACGATGCCGTGATCTACCGCGACCAGGGCAAGGCCGGATTTCTCGGGGGCGACCACGTTCGTCTCGGCGCGGCGTGGCGCATGAGCGAGCTGCACGCGGCGGTCGGGATCGTGCAGCTCCGCCGGCTCGACGAGTTCGTCGCCACGCGCCGCGCCGCCGCCGCGATCTACGACGAGGCCCTCACCGCGGCCGACGCGCCGGCGGGAATCGCGGCGTTGCCGATCCCGCCCCGGTGCGAGAGCAACTACTACAAGTACGTCGCGTTGCTCGCGCCGGGCACCGATCGCGACGCGTTCAAGCGCGCGATGCGCGAAGACCACGCGGTGTCGATGAGTGGCGAGGTCTACTCGGCGCCGCTGCACCACCACCCGGTCTTCGCCGACCTCGATCACGGCCCGCTGCCGGTGTCGGAGGCCGTCTGCGCGCAGCAGGTGTGCCTGCCGATCCACTCCGACATGACGGCGAGCGAGGCCGAGCGCGTGGTCGCCGCACTGCGGTCGGTCCTGTCGCGATCGGACATCTCGCACACCGTTCCCTCGCAGACAGAGTCCCGTTCCCCATCGCACCCGGAGTCAGTCAGATGAGAATCGCGGTGACCGGTGGTGCCGGCTTCATCGGTTCGCACGTCGTCGACCATCTCGTCGACGCCGGCCACGGCGTCGTGGTGGTCGATCCCCGGCGCCCGCACCGCCCCGACGTCGAGCAGGCCGTCGCCGACCTGCGCGATCTCGACTCGCTCGTCGCCGCGACCGAAGGGTGCGACGCGATCTTCCATCTCGCCGCGGTGTCGAACGTGAACGACGTCTTCGACTCGCCGGTCGACGCGATCGACATCAACGTCACCGGCACGACACGCGTGCTCGAGGCCGCGCGCCGCAACGAGGTCGAGCGGGTCTTCTTCGCGAGCACGGTGTGGGTGTACGGCTCCGCGGTCGGCGACGGCGACCTCGGTGAGGACGCGCTGATCGACACGCAGATCCCGTCGCACCTCTACACCGCCTCGAAGATCGCGGGCGAGCTGGTGATCCGCAGCTTCGAGGAGCTCTACGGCGTCGCGTTCACCATCCTGCGCTACGGCGTTCCGTTCGGGCCGCGCATGCGCGACGAGCTGGTGATCCCGCGCTTCGTGCAGATGGCGCTCGCGGGCGAGACGATCACCGTCGCCGGCGACGGCCTCCAGTTCCGCAACTACGTCTACGTGGAGGATCTGGCCGAGGCGCACGTGCTCGCGCTCGATCCCGCGGCCCGCAACGAGGTGTTCAACGTCGAAGGCCCGGAGCCGATCAGCATCCGCGCGATGGTCGAGGCCCTCGAAGAGGTGCTCGGGCGCCCCCTGCCCGTCGAGTACGGCCCGGCGCGGCCGGGCGACTTCCGCGGTCGACCGGTGTCGGGCCACAAGATCGGCAAGGTGCTCGACTGGACGCCGCGCACGTCGTTCGAGACCGGGCTGCGCCGTTACGTCGAGTGGTACGCCGAGCGCGAGCGCGGCGACGTCGGCTGACGCGGCACCCGCTCAGCTGAGCAGGTACGGCGTCGTCTGGTCCGGTTTCGAGTACCGCATGTGGAGCGCGATCGCGCCGGCCGAGAGTGCCGCGTAGCCGCACCACAGCGACGGGAGACCGTCGAGCGTGACCCACGCGAGCAGCGCGATCACGGCCACGTTCACGAAGCCGAAGATCTCGATGCGGCGGTAGCCCGAGAACAGCAACGCACCGCACACCGCGACGACGTAGCAGATGACGACGAAGCCGCCGTGGCTGATGCTCGAGTCGTACACGAGGTGGTACGAATGCGCTGTCGCGTCGATCGGGGCGCGCAGCATCGCGGTGAGGAGCACCATCGCGACTCCGGTGCCCAAGGCAACGAACGGAGCCAATTGCCATCGCCGCCGCGTGGTCGGTTCGAGCGCGATGACGGCAATCGGTACCAAGATCGGGAGCACCACGAACGCGATGAGCAGGTAGACCCAGAGCGCGACGCGCCCCACCGTGTGAGGCACGCGCCCGTCGATGCCCCACCAGATGAACGCCTCGACGAGCTGATGGCCGCCGAGCAGCAAGGGCAGCGTCGCGAGGAGCAGGTGGTCGTTGCGGCCGCGTAGGTGGCGGAACGAATCGATCCCGATCGCGCCGACCACGACGCCGGTGACGACGTCAGCCTGGGGCGAAAAGCACATCAGGCACGGTACAGCAGTCGTCACGCGGCGCCGTCCGAGGCCCGAAACCATGTGTCAGTACGGCGCGCGCGCCCTCAGGTGCGGGAGATCGTGTACACGTCGAAGCGGTTGCCCTTGGCCAGATAGGTGACCGTCACGCCCTCGGCGCGGCACGCTCGCTGATCGGGCGACGGAGAG
The DNA here is from genome assembly GCA_036787815.1 of Actinomycetota bacterium. GTDB lineage: Bacteria > Actinomycetota > Acidimicrobiia > IMCC26256 > PALSA-610 > DATBAK01. The sequence goes on from DAIQOP010000020.1 coordinate 12,142, forward strand.
CCGCGCGCCGAGAGCACCCGCAGGATCCGCTGCTCGTTCTTGCGGAACCCGAGGTCGTAGTGGTGGTAGATCACGACCCGATCGACGGCGCGACCGCGCAGGAACCGGCAATATTCGGCGGCGCTCGGCCACGTGCGGCGCACGATGCTCTCGGGGAAGAACTCCGAATCGAGCCGCGCCCCGTGCTGGATCATTTGGTACATGCCGATGCGCCGATCGGTGGTGCTCAGCACGCGGTACTCGAGGCCGGGCCGGAACGCCGCCGAATCGATGAACGGCATCAGCGAGCGTTCGGGCTGCTTCGACAGGTCCTTCCACGCGGTCTTCGTGTCGAGTTGGGTGGCGAGGCCGGCACTCGCACCGAAGCAGATCACGAGCAGGAGCGGAGGGAGCCACGGGCGCGCCACGCGGCGCAGGAGCACGAGCACGATCGGGATCACGACGACGAGCGTGCGGGGAGCGACCGTCTCGACGAAGTTGACGACCTTCACACCGAGCGACGAGTCGGTGTACGCGGGGGTGAGGAGCACGAGCCACACCGCGGGCGCGGCGATGACGAGCGATGCCGCGTACGCGAGCACCAACTTGCGGCGGTCGGGCTCGAACCACAGCCATCCGACCACGAGCATCGCCGCGATCGGGAGCACCACGGCCGCGTGCGTGGCCTGCCCGATCCCGGCGAGCGCGATCGCCCATCCGGTGCGGCCGGTCCGCCAGCACGCGACTCCACAGAGGAACAGCGCCATGGCCCACACGAACGGGAGTTGCCCGAGCACCGGAGCGACGATCATCACGGGGTTGGCGAGCACCAGCGCGCACCACCAGCCCCGGCGGAGCTCGGGGAACGCCCAGAACGTGGCGCCGATGAGCCCGACCGACCCGATCACGAGCCACAGCGTGACGACCCAGTCGCCGAGCCAGGGGCGGAGCAGCGCGGCCGACACCCAGGGCACGAACGCGTACGGGAACGCGAGGCCCCGACCGTGCCCGATGACCGGCATGTGATACGGAATCCGGTGCGAATCGACGATGACGCGGCTCACGTACCAGACGTGCGCGTAGTTGCTCACCGTGTCACTGGAGACGAAGATGCGGTGGCGCAGGATTATGCCGAGCACCACGAGCCACGCGCCGCCGACCGCGGCCGCTGCGACGAGCCCGGTCCTCCGGAACCAGATCGGCTCGCTCATGTCGGTGCCAAGATCCCCACTCATGCCGCGGCCTGTGTCTCGCCATCTGGGTGAACGATGAGCACGCTCGAGGCGGCCGTCGACGTCGTCGTCGCTGCGGGCGCGTTCGTGCTCGCGGGGCGCCTGACGCGCGGTCGCGGAAAGGTGGCGCTGGCCCTCGGCCTCGTGATCGCCGTCACCGCGGCGTGGCTCTTCACCCAGACCGTCGAGGCCGCGTTCCGGGCGTATCTCGCGGTCGCCTTCGGGTTGGGTGCCGGCATCGTGGCCGCCGGTCTGCCGGTGCTCGGCGCGAACGCGGAGGCACCCCGCCGCCCGCGCGTGACGGTCGCGGTCGTCGCGTTCGCGCTGGTCGCCACGCTCGCGCTCGGTGGATGGATCGGCGGCAACTCACCCAGCCGCACGTGGCTTGGACCGATCGTCAGCCACGGCGACCGCCACGGATCGGCGGTCGCGATCACGTTCGACGACGGCCCGAACGTTTCCGAGTCGCTCGTGGTCGCGCACATCCTGGACTCGTTCGGCGCGAAGGGCACGTTCTTCACCGTGGGCAAGGCGCTCGACGCGCGCCCCGACATCTCACGCGCGCTCCTCGCCGACGGTCAGCTGCTGGGGAACCATTCGTACCACCATGATCAGTGGCGCTGGCTCGACCCGAGATATCCCGAGCTCGAACGAACCCAGGCGGCGTTCCGGAGACGGCTCGATGTGTGCCCCACCTTCTACCGCCCACCCCACGGTGAGCACACGCCGTTCATGTCGTACCAACTCGCGCGCAAGCACATGACCATGGTGGGCTGGGACACCTCGGCGACCGACTTCGCGACGACCGACGGCCGCGCGGTCGCCCGCCGGATCCTGAGCCGCGTGCGCCCGGGCTCGATCGTCGTCCTGCACGACGGCATCGACGGGAACCTCACCGCCGACCGTTCGGTGCTCACGGTCGCGCTTCCGCTCATCCTGCGCGGCCTGCGGGCCAAGGGCCTGCACGCGGTGCGGCTCGACCAGCTGCTCGGCATCCGCCCGTACGGCGCTTCGCACTGCTGACCCGCGCGCGGGGAGGCCGCGGCAGCGGTGGTTACGTGCAGGACGTGTACGGCGCCCCGTGCAGGAGCTCGTCGAGCCGCACCGGCTGGAGATGGCGGGCGCGCAGTCCGGCGAGGATCTCCGGCATCGCCCGGACGAGCGCGCTGCGGGACGCGACGGGGTCACTGTCGAGGTCTTCCTTCAGGTCGATGATCGAGCCGCTCCGCACCTTGCGGAGGACCTGGCGCGCGATCTGCTTCGGATCGCTGACCTTGGCGTCTCCGGCCGAGACGTCCCAGAGCACCATCTGCATGCCGTGGCGGTGCACGGTCGCCTCGATGAAGGGCGTCTTGCGGCCCTGCGGTGGGCGATACCAACCCGGGCACACACCGAGCACGTCGCTCACCGAGCGTTGGGCCCGCTCGAGCTCGGGGTAGCGCGGGTCCATCCAGCGCCAATGATCCGAGTGGTACGACTGGTTGCCGACGAGGAATCCGTCGGCGTAGAGGTTCCGGACGATCTGCGGGTTGTCGTGCACCGTCTGCCCGGCCAGGAAGAACGTGGCCGGGACCTTGGCGCGCACGAGGACCTGCATCATCGCGGCGGTCGCCTGCGGGCTCGAGCCGTTGTCGAACGTGATCGCGACCTTGTCGATGTTGCGGGGCCCGTGCACGACGCCCCCACCGAACCAGGTGGCGCTCACGGTGCTCGAACCGAAGTACAGGGCGGTCATCGCGGTGATCGACACGATCGAGAAGCCGAACGCGACCCGCCGCGAGCGCAGGTTCGGGCGGGCGCGCGGCCGGCGCAGCAACGCCGTCGCCGACTCGACGACCACCATCGCGAGCGCGGAGGCAAGGAGTGCGGTGCGCAGCGAATCGATGCGCAGGAAGAGCAGCACCGCGACACAGGCGCCGAGCAGCGGGAGCCGCACCTTGCGAGCGGGCGGTGAGGCGATCGCGGCGCCGACGCTGAACAGCACCACCAGCGCGACGGCGCTCGTGGTGTCGGTGCGTTGGGGGACGAGCCAGGTCGAGACGGCGACGACGATCGCGCCGGCGATGGGGAGGCTCCCGTTCGGAACCAGCCGGCGGACGAGCAGGCCGGCGCCGCCCGCCGCGGCGGCCGCGAGCACGAACCCGGCGACTCCGCCGGCTGCGGATCCGATCGTGACGGCAAGGAGCATGGCGCCGACCGCGGCGAGCGACAACGTCGCCGGGGCGTTCGAGCCGTGGTCGGCGCGCCACACACGCGCCGCGGCGAGGGGGATCGCCGCGAAGTCGATGGCCGCGTCGGTCATGCTCGTACGCGAGCGCGCGACCGGTACGGGCACGAGGTGGTCGTTGCGCACCCGGTAGCCCAGGCGCGACATCACGACGGCGACCTCGACCGTCTCGCTGTACTTGCGACCGGAGTAGTAGTCGAGCGCGTGCGCCAGCGCCCCGAGGCGGAAGATCCGGTATCCGGACTCGACGTCGTAGAGCCGCTGCCCGGCCCACACGCTGGCCCACGCGCTCAACACCCAGTTGCCGAACGTCTTGAACGGGCCGTGGTACGAGAGATCCCGGCGGGCGAGCATCGCGTCGACGTGCTCGTCGACGGTGACGCGCGCGAGCTCGTCGAGGACGGCGAGGTCGTGCTGGCCGTCGGCGTCGACGGTGAACACGAGGTCGTCGGGGTCGAGCTCGCCGCACTGCAACCGGTCGCGCAGGTGGGTGAGCGCGAGGAGGTAAGCCTCCGACATGCCCTGGTTCACGTCGTGGCAGAGCAGGCGGCAGTGCGGATGCCCGGGCATCCACGCCTCGATCGCGGCCCGGGTTCCGTCGGTCGAGCCGTCGTCGACGACGATCAGCTCGTCGACGAGCGGCGAGAGGTCGGTGAGCACCGCGGCGACCGACGGTTCCTCGTTGTAGGCCGGCACGATCGCGATGCGACGGTGCCCCGCGGCAGTCGCCGGGGCCACGACCGCGGGCTCGCGCCGCGGCACGGGGGCCGGTGCGAAGCCTTGTGCGCGGTACCACTCGAGGGTCTTGGCCATACCCTCGGCGAACGACGTGCGCGGTGCCCACCCGAGCTCGCTCCGCGCCCGGTCGCTGCTCACGTGCCGGGCCGCGTAGTCGCCCTTGCGGGCGGGGCCGAAGGTGACGGTGACGTCGCCGACGAGGTCGCGCACGCTCTCGGCGATCTCGCGGATCGAGGTCGCTTCCGTCGACTCGAGGTTGAAGGTGCGGTTCTCGGCCGCGGGGTCGAGCGCGAGCACGTGCGCGGCGGCGAGATCTTCGACGTAGACGAACCGCCGTTCCTGCGAGCCGTCGCCGTCGATCGAGATCGCCTCGCCCCGGAGCGCCCGCTCGAGGAACGCGGCCACGACGAGATCGCTGCGCATGCGCGGCCCGTACGGGATCCCGTACCGCAGCACCGTGTACGGGCGGCCGTAGAGATTGAGGTAGTCGCGGCAGAACATCTCGGCCGCGAGCTTCTCCGACACGTAGATGTGCTTGTCGGCCTCGAGATCGAAGAGGGTCTCCTCGTCGACCTCTTGCCCGTGGGTCGCGGCGTACACCCACACCGTGCTCGCGAGGATCACGCGTCCGGTGTCGGCGCGCCGCGCGGCTTCGAGCACGCGCACGGTGCCGAGCGTGTTGAGCTCGACGCTCTCGACCGGATTCGCGAGCACGTCGTTCACGTCGGCCATGGCGGCGAGGTGGAACACGATCTCGGATCCGGCGAGCGCGTCGACGAGCGCCGCATCGTCGAGGAGATCGACCTCGCGCCAGTCGGCCTCGACCCGCAGCGGTGGCCGCGTGTCGATGACGCGAACGCGGTGGCCGGCATCGATCAGGGCGTCGACGACGTGCGAGCCGACGAAGCCCGAGCCGCCGACGACCGTGATCTGCATGGGTACATCGTCGCACGCACGCCCCGCGATCCGGGTAACCCCCGCCGGGTCGGGCGCTCCCGGGGCGCGACGCAGCCCCGGCGGGGCCGGGCGATACTGGATTGGTGACCACCCGAACAGGAATCCACCGGGCCGGCCGCGGGCGGCTCGCCGTCGCCGCCGTGCTCGCCATCGCGCTCACAGGATCGGCGATCGCCGGCATCGGGGCGGTGCCCGCGTTCGCGGCGAGCCCGATCCAGGCGCCGAACCGCCCCACGGCGATCGCGGGGCAGCGCAACGGCCTCGTCGCTCCGGGCGCGCTCGTGACCGTGGAGCCCGGATGCCGGCTCGCCCGCGCCGCGGCGCCGAGCTTCGTGCACCTGCTGGCCGCGGCCCGCGCCGCGGGAGTCGACCTCGGAACCGAGTCGTGCTACCGCCCGCTCGCCGGTCAGATCGCGGCGGCCGGCAACGCCTGCGGGAACGGCAACTGCGCGTGCGCGGCCAGCATCAGCCCGACCGCCACGGTCGGCACCTCGTTCCACGGTTGGGGCAAGGCCGTGGATCTCACCGTCGGCGGGCGGTCGCTCACCGACCCGTTCTCGCCTGCCGAGCGGTGGCTCAACGCGCACGCCGGCAGTTACGGCTGGAACCATCCCGCCTTCGCCCGTTTGGGCACGGCGTGCCCCGAGGCGTGGCACTGGGAGTGGGTCGGCGACGGCGGCGCGCTGCACGCGTCGACGATCCGCGCCGACGTGATGGGTGGCGCCGGTGGTCCGGCCGGATCGCTCGCGACCGTCACCGGGTTGGGCGCGGTCACCTGGCTCTCGGGCCCGCTCGCGGCCACGACGCCGACCCTGCCGGCGCTCTCGCCGCTCGCCTGGGTGATCGTGGGCGGCGCGGTCACGCCTACCGGGGCGGGTCTGTGGAGGGTGGGCGCCGACGGTGGCGTCTTCAGCTCGGGCGACGCCCGGTTCTTCGGGTCGACCGGGGCGCTCACGCTCAACCGGCCGATCGTGGGCATCGCGGCCGGACCCGGCGGCCGGGGCTACTGGCTCGTGGCGTCCGACGGCGGCATCTTCGGCTTCGGCTCGGCCGGCTTCCACGGATCGACGGGTGCGCTCCGTCTTCACCGGGCCGTCGTCGGGATGGCGGCCACGCCGAGCGGCCGGGGCTACTGGCTGGTGGCGTCCGACGGCGGCATCTTCAGCTTCGGCGACGCGGCGTTCCACGGCTCGACGGGGGCGCTGCACCTGAACTCGCCGGTCGTGGGCATGGCGGCGACGCCGAGCGGCCGCGGCTACTGGCTCGTGGCCGCCGATGGCGGGGTGTTCTCGTTCGGCGACGCCCGCTTCCATGGCTCGACCGCCGGTCGGGCGCACGCGCCCGTCGTCGGGATCGTGGCGACAGCCGGTGGGTACGCCATCGTGGGCGCCGACGGCGGAATGACAAACTTGTAACTCTGGACTTGTTACGCGAATCGCGTTTTACTACGCACTGGTGAATCTCGAGGAACGCTCGAAGCTGCTGTTCGGCAACCGGCACCGCCTGCGCATCGGCGACTGCATCGCTTCGCGAACCCTGCTCACCGCTCGCGAGATCGCCTCCGAGCTCCACCTCGCCGACAGCGTGGTGCGCGCCGAGCTCCTGCGCCTGGCCGAGGCGGGCCTGCTCGTCTCGCTGCCGTCGGTGCAGAAGGAGCGGTTCTACGAGACCGTCGCCGACCCGTTCTGGGCGTACTGCCGTGAAGAGGTCGCCCGCTTCGGGAACGTCGCCGCCCAGGGAGCCTGAGGCCGGGCAGGGAGCCCGAGCTCAGACCGCGCCGCGCTCGAAGGGTTGGGCGAGCGCCGCGGGCTGGCGCGACCGCTGCGCGAAGAAGCACATCACGATGAGCGGCAGCAGGTACGGCGCGGCGACGAGCGCCTGCGAGTTGAGGGTGTAGCCGAGCGCCGGCAGCGCGAGCCGGAGCGCGTCGGCCCCGCCGAACAGGAAGCAGCCGGCGATGGTGCCCCGGAGCGTCCAACCCCCGAAGATCACGGCCGCGATCACGATGTAGCCGCGGCCCGCCGTCATGTTGCTGTTGAACGTGCCGACCTCGCCCACCGCGAGGAACGCGCCGCCGAGGCCGGCGAGCGCCCCGCACCACAGGAGCGCCTGGCGCCTTCGCCGGTTCACGTCGATGCCGGTGACGTCGGCCGCCCGCGGGTTCTCGCCGACGGCGCGCAATTCGAGGCCCCACCGCTTCCGCTGCACGACCCACCACACGAACGGCACGAGCGCGTAGAGCCCGAACGCCGGCCAACGCTGAGAGAAGAGCGGCCGCCCGACGATCGGGATGTGCGACAGCACCGGGATCGTGAGGATGCCCACCTGGCGCGGCTGCATGGTCACCGTCGCGAGCAGGTAGCTCGTCAGACCGAGGGCGAGCACGTTGAGCGTGATGCCGACGACGAACGGGTTCGCGCTGAAGCGGTGGCTGAGGTTGCCGTGCATCATCCCGACCGCCACGCCCACGACGACGCCCCACACGAGCCCCGCGCCCGCGTTGTGCATCACCGACGACCCGAGCGCACCCGCGTACGCGCCCGAGAGCATCATCGCCTCGACCGAGATGTTGAGCGTGCCGGCGCGCTCCGCGACGTACTCACCGCACGCCGCGAACGTCAACGGCACGCTGAGGCGCACCGCGCTCGACAGGATCGTCTCGACCGAGCTCATGCGGGCACCGCGGCGGGCCGCACGCGGCGGAGGAGCGCGGGCGCGAGCACCACGCCGAGCACCACGAGCGCCTGCACGATCGGGACGAGATCGGTCGGGATGCCCGCGGTGGAGAGGAAGCTGCCGCCCGCCTCGAGCGCACCGAACAACACCGCGGTCGCGATCGCGGCGCCCGAGTCGTTGCGGGCGACGAGCGCGACGAGCAGCCCCGTCCATCCGATGTTGTTCGAGAACGTGGGAGTGAGTCGGTACGCGGAGCTCGTGAGCACGACCCCGCCGGCGAGGCCGGCGAACGCGCCCGACAGCACGATCGCGGCACCGCCGACCAGCGCGGCGTCGATCCCCGCCCGCCGCGCCGCGACCGGGTTCAGCCCGAGGACCCGGAGGCGGAAGCCCCACCGGCTGTGGGTGAGCAGCAGCCCCACGGTCAGCGCCAGCGCGAGGGCGAGGAGCACACCCGATCCGACGTTCGCGTGCGGGTAGTGCCCGAGGCGGGGCAGGCGCACGTGCGACGAGATCTGGTCCGACTCGGCGAGCCGCACCGACCCGACCGCCCGTTCCTGGATGAACCACGGGTTGTTCACCGCGTAGGCCAGCACCTGGGCGGCGACGAAGATCAACAGGAGCGAGCTGATGACGATGTCGACCCCGCGCCAGTAGCGCAGGAGCGCGCCGACGCCGGCCCAGAGCGCGCCCCCGGCGGCGGCGGCCGCGAGCGCCGCGACGAGTACGAGCGGACCGGGGCCGGGCAGCCGGATCGCGACGAGCGCGCCGGCGAGCCCGCCCATCATGAGCTGGCCCTCCTGCCCGATGTTGAACTGCCCGGCGCGCACGGTGACGATCGTGCCGAGCGCGACGATCAGCAGGGGCGCGGCGTAGTCGAGCGTGTAGCCGAGCGAGCCCCAGCCGTTGACGCTGCCGTCGTACATCGACGACACGACGCGCGACGCCGGCCCGTGCGTGAGCGCGACGAGGATCGCGGACGCGCCGAGCGCGGCGGCGATCGCCGCCGCGAACTGCGCGAGCGTGAGGGTCGCCGAACCGACGCGGGCCCTCATGACGCGAGCCCGCCCATCATCAGGCCGAGGCGCTGCAGGTCGAGATCTTCGCGGGCCGTCTCACCGACGATGTGGCCGCGATGGATCACCGCGATCCGGTGCGCGAGCGCGACGAGCTCTTCGAGCTCGGTCGAGATCAGCAACACGGCGATGCCGCTCGCGGCCGCGGCGCGGATGCGCTCCGTCATGTAGTCGATCGCGCCGACGTCGAGCCCACGGGTCGGCTGCGCGGCGACGAGCACGCCCGGATTGCGCGACAGCTCACGCGCGAGGACCACGCGCTGCTGGTTCCCGCCGGAGAGCGACGACATCGGCGCGTCGATCGATTCCGTCGTGATCGCGAACTGCTCGACGCGGGCCTGCGCGAGCGCGCGGAGCCGCCGGCGGTTGACGAAACCCCTCGAGCAGATCCCGTCGATGTCGCCGACGACGAGGTTCTCGGCGACCGACAGCTCGAGGATCGACGCCGCGCGGCGGTCTTCGGGCACGACACCGATGCCGGCAGCGGCCATCGCACCGGCCCGGCCGCAGCGCACCGGCACTCCACCAACCTCGACCGTGCCCGACACGATCGGGAGGAGGCTCGAGAGCAGATCGCCGAGCGGCTTCTGCCCGTTCCCCTCGGTGCCGGCGAGCCCCACGATCTCGCCGCGGCGTACGTCGAGGCTGAAGCGGTCGAGGAGGGTGCGGCCGTCGGCGGCGACGGCGGTGACGTCGCGCAACGAGAGCATCGCGCGCTCGCGGTCGCGCGTGATCGTGGGAGAGACCGACACCGGTCGTGCGGCGGGGGGAACGGCGGGTGGCGCGTCGAGGTCGAGGTGGCCGATCGCGGCGCCGACCGATTCGAGCGACACGACCCGGCCGATCATCTCGCGCGCGAGCTCGTCGGCGTCGGTGCGCGCGGTCTCGACGCGCCCGACGACCTCGCCGTTGCGCATGATCGTCACGCGGTCGGTCGCGTGCAGGATCTCGTCGAGCTTGTGACTGATGAGGATGACGGCCCGGTTCTCCTCGCGCACGACCGTGCGCAGCACGCCGAAGAGCTCGAGCGACTCCGCGGCGGTGAGCACCGAGGTGGGTTCGTCGAGGATGAACACGCGCGGATCGCGCATGAGGCACTTCACGATCTCGACCCGCTGGCGTTGGCCCGTGGTGAGATCGTCGACCCGTGCGCGCGCGTCGATCGCGAGGCCGTACCGCTCGGCGGTCTCGTGCACGCGGCGAATGGTCCGGCCCGCGTCGACGCGCCCCTGCTCGCCGAGGGTCACGTTCTCCCAGACCGTGAGCGGTCCGATCAGGCTGAAGTGCTGGTGCACCATCGCGAGGCCGAGGCGCGCCGCCTCGATCGGATCGTGGATCGCGACCGCGGTGCCGTCGACGAGGATCTCGCCGGCGTCGGGGGCGACCAGCCCGAGCAGGATGTTCATGAGGGTCGTCTTGCCCGCGCCGTTCTGGCCGAGCACACCGTGGATCTCGCCGCGCCGCGCCGACAGGTCGATGCGGTCGCACGCCAGGACCGGGCCGAACCGCTTCGTGATCGACCGGACCTCGATCGCGGGAGGCGTGACGCCCGTCGGTCCGCTCGTCGTCATGGTCGGCTCGTCGTGGCGATCGTTACGACGTCGGCACGTAGCCGTTGTAGTCGTTCAGACCCGTGAGGGTGGCGGTGTTGACGGTGCCGGTGCCGATGTCCTTGATCGTCTGCGCGAGCACTGTGGCCTGGTCGCCGGTCGGCTTGCAGATCTTCACCGTCGGTGCCGCGTCGACGCCCATGTGGAACGTGAGCGACGTGCCGACCTTCAGCTGCCCCTGCGCGAACTTCGTGATCGCGCCGGCGAAGTAGTCGCCGGGGCTGAAGATCACCGAGATCGCGTACGGCGGGCTCGTCGACGCGCACCGGTCGGTGCCCGGCGTGAGCACCGGGATGCCGTCCTTCGCGGCCTGGAGCGCGACCGCGTCGGTCGCGCCGCCGAGGTACGGGTACACGATGCCGACTCCCTGGGCCTTCATCGCCGTGTAGGCCTCGACCGCGAGATCCGACTTGTCGAAGTCGCCGGTGTAGGTGGAGACGACCGTCGCGTTCGGCACCTGGGTCTTGATCCCGACCCCCCACGCCTTCGCGAAGTTGGTCGTGAACGGCGCCTGGAAGCCGCTGATGAACCCGGCCTTGGTGACACCCTTGGCCTTCATCACGAGACCGGCGGCGACACCCGACGCGTACCCCGACTGGCTCACGATGTCGTTCGTCTGCGCGAAGTACTTCGTCTGCACCACGCCCTGCCCGCCGGCGACGTACCAGACCGTTCCCTTGCACACCGTCTCCGCGGCCACGGGGATCGCGTCCTTCAACGTGCTCGCCGCGATCGCGACCATGTCGGGCTTCTGGCGGCACAGGTTGCGGGCGTCGTTCGCGGCGTTCGACGGCTGCACCTTGTCGACGGTGACGACCGTCCATCCGTGCCGCTTCGCGAAGGCCGCGGTCTCGTCGACGAAGCTCTCGTAGTAGCCCTTGTCGTGCGTGTCGCCGGGGCTGAGGATGCCGATCACGACCTTGCCGTCGCCGTTGACGTCGGGTTCGCCGGGGGCGAGGTAGCCCGCCTTCGCGCTCCCGCACCAACCCCACGGGCCGTTCCCGTTGGCGCACGACACCGCCGGCGCCTTCGTGGTGGTCGGGGCACTGCTCTTGCTGCTCCCGCAGGCGGCGAGCGCCGTTGTGGCCACGACCAGTGCGGCGGTCGTCGCGGCGAACGTTCGGATCTTCATCTGGCTGCTCCTCATGCGTTGCTCACACGTAGCTCGTTCACACCATTCGGGCGATCAGTTGCTGTTCGACCTGGCCGAGATGCCGCTCGACGGCGGCGATCGCGCGGTCGGCGTCGCCCGCGAAGATCGCGTCAGCGATCTCGTTGTAGGCCTTCGCGGAATCGAAGATCACCTGCTTCACGAGCCAGAGGTTCGAGCTCGAGTCGAGCAGGGAGTCGAGCGCAGACGAGTTGAACTGCGCGTCGAGCACCTTCCCGTACAGCTCCGCGAGCGTCTCGTTCCCGCACGCGCGCGCGATCGCGACGTGGAACGCGCGAGCGATGCGGCGGTAGTCGGCCAGCGACATCTCGGGTGTGAGACTGCGGGCGATCGAGCGGATGCGGGCGCGGTCGGCGGCCTCCGCGCGTGTGGCGGTGAGCCGGGCGATCGGCACCTCGACGATGCGGCGCACCTCCACGAGCTCCTCGAGGTGGCGCTTGCGGTTCGCGTGGCCCGCGGGCGTGTCGAGCTCCATGCCGGGCAGGTGCTCGGCGACGTACGGTCGGTTGGCCCGCTTGGTGATGACGCCGACCGAGACGAGACCCTGGATCGCCTCGCGCACCGACGTGCGGGCGACGCCGAACTCCTCGCACAGCGACCGCTCCGACGGCAGGCGGCTGCCGGGCAGGAGCGCGCCGCTGCGGATGCTCTCGAGCAGCGCGTCGCGGATGCCTTCGGAGACGGTCTGGCGCTCGATGGGAACGAAGCGGGGCCG
>DAIQOP010000021.1:0-21545 GCA_036787815.1 Actinomycetota bacterium
CGAAGCGCGACCTGCCGATCACCTACGACGAGGCGAAGGCCGCGGGCACCGTCGGCAACTACACGTGGCAGGCCAGCTGCGACACGACCACCGGGCGTGTCGCGATCCCCATCCTGCAGAACGCACCGTGCGTGCCGGCCTTCACGGGTGCGAACGGCGGTGCGACCGCGCCGGGTGTGACCGGGAGCACCATCACGATCGCGTTCTACGTGCCCAAGCCCGACCCGCAGACCGACGCGCTCACGAGGGCCGTCGGCGCGTACGACAGCCCCGAGCAACAGATTCAGGGGGCGCGCGACTACATCGCGATCTTCGCCGCGACGCACGAGCTCTACGGCCGCAAGATCAAGCTCGTGCTGCTGCACGGCACCGGTCTTGCGACCGACGCGACGGCAGCGCGCGCCGACGCGATCAAGGCCGCGTCCGAGCTGCACGCGTTCGCCGTGCTCAACGGCCCGACGCAGACCAACGCGTTCGCCGACGAGCTGACCTCACGCGGGGTCATGTGCATCGGCATGTGCCTCATCGCGCAACCGCAGGGGTTCTACGCCTCGCATCCCGGCCTGTTCGGCGTCGCCCCGCTGCCCGAGCAGCCGGTCGAGGCCACGATCGAGTTCGTGAAGAAGCAGCTCGAGGGGAAGAACGCCGTCTACGCGGGTGACGCCACGCTGCGCGCCGAGAAGCGGAAGTTCGCGCTCCTCACCTACGACACGCCCGACGGTCAGTTCAAGCCCGTCTGGGACGAGTTCGAGAAGTCGATGCGCGACGCGGGCATGCCGTTCACGACCCACGTCTCGTACTTCCTCGACCTCACGAAGGCGCAGGACGACGCCCGGACGATCGTCACCAAGCTCAAGGCGTCGGGTGCGACGTCGGTGATCTTCAGCGGCGATCCGTTGCTCCCAAAGTACTTCACCGCCGAGGCGACGAAGCAGAACTACCACCCCGAATGGATCATCTCGGGAACGGTCTACGCCGACACCGACGTGTTCGCGCGCAGCTACGACCAGAGCCAGTGGGCGCACGCGTTCGGCATCGGGATCGTCGGCGCGCAGTCGCCCGAGGCCCAGCACGACGACTACCAGCTGCACGAGTGGTGGTTCTCGAAGCCGCCGCCCAACATCAACACGACCGGCATCGTCGCCGGCGACGTGAACCTGTTGTTCACCGGCATCCAGCTGGCCGGACCGCACCTCACGGTCGCGAACTTCACCTCGGGGATCCGGAACCGTCCGGTGCCGCCCGAGTCGCCCAACGGCCTCCGGGCGATCTACACGTACGGGAACCACGGCCTGTGGCCGGGCACCGATTACGGAGGCCTCGACAACCTCAACCTCATTTGGTACGACCCGACGGCCGTGGCGTTCGACGAGACCGGCAACAAGGGAACCGGGAGCTACCGGTTCGTCGACAACGGCCGCCGGTTCCTCCCGGGCCATTGGCCGACCACGCCGATCAAGCTGTTCGACCCGACCGACACGATCACGCAGTTCACGTCGGTTCCGCCGGAGCTCCAGGCGAAGCAGTACCCGAAGCCGACGCACTGAGGCGGGCGGCACCCGACGATTCAGACCGTGCGCACCCAGCCCCCGCCGTCGACGTGCCGGCGCACGATGCGCGCGGGCACGCCGGCGACGACACAGCGATCGGGAACGTCGTCGGCGACGACCGCGCCGGCTGCGATCACGACGTGCTCGCCCACGTGCACGCCGGGCAGCACGACGCACCCGTGGCCGAGCCAGCTCCCCGAACCGATCGACACCGGCGCGTTGTGCCACATCTGGGTGCCGATCGGCAGCGAGAGGTCTTCGTAGCCGTGGTTCTGATCGGTGATGTACACGTAGTGGCCGGTCCAGATGTCGTCGCCGATCTCGATGCGCTCGTGCCCGACGATGCCGATCCCCTTCCCGAGCGTGCAGCGATCCCCGATCGTGATGATCGGGTCGCCGCGCACGTCGGCGTGCATGGGCATACCCGCGCTGAGTGACGCCAACGGACCGATCGAGGTGCGCTGCCCGATCGAGATGCGACCCTCACCGAAGATCACGCTCGGCGGGAACCCGATCATGCTGCCGTCGCCGAACGAGTTGAACCGGCGGGCCGCACGATGGCGGGGGCCGACGGCACCGGCGCGCACGGTCGCGCTCCAGGCGCTGTGCACGATGTCGGCGCGCCAGGTCGCGAGCTGATCGCGCGCCCGCTGGAGCGGGTCGGTGGGAGTCACGCTCGGCACGCTACTTTTCGGGAGCGCTACGTTCGGGATATGGACCACGCGCCTGCTCCCATCCTCGTCGGCCTCCTCTACGACTTCCCGCAGGGCGATGGCGGTGCGGGGTTCGAAGAGGCACTGCGCCTCGGTCTCGACGACGTCGCCGCGACGGGCCGGCTCGATCGATCCATCGAGCTCGTGAGCAGCCACGCGCGCGGGCTGCCGCACGGCAGCGAGCACGCGGTGCAGCGCGGCTTCGCCGAGCTCGACGAAGCGGGAGCGCTCGTGCTGATCGGTCCGTCGATCTCGGACAACGCGCTGATCGCGGCACCGTTGTGCGACGCGGCCCGCTTGCCGGCGATCAACTACTCCGGCGGTGAGCGCACCCGCAGCGAATGGATGTTCCACTACCAGGTCGGCTCGCTCGAAGAGGAGCCGCCGTTGCTCGCGGCGCGCATGGTGGAGCGCGGCCTGCGCAGCGCCGCGGTCATCGCCGACCAGTCCCCCGTCGGGCGCCGCTACGCGGAGGCGTTCGAAGCGGCGCGCGGGCGCCTCGGTCTCGACGTCACCGGCAGCGCGGCGATCTCACCCCTCACCGAGAACGTCGTCGACGTCGTGCGCCGGTTGCGCGCGGGCGGGCCCGACGCGCTCGTGTACTTCGGACTCGGAGTCGCGTCGCGCGCGGTGTCGCTCGCACTCACCGAGCTCGCCTGGGACGTACCGGTCCTGGCCAACTCCGCGCTCATGTTCGGCTACGTGCGCCCCGACTGGCGCGACGGCTTCCGCGGCTGGGAGTACGTCGACACGATCGCCGACGACAACCCGACGCGTGCCGCGCTGCGGGAGCGGTCGCCGCGCGCGGCCGGCGGGCCGGTCGGCTGCGCGGCGTACGACATGGGCCGCCTGGTCGGTGAAGCCGTCGCCCGCAGCGACCACCTCACCCGGGCGGGCATCGCCGAGGGGCTGCGCCGGGTGAAGCTGCTCCCCGCGACGAGTGGGCACGTCGGCACCATCATGGGCTTCGGCGTCTACGAGCACGCGGCCCTCAAGGGCCCGTACCTCGTGCTGCGCGAGTGGCGCGACGGCCGCAGCGTCCAGGTCGCCACCTGACGGCCCGCCCCCGCCGAGTTTCGCTGTCACACCCTCCTGCGACACTGCGGTCGTAGGCTGGTGAATGACACCGATGTGATTCGGGTCCCGGGAGGGACCGGGGTCCGGAAGGATGGTCGGCGATGGATTTCGAGGCGTGCGAGGCGTTCAGGACCGCGATCGACCGCGACGACGAGCCCGAGTGCGCCCGCTGCGGGCCCCTCGCCGAGGAACACGCCGAGGAACACACGCCGGCCGACGCCCTGGGTGACCCGGCTCCCCCGTCGCGCCGGCCACCCCACCCCCGGACGCCCCGCCCCCGTCCGCAAGGCCTCCTGAGCAGGCGATCGGTCAGGCGGTCCGGTCAGGCGGAGCGCTTGGTGCGGGTGGCCGTCTTCTTGGCCGGCGCCTTGGCTGCGGTCTTCGTGGCCTTGGCGGACTTCACGGCCTTCGCCGGCTTGGCCTTCTTCGGAGCGGCCGTGTCGAGGCCGGCCTGGCTCGGGTGACGGTCGCGCGCCCCGGCCGCCTTCTCGAGGCTGGCCTCGAGCGCGGCCACGAGGTCGAGCACCTTCGCCGGCGCCTCGGTCTCGGGCTGGGCGACGATCTCCTCGCCGGCCGCCTTGCGCTCGACCAGGTCGAGCACCTGCTCCCGGTACTCGTCGCGGAACTTCTCCGGCTCGAACCGGTCGACGGCGAGCGACTCGATGAGCTGGCGCGCCATCGCGACCTCGCGCTCGCCCACGTCGATGTCCTCGGGGGCGAGTCCTTCGCGGGTGACCACCTCGTCGGAGTAGCGCATGGTCTCGACGCAGAGCAGCCCGTCGAGGGTACGGATCGCGACGAGGCGCTCCTTCGCGCGGATCACGATGCGGCCGATCGCGACCTTGTTCAGCTCGGTCATGGCGTCGACGAGCAGCCGGTACGCCTTCTTCCCCTTCTCGTCGGGCACGAGGTAGTACGGCTGCTCGAAGTACACCGGGTCGATCTCGGCGAGGTCGACGAACTCCTCGATGTCGATCGTGTGGCTGGCCTTGGGCGCGAGCGACGCGAGCTCCTCGGCCTCCACGACCACGTAGCGCCCTTTCGAGATCTCGTAGCCCTTCTGGATCCGGTCGGGCGTGACCTCTTCGCCGGTCCGGTCGGAGACCTTCTTGTAGCGGATGCGCGCGCCGGTGCCGGCTTCGAGCTGGTTGAACGACACGTCGCGGCTTCGGGTCGCGGTCACGAGCCGGACGGGCACCTGCACGAGGCCGAACCCGACCGAGCCGCTCCAGATCGCACTCGGCACGCCGCCACCTCCGTCGAACGCGGGCCCTCGACTACGTTCGGCCGAGGATGAGGAAGAGCTCTCATTCTAAGGGTTGACCGTTCTCGTAGGTCAGAGTCATCGCTTCGAGGTGCGCCCGTGCCACCCTCCGTCGAGGTCGAGATCGAGGGTCACGTCCTTCGCCTGTCGAACCTCGACAAGGTGCTCTACCCCGACGACGGCTTCACCAAGGGCCAGGTCATCGACTACTACCGGCGGATCGCGCCGGTGCTGCTCCCCCACCTGCGGGGCCGGGTGCCCACGCTCGTGCGGGCACCCGACGGCGCGGGCGGCCAGGTGTTCTTCGAGAAGCGCTGCCCCGGCCATCGTCCGAAATGGGTGAAAACGGCGGTGATGGGCAGATACGGGAGGCACGCGGGGTTCGAGGGGTGCGTGATCGACACGCTTCCCGCGCTCGTGTGGGTCGCGAACCTCGCCGCCCTCGAGCTGCACACCTACCAGGCGACCACCGACGACCTCACGCGCCCCACCGCGCTCGTCATCGACCTCGACCCCGGTGAGCCGGCCACGATCGTCGACTGCGCGCGGGTCGCCCTCACGCTGCGCGACACGCTCGCCGTGCTCGGGCTCACCGCGGTGGTGAAGACGTCCGGCTCGAAGGGCCTGCATCTCTCGGTGCCGCTGAACACACCGGGCGTCACCGACGACGCGACGAAGGGCCTCGCGCTCGCGCTCGGCCAGCTGCTCGAATCGCGGGATCCGAAGCGCGTCACGACCGTGATGGCGAAGGAGCAGCGGCGCGGCCGCGTGTTCGTCGACTGGAGCCAGAACGACCGGGCCAAGACGACGATCGCGCCGTACTCGTTGCGCATCCGACCGCGACCGTTGGTGTCGACGCCACTGAGCTGGCGCGAGGTCGAGGCGACCCACGACCGCGGCGACGCCGACGCGCTCACGTTCGACGCGCCGGCCGTGCTCGAACGGGTGGCGGCCCACGGCGACCTCTACGAGCCCAACCTCACGTTGCAGCAGGAGCTACCGGCTCTCTGAGCACGCCTGTTCTAAGGTCGGTTGCATGGAGCTCGAGGGCAAGGTCGCGATCGTGACGGGCGCGAGTCGCGGGGTCGGCGCGGCGACCGCGGTCGCGTTGGCCGCGGCAGGATGCGCGGTCGCGTGCGCGGCGCGCGCCACCGACGCCGCGCCGCTTCCGATCCCGGGCACGATCGACGAGACCGTGCGCCGCATCACCGACGCGGGCGGCACGGCGATCGCGGTACCGACGAACCTCGCGAGCGACGCCGAGGTCGAGCAGATGGTGGCCACGACCGTGGGGCAACTCGGGCCAGTCGACATCCTGGTGAACAACGCCGCGATCACGTTCCCCGGCGACGTCGACCTGCCGATGAAGCGCTTCGACCTGATCTTCGCGGTCGATCTGCGCGCGCCGCTGATCGCGATCCAGTCGGTGCTGCCGTCGATGCGGGCCCGCAAATCGGGGTCGATCGTGAACGTCTCGTCGGTCGCGGCGCTCAACTACTTCCCCGGCCTCATGGCGTACGGGATGGCGAAGAGCGCGATGGAGCACATGACCGTCGACCTCGCGGCGCAACTCAGCGACGACGGCATCAGCGTGAACACGTTCCGCATCGACGTGCCGGTCGCATCGGAAGGCTTCGTCGCCAACCTGCCCGGCGAGCATCCCGATTGGGAGCCGTCGGAGGTCGCGGCCGAGGGCATTCTCTGGATGATCCGGCAACCGCCCGGCTACACGGGCCACAACGACGGCATGGCTCGACTGCGTGCCGACCACGGGATCATGGCGTCACGCGCCGCGCGCCCCCACACGCAAGCGGCCGGGATCGTCACCGAGACCCACCTTCGTCCGCCGGCGTGAGCGCGCGCCTGGACGGGCAGGCGACTACGAGAGGCGCTCGACGATCATCGCCATGCCCTGGCCGCCGCCGATGCACATGCTCTCGAGCCCGAACGTCTTGCCGGCGTCGTCGAGGCCGTTGAGCAGCGTGGTCATGATGCGGGCGCCGGTCATCCCGAAGGGGTGGCCGAGCGCGATCCCGCCGCCGTTGACGTTGAGCTTGTCGAGCGGGATGCCGAGCTGCTTCGCCGACGGGAGCACCTGCGCGGCGAACGCCTCGTTGATCTCGACGAGATCGATCTGGTCGATCGTCATGCCCGCGCGCCCGAGCACCTGCGTGCACGCGCCGACCGGGCCGAGGCCCATGATCTCGGGGTTCAGCGAGCTCACGCCGCTGGCGACGATGCGGGCGAGCGGCGTGATGCCGAGTGCCTTCGCCTTCGTGTCGCTCATCACGACGACGGCGGCGGCACCGTCGTTGAGCGGGCACGAGTTGCCGGCGGTGATCTCGCCGTCGGGGCGGAACACCGGCTTCAGGGAGAGGAGCCGCTCGAGGGTGGTGTCGGCACGCGGGCCGTCGTCCTTGGTGACGACGGTGCCGTCGGCGAGCGTGACGGGAACGATCTCCCGCTCGAAGAAGCCGCGCTCCTGCGATGCGACCGCGAGCTGCTGCGAGCGCAGGGCGAACTCGTCCATCTCCTGGCGGGTGACGCCGGTGGTCTCACGCACGTTCTCGGCGGTCTGGCCCATCGCGATGTACACGTCCGGGAGACCGGGGCCCGGCGTCCACGGCGGCTGACCGCCCTCGCCGCGCTCGCGGGTGCGGGCGCGGGCGTCGTCGAACTTGGGGTTGGCGGGCCCGCCGTCGGCCATGCCGTTCATGAACCGGCTGACCGTCTCGACGCCACCGGCGATGAACACGTCGCCCTCGCCGGAGCGGATCGCGTGCGCCGCCATGCGGATCGTCTGCAGCGACGACGAGCAGTAGCGGTTGACCGTGACGCCCGGGGCGTCGAGGCCGGCGAGGATGGCGGCGACCCGTCCGATGTTCGTACCGGCTTCGCCGGCGGGCTGGCCGCAGCCCCAGATGACGTCTTCGACCAGGCCCGCGACCGCGGGGACCTTCGCGAGGACGGCCTGGATCACGAGGGCGCTGAGGTCGTCGGGACGACACTCGACGAGTGAACCCTTGTTGGCGCGCCCGATGGGCGTACGACCGGTGGCGACGATGACGGCTTCGGGCATCGAGACTCCTGCGCTCGGGACGACGGCGCAGGCTACAACCGCGACCCGCCGGCCCTCCATGTGGGCGACAGCGCGCTCCCGCGGGAACGCACTTGGCGTCTGAGGCGTCAGGAGCGGCGAGCGGCCGCGGCCCGCATCCTCCGTTGCGCCAAACGGGAGACCACGGAGCTAAGTGGTAACCCGGGCCGCAGCGAGTGCGACAATGAAGACGTGTCCATGGAACACGCGCAGGCCGAGCATCACCGCAGCCCGCGGATCGGGTGGCTGCGGGCGGCCGTGCTGGGCGCGAACGACGGGATCGTGTCGGTCGCGAGCCTCGTGATCGGAGTCGCCGCCGCGAACTCGCCGAAGAGCGCGGTGATGACGGCGGGGTTCGCCGGGCTCATCGCCGGCGCGATGTCGATGGCCGTCGGCGAGTACGTCTCGGTCAGCTCCCAGCGCGACACGGAGATCGCCGACCTGCAGATCGAAGCGGTGGCGCTGGAGGAGCACCCGGAGGCGGAGCTCCGCGAGCTCGCCTCGATCTATGTGCAGCGCGGCCTCGAACCCGTGCTCGCCCGCACGGTCGCCGAGCAGCTCCAGGCCCACGACGGGCTCGGCGCCCACGCGCGCGACGAGCTGGGTATCACCGAGATCGTCACCGCCCGCCCGTTCCAGGCGTCGTGGACGTCGGCCGCGTCGTTCACGATCGCGGCGATCCTGCCGCTCGTCGCGGTGGGGGTCGCCCCGCGAGGAGTCCGCGTCGCGGTGACTGCGGGAGTCGCACTGATCGCGCTCGCCGCGCTCGGCGTGCTCGGCGCGAAGGCCGGCGGCGCGCCCTGGCAACGCGCGGCCGCGCGCGTGCTCGTGGGCGGCGGGCTCGCGATGGCGCTCACGGCCGGCATCGGCCACCTCGTGGGCGCAGTCGTCTGAGCTCGAGCTCCGCCGTCGCAACGCGCCGCGTGCAAGCGCGGGCGCGTCGCGACCGCGTGCTGCTCGGTCTGGTCGCTCTCGGCGTGCTGGCGCTGTACCTCGCCATCGAACGAGGGACCGTCAACAGCTGGGACGGCCTCGCGATGGCGAGCGTCGCGCGCAACCTCCTGCAGCACGGCAGCCTCAAGGAGTGCTGCAACGCGTTCGGCGCCTACCCGCGCGACCCGGGCCCGTACGCCAAGTCCGGGATCGGCTACAGCCTCGCCCTCGTGCCGCTCTGGCACTTCCAGCTCCGGAGCGATCCGAAGGGTGCGATCTAGCTCGGGCTCGCCAACCCGCTGCTGCTCACCGGTGCAACGGTCGCGATCGCCAAGACCGGCCTCGTCCTCGGGTGGCGCCGGTCGAGCGCGGTGATCGCGGCGCTGGCCTTCGGTCTCCTCACGATGGCCCCGCTCTACAGCACCGCGTTCTTCGCGGAGCCGGGAGTCACGCTCGGCGCGGCGGTGATCATGCTCGGCTTCGCGCACTGGCAACGCCACCTCGGGCGCGGCGCGCTCCTGATCGGCGCCGGCACCGCCGTGGCGATCGTCTTCCGGCCCGACTCGATCGTCCTGTTCGGCCCCATCGTTCCCCTGGTGTTGCTCTTCCACGGTCGCCGCGAGCTGGTGGCGTCGTGGCGGAGGTGGGTCCCGTCTCTCGCCGTCCCGATCGCGCTCGCTCTCGCGTGGACCCTCGCGTACGACACCTTGCGCTACGGGAACCCGTTCAAGCTCGGATACAGCGGCGTCTACGACACCCGAGGGTTCAGCACCCCCGTGCTGCAGGGCATCGGCGTGCTCCTGTGGAGCCCGGGCAAGTCGTTCTTCGTGTACTCCCCGATCCTCATCGCGGCCATACCCGGCGTCGTGCTCCTCGCCCGGCGTCGCGCTCCGCTCGCGGCGGTCGTCGTCGCGATCTTCGTTCTGCGGGTGGTCGTCTACGCGAAATGGTGGACGCCCGAGGGCGGGAGCGCTTGGGGCCCGCGATTCCTGCTCCCGCTGTGTGCCGTGCTCGCAATCCCGTTCGGCGAGGTGCTGGAGAAGCTTCGTGCGCTTCGCCCTCGATCCCGGCGCGTCGCGGTGGGGCTCCTCGGCGCGCTCGCGGCGACGAGCGCGGTCGTGCAGCTCTCCTCGCTCCTCGTCGACTCCAAGAGCATCTACGCGCACCTCTTCGACGTCGAAGGCATCCCCGCCCCGCAACAGCTCGGCGTTCTGCTGGCCCGGGTGCATCGCACCCACTGGACACTCGGTGGCACTCAGGTCGTGTGGAACCTGCGCCACATCGGTTCCCCCGACGGCCCGTCGCCGCTGTACTGGTTCACCCACGGCCCCGAAGGCTTCGGCGTCGCGATGCTCGTGTCGGCGCTGCTGCTGTGCGTCGGTGCCATCGGCGTCGCGTTCGTCGCCGACCGGCTCGACGAACCACCTGCGAGCGTCGACCGCGCGAACGTGCATGCGGCGACACCGGCGGAACCGGCGGCGATGCCGGAGCAACTGAGCACTACGTGATGCGGCGCAATCCCTCGCGGTACTGCCGCGCGTTGCGGACGTAGTTGGCGGCGTTGTCGAGGATCATGCCCGGCTCCACCGCGTCGAGCTTCAGCTTCGCGGGCACACCCAACGCCATCGCGCCGCTCGGAACCTCCATACCGTTCGGGACGAGCGCCGCCGCGCCCACGAGCGAGTTCGTCCGCACGATCGCCCGGTGCAGCACGATCGACCCCGAGCCGACCAGCGAACCGCTCTCGATGGTGCAGCACTCCATGTGCACGAGGTGGCCGATCACGCAGTCGTCGCCGATCGACGTCGGGAACTCGGCGGTCGCGTGGATCACGCTGCCGTCCTGGATCGACGTGCGGGCCCCCACGACGATGAGGCCGTAGTCGCCCCGGAGCACGGCCTGCGGCCACACGCTCGACTCCGCCCCGATCACGACCGACCCGATCACCGTGGCATCGGGATGCACGAAGGCGTCGGGGTGGATCTCGGGCACCCGGTCGCCCAGGGCGTAGACAGCCATGCGGTCGGCGACGCTACCGTCTCGCCCGTGACCACCTCGATCGACGAGCACGTGACCCGCATCGCGACCGACGGCTACACGATCCTCGAGGGCGTCCTCGCGCCGGGCCTCGTCGACTCGCTCGCCGACGACCTCATGCGGCTCGAGCACGCGTTCGGGGTCGAGCCGGCGGGGAACTCCTTCGAAGGCGCGCAGACGATCCGTATCTACAACCTCCTCGCGTTCGGCGCGCTCTACGAGCAGGTGCCGGTGCATCCGGCGGTGCTGCCGGTGGTGGAGCGCGTACTCGACCCGGGCTGCCTCGTGTCGTCGTTGTCGTCGATCTCGATCCTGCCCGGCGAGCGCGCGCAACCGATCCACGCCGACGACCAGCTCATCCCGCTGCCCAAGCCGCACGTGCCGACCGTGTGCAACACGATGTGGGCGCTCACCGACTTCACCGAAGCCAACGGCGCGACACGGATCGTGCCCGGCTCCCACCTGCTCGACCATTCCCCCGACTACGGGGGCGACTACGAGTCGATCCCCGCCGAGATGGCCAAGGGATCGGTGCTCGTGTGGGTCGGCAGCCTGTGGCACGGCGGTGGCGCGAACACCACCTCGGAACGGCGCGTCGGCATCGCGATGAACTACTGCGCGGGCTGGATCCGCCAGCAGGAGAATCAGCAGCTCGGCATTCCGCGCGAGACCGCGAGCCGCTTCTCCCCACGCCTGCGCGAGCTCTGCGGGTACGGCATCTACAACATGCTGATCGGCCACATCAACAAGCACAGCCCCGCCGAGATGCTCGACGCCGACAGCGCGACGAGCAAGATGGTGTGGGATCGGATCTGACGACCAAAGGAAGCTCATGAGCGGTGCCATCGTGGATACCCGCAGCGGCAAGGTGCAGGGCATCGAGCGCGACGGGGTCCACGTCTTCCGAGGCATCCCGTACGCCGCGCCCCCCGTCGGCCGGCTGCGATGGAAGGCCCCGCAGCGCGAGACGGCGTGGGACGACGTGCGCGACGCGACCCGATTCTCGGCCCAGTCGGCCCAGGGCGCGTTCATGCTCGACCAGTTGCTCGGCGGTCCTGTCCGACCCAAGAGCGAGGACTCGCTCTACCTGAACGTGTGGACCCCGGGCCTCGACGACGCACACCGGCCGGTGATGGTCTGGATCCACGGCGGCGCGTTCATGTTCGGTGAAGGCGCGACACCCTGGTACGACGGCACCAACTTCGCGACGCACGGCGATGTCGTGCTCGTGTCGATCAACTACCGGCTCGGCTCGTTCGGGTTCCTGCATCTCGCCGACCTCTTCGGCGACGAGGTCGCGGGCTCGGGCAACCTCGGCCTCCTCGACCAGGTTGCCGCGCTCGAGTGGGTGCGCGACTGCATCGAGGCGTTCGGCGGCGATCCGGGACAGGTCACGATCTTCGGCGAATCCGCCGGCGCGGGGAGCATCGGCACGCTGCTCGGGCTCCCCGCCGCCAAGGGTCTCTTCCACGGCGCGATCCCCCAGAGCGGTGCGGCGTCGTGGTTCGCCTCGACCGAACGGGCCACCGAGATCGCGACCGTGCTCGTCGACGCGCTGGGCGTCGAGCCCGGCGATCTCGACGCGTTGTACGCGAAGACGACCGACGAGATCATCGCCGCGCAGGCCTCGGTCGGCCTCGAGACCGACGCCACCGGTCTGCCCTTCCAGCCCGTGATCGACGGCACCGTGCTCCCCCAGCCGCCGCTCGACGCGATCGCGAACGGCAGCGCGGCAGGAGTGCGGTTGCTGGTGGGCACGAACCGCGACGAGATGACGCTCTTCGGCGTGCTCGATCCCACCCTCACCACGCTCGACGAGGCGGCGATCCGCGAGCGGATCCGCACCTACTGGGGCGAATCCGGGATCGACGAGTTCCTCGCCACCTACCAGGGCCTCCACCCCGGCGCGTCACTCCAGGATCTCTGGATCTCGATGTCGACCGACGCCCTGTTCCGCATCCCGGCCATCCGGCTCGCCGAGCACCAGCTCGCGCACGCGCCGGTCTGGAGCTACCTGTTCACGTGGGCCTCGCCGGTGTTCAACGGCATCCTCCGGTCGACCCACGCGCTCGAGATCCCGTTCGTGTTCGACGCGCTCGAGCAGCCGGGGAGCGAGATGTTCACCGGTACGGGCGAGGAGCGGGCCGGCATCGCTCGCCGGATGCACGAGGCGTGGATCGCGTTCGCGCGCAACGGCGACCCGTCGCATGCCGCGATCCCCGAGTGGCCGCGCTACGACACCGAGCACCGCTACACCATGCGCATCGACGAGCAGTGGGAGCTCGTCGCCGACCCCACTCCGGAGACCCGCCGGCTCTGGAGCAGCCACTGACCGGCTGAGCTCAGCGCGGCCCTCGGAGGGGCGGACGCAGGTGCCAGGCCTTCTCCCGGACGAACGCGTGGATGCCCGCCTCGCCGAGCGACACGCCGAGGCCCGAGTGCCCGCGACCGGCCCAGGGCAGGCGGGCCGTGGTGCGGTCGCTGCAGTTCCAGTAGACCGTGCCGCTCGCGGCCCGCGCGAGGAAGCGTTCGGCCCGCTCACGGTCGTCGGTGAAGATCGCGGTGGTGAGGCCGTACTCGGTGTCGGCCGCGAGCCGCGCCGCTTCGCCGTCGCTCCCGACCCGTTGGAGCCCGATCACGGGCCCGAACGATTCCTCGCGCATCACCGTCATCGAGTGGTCGACGCCCACCAGCACGACGGGCGCGAAGAAGTTGCCGGGCCGGTCGAGCCGTCCGCCCTCGAGCGCGGGGCGCGCGCCCCGCGCGACCGCGTCGTCGACCTGCGCGGTGAGGAGCGCGGGTTGTCCGGCCCGGGCCAACGGGCCGAGCGTCGTTGCCTCCGCGGTCGGGTCGCCGGGCACGTAGCCGGCCGCCGCGGCGACGAACGCGTCGACGAAGTCGTCGAAGATCCGCTCGTGCACGTAGACGCGCTCGATCGCGCAGCACGACTGCCCCGCGTTGTAGAACACGCCTTCGGCGATCGAGGGCGCGACGCGCGCGATGTCGACGTCGTCGCACACGTAGGCCGGGTCTTTCCCGCCGAGCTCGAGCTGGGCGCGAGCGAGTCGTTCGGCGGCGGCCACGGCCACGCGCCGCCCGGTGGCGAACGACCCGGTGAAGCAGACCACGTCGACGTCGCTGCCGACCAGGGCCGCGCCGGTGGCACCGCCGCCGACCGCGGCCTGCACGACGTCGACGGGGACACCTGACGCGTGGAGCAGATCGGTGATGCGCAACCCCGTGAGCGACGCGAGCTCCGACGGCTTGTACACGACCGCGTTGCCGGCCAGCAGCGCGGGCACGATCGAGTTCAGCGCCACGAAGTAGGGGTAGTTCCACGCGCTGACGTGCGCGACCACACCCGCGGGCTCGTAGGAGATCGATTCTTCGAGGGCGGGGGTGCGGGTGACGCTCTGCGGTGCCGCCACGCTCGCGACCCGCTCGACGAAGAACTCCACCCGCTCGCGCACGGCCCGGATCTCGTTGCGGGCCTGGGTGATCGGCTTCCCCGTCTCCTCGGTGGTGGTCGCCGCGCACTCGTCGATCGCGGCCTCGAGCCGATCGACGAACTCGAGCAGGACCACGGCCCGCGCGTCGTACGCGCGCGCGGCCCATGCGCCTTGCGCGTCGCGCGCCCGCTTCACCTTCGACTCGACGGTCGCATCGTCGTCGACCTCGAGCTCGCGGATCACCGCGCCCGTCGCGGGGTTGTGGATCGGGATCGGCTTCGGCGACGGTGGCGACGGCGTGAACGAGCGCGCCGGCAACGGCTCCGACGACACCCCGGCGAACGTTCTCGCCGGTGCGGGCGCGCGCGGCGCGACACGATCGGAGGCTCGGTCGTTGCCGACGGCACGGGCGTCGACCGCGCTCACATCGACACCGCGGCCGTTGAGCAGCTCGGTCCAGCGGGTCTCCTTCTGGCCCGGGCGGCGGGGAAGCCGCGCCACGAACCCGCGGTCGGGATCCGAGAGCCGCTCGAGCACCACTTCCAGCTCGGCGAGCGAAGCGAACGGATGCAGCCGCCCGCTGCGGGTCTTGAGCTCGCCCGGGGTCTGCGGGCCGCGGAGCAGGAGCAGCGCCATCACCGCGAGCTCCGGCCGGCCGAAGCCCAGGGTCTCGTCGAGCACGTGACGGTGCTTCACGACCCGTTGGCCCACGGCCTTGATCCGTCGGGAGAGCTTCTTGTCGCGCAGGCCCTCGAGCGCGGTCTCGACCGTGGCCTCGCCGTAGGAGACCACCGGCTCGCGGTTGGTCGCCTGGTTGCACGCGGTGACGATCGCGTGCAACGAGAGCGGGTAGTTCTCCGGCGTCGCGAGGGCTTTCTCCACCAGCACGCCGACGACCCGAGCCTCCTCGTCGGTGAGCGCGACCAGGTCTGCCGGCGCGTCGACGGGTTCGGGAGAGCCCGGGTCAGACACCTCGACGCGTCACAGCACGAGCTCGGCGACGGTGCGCAAGGTGTTGAGGTCGCCGCTGACGAGCAGCGTGCCCACCACCGATTCGCGCCACTTCTCGATGTCGTCGCGCAGCTTCTCGCGCGGACCGATCAGCGCGGTGTCCTCGATGAGCTGGAGCGGCACCGCGGCCGCGGCTTCGGCCTTCTTGCCGTCGAGGTAGAGATCCTGGATCAGCTTGGCTTCGGCCTCGTAGCCCATGCGCGCGAAGACCTCGTTGTGGAAGTTCACCTCACGCGCACCCATGCCGCCGATGTAGAGCGCCATCACGGGCCGGTAGAAGTCGGCCGCGGCTTCGACGTCGTCGGTGATGATCACCGGCACGGTGCACGCGATCTCGAAGTCGTCCCAGCCCCGGCGCGCACCCGGCCGCGCGAAGCCCTCGGCGAGTGAGTCCTTGTAGAACTTGTCGACCCGCGGTGCGTAGAAGATCGCGAGCCAACCGTCGGCGATCTCGGCCGTGAGCGCGACGTTCTTCGGCCCCTCCGACGCGAGGTAGATCGGGATCTCCTTGCGCAGCGGGTGCGTGATCGACTTGAGCGGCTTGCCGAGCCCGGTGCCACCCCGCAACGGCATCTGGTAGTGCTGACCCTCGAAGTCGACCGGCTCCTCACGCGCCACGACCCGGCGCACGATCTCGACGTACTCGCGGGTACGCGCGAGGGGCTTGCGGTAGTCGTCGCCGTACCAACCCTCGGCGACCTGCGGCCCCGACGCGCCGAGCCCGAGGATGAAGCGGCCGCCCGAGAGGTGGTCGAGCGTGATCGCCGCCATGCCCATCGCGGCCGGCGAACGGGCCGAGAGCTGGCAGATCGACGTCCCGAGCTTGATCCGCGACGTCGAGGCACCCCACCACGCGAGCGGGGTGAGCGCATCGGAGCCGTACGCCTCGGCGGTCCAGAACGAGTCGTAGCCGAGGCGCTCGGCTTCGACGAGCAGCTCGGGGAAACCCTGCGGAGGGGCGGCGCCCCAGTACCCGATCTGGAAACCGAGCTTCAGGTCTTTGGCCATGCGCGCATCCTAGAAGCGGCGGCCGGGCGCGGGTGCGGGGAGGGGTGCGAGCTGCACCACCGCCGACGCGCGCACGTCGGAACCGACCGTGAGCCACGCGCGGAGCTCGTCGCCCTCGTCGCCGGCACCGCCGGGCACGACGAGGGCGACGACCTCGACCGCGTCGGTGGGCTCGATCCCGCTCCGGAACTCGAGCTCGGCCCGGGCGACCCGCCGCCCGGCAGCGAGCCGGGCCAGCGCCTCCTCGACCGGTGCCCAGTACGCCGCGTTGTTCACGTGGCCGAGCACGTCGATGTCGGTGACCCGCAGCGGCCACGGTGCGCCTCGCGCGCCGGCGGGTGGCGGGCCGTGCCGGAGGCGTTGACCGACGCGCCGACCGCCGGCGGCTTCGCCGTACACCGCGTCGAAGCCGGCGCCGAGCGGGATCGGCCGCCCGGTCGCGGGATCGACGAGCACCCACAGCGCGCCGGCCCGCACGACCACCTCGCCGGCGAGCTCGACATCGGTCCGGCGCTCGGCCCAGCGCGCACCGGTGCCCGAGCACCAGGTGACCAGCGTGAGGTCGTCGTACAGGCGAGGAGTGCGCCGGTCGTCGAGCTCGATCACGAGGCGCCGCACGACCCAGGCCGCGTCGGGCGCGTGCGCGGCGTCGGCGGTGTCGTCGCCCGACACGTCCTGGAGCAGGCGCGCGATCGCGTCGAGCCGCAGCCTCCCGCCGGGCGACACGTCGGCGAGCCGCACGCGCGCCGTGCCGGCGAACCGTCGGCCGCTCGCCGGACGCGATACCAGCTCGTCACCGGCCACGGACGGAACCTACCCTGGCCGCCGCTTCCGCCACCGTCTGGAGAGATCGTTGCCCGACGCCCCCGAAGGCTTCCGCCAACACCGTTTCACGCCACCGCCGGGATCGACGACCGTGCTCCTCGTGCGCCACGGCGAGTCGGCACCGGCTCGGCCCGACGCGCCCTTCGCCCTCCGCGACGGTCACGGCGACCCGGAGCTCGACCCGGTCGGAGTGGCCCAGGCCGAGCGGGTCGGGGCCCGCCTCGCGGGCGAACGGGTGGACGCCATCTACGTCACCACGTTGCGGCGGACCCACGAGACCGCGGCCCCGCTCGCGCAGCGGCTCGCACTCACGCCGATCGTCGAACCCAATCTGCGCGAGGTCTTCCTCGGCGAGTGGGAGGGTGGTGCGCTGCGCGTGCGTGCCGCGGCCGGCGACCCGATCTTCGAGGAGATCTTCCGTCAGGAGCGTTGGGACGTGATCCCGGGCGCCGAGCCGCTCGACGACTTCCACGCGCGCACGCAGCGCGGATTGCAGCGGATCGTCGACGCGCACCCCGACGGACGCGTGGTCGTCGTCGTCCACGGTGGTGTGATCGGGCAGCTCCTGCACCACATCACCGGATCGCGGCGCTTCGCGTTCTCGAGCGCCGACAACGCCTCGATCAGCGAGATCGCGGTCACCTCCGAGCGTTCCGTGCTCCGCCGCTACAACGACACCAGCCATCTGGTCTGATCGGCGAGCGTCGCGACGAGCGCTTCGGTGTGCGGGCGCAAGCGGCCGTCGCCCGGTGCGCCGCCTTCGTGCGCGTCCCAGTAGCTCCCGAAGCCCCGGATGCGCGGCGGGAGCTCGAGCTGCACTCCCCCGCCCCGGACGCGATTGACCGGGTTCGCCGGGTGCACGCCACGCAGTGCCGGCGGCATGAGGTCGACGTCGTCGAGGAACGTATAGCCGGGCAGTGCCGCGCGCAGGCTGCCCGCGAGCCTCGCGGCGAGGTCGCGACCGCAGCCTCCGACCAGCACCGTGGTCCAGCGGTCGTCGGAGGTGCGGAGCCCGCCGTAGCCGTGCAGCGACACGACGACCTCGACGTGGTCGAGGAACGCGGTCAGCGCGTCGGATTCCGACGGGTCGTACGCCGACGACGGCAGGTGCCAGCGCAGGTCCGAAGGCTGCACGACGGCGTACAGCGACGCGCCCGAGCGCCGGCTCGCGTCCTCGGCGATCTCGAAGGTGCCCCGCTCGAGGCCGCCGTGCAACGCGAGGAATCCCACCCGCGACCCCAGGTGCAGGCGTTCGCGGACACCGTCGTGGGCGAGCAGCTGCTGCAGCATCGCTAGGCGTCGAGCACGCGGATCCGGAGGCGCTTGTTGCCCTTGCCCTTGCTCTCGGTCTTCACCACTTCGAAACGGCCGATCTCGGCGGTGGAGGCAACGTGCGTGCCGCCGTCGGCCTGCTTGTCGAACCCGACGATGTCGACGATGCGGATCTCGGTGACCGACTCCGGGATCAGGTTCACCTTGGTGCGGATCAGGTCTGCGTCGGTCACGGCGGTGTCGCGCGGCAGGAACGACACCTCGATCGGGTAGTCGGCCGCGATCGCGGCGTTCACCAGGTCTTGGACGCGTCGCGCGAAGCCCTCCGGCAGCGGATCGAACTCGAAGTCCATGCGCGCTTCGAGCGGTTCCATGTTTCCGCCGGTGACGGCCTTCCCCCACTCGTTCCAGATCGCCCCGCAGAGCACGTGCATCGCGGTGTGGGTACGCATCAACCGGTGCCGGCGTTCCCACTCGACGACACCGTGCACGGCCGCGCCCTCGGCGGGCGGCTCACCCGCGACCGTGTGCCACACGAGGTCGCCCTCTTTGCGGACGTCGGTCACGGCGAACCCGTCGAGCGTTCCCGTGTCGTGCGGTTGACCCCCGCCGGTCGGGTAGAAGGCCGTGCGATCGAGGGCCACCTCGGCGGCGTTCGCGTCGGTCGCGCGCGCCGCCACGACCCGGGCGTCGAACTCCCGGAGGTAGGCGTCGCGCAGGTAGAGCAGCTCGGTCGCCATCGATTCGACCATAGCGGCCGGGCCCGAGCCGGCACACTGTTCGCCAACCGGGGGCGTCGCGGCTTGACTATGCCCGTGACCGCGCAACCTCCCGAGCGCATCCTCCTGCGCGGACGGCTCACCGGCGAGCCCCCGGTCGGGATGCAGCTGCGCGCGCTCAAGGTCGCCGACGCCGTCGCGGTCGCCGCCGCCGTGGCCGAGAACCTCGAGCATCTCAAGCCGTGGATGCCGTGGGCCGGCGTCGAGTCGGCCGATCCCCGCTTCCAGCGCCGGCGCCTCGCCGAGGCCGAGCTGCAGTGGTCGCGCGGTGCCGACTTCGGCTACGGCCTGTTCGCGACCGACGGCGACACCGACCGGATGCTGGGCGCGTTCGGGCTCACCGCGCGGCGCGGTCCGCGAACCCTCGAGATCGGCTACTGGCTCCGGTCGGATGCGACGGGGCGCGGCCTCGCGACGCGCGCCGTCGGCGCGCTCACCGACGTCGCCGTCGCGCAACCCGACCTCGACCGCGTGCTCGTGTACTGCGACGAGGCGAACCACGCGAGCGCGGCGATCCCCCGCCGCCTCGGCTACCACCTCGACCGGATCGTCGCGGTACCGCCCGAGGCGACCGCGGAGACCGGCCGCCAGCAGGAGTGGGTGATGCGCCCGGCCGAGTGGCGCGAGCTGCGCGCCGCCGAAGGCCGCGTCGAAGACCGGTAGCGAGCGCTATCCGGCGGTTTGGGTGCCGACCGCGAGGTTGCGGAACGGGGTCGCCTTGTCGGGGCCGGGCTCCTTCGGGAGGCCGAGCACGCGCTCGCCGATGATGTTGCGCTGCACCTGGTCGGTGCCGCCGTAGATCGACGGGCCGGGCGAGAACAGCGTCATCTCCTGTACGAGACCACCGCCCGAGGTCGCCGGGCCCATGATCATCCCCTCGGGGCCGATGATCTGGTTCCCGAGCTCGCGGTTGAGGCGCAGCAGATCGCTCATCATGAGCTTGGCGATGTTGGGCGCGCCGGCCGATGCGCCGCCGCCGCGCATGCGCAACGACGAGAACTTCCCGATCCGGTTGAGGATGTAGAGGCGGGCGAGGCCCTGGCGCACGACCGCGTCGTCGCTCTTGCCGAGCGTGCGGGCGAGGCCGATGAGCCGGTCGGTCATCCCTTCGCCGCCACCTCCGGTCCCGCCGGTGCGCACCTGGCCGACGAACTCCCCGGCCTTGCGTTCCAGATGCCCCGCCATCGGGCCGGGGAACGCGGCCCCCGCGGCGCCGCCACCACCGCTGCCGAGACTGGCGCGCTCGGCGGCGAGCGTGGTGTTGGTGACCGCCCATCCGTTGTTGAGGCCACCGATCACGTTCTCGGCGCCGACGCGCGCGTCGTCGATGAACACCTCGTTGAAAAGCGCGCGGCCGGTCATCTCCTTGAGCGGCCGCACGTCGACGCCGGGCTGGCGCATCTCGAAGCCGAAATAGGTGATCCCCGCGTGCTTCGGAAGATCGGGGTCGGTGCGCGCGATGAGCATACCGAGGTTGCAGAGCTGCGCCGTCGACGTCCAGACCTTCTGACCGTTGATCACGTACTCGTCGCCGTCGAGCTCGGCCCGGCATTGGAGACCGGCGAGGTCGGAGCCGGCACCGGGCTCGCTGAACAGCTGGCACCACGCGTCCTGCCCGGCGAGGATGCGCCAGAGCCAGGTGTCCTTCTGCTCGCGGCTGCCGTGACGCGCGATCGTCGGCGCCGCGAGCGCGTAGCCGAGCCCCGAGGGCGGGCCGATCGCGCCGGCGGCCGTGATCTCCTCGGCCACCACGTTGGCGAGCGCGCGCGGGTAGCCCTTCCCGAAGCAGTCTTCGGGGAACGTCGGAGCGGCGTAGCCCGAGTGCGCGAGGCGCTCCCACCACTCGCCGACCGTCAGGTCGGGATCCCAGCTCTCGGCCAACCACGCACGCACCTCCGTGCGCACCTGCTCGGCGGTCGGTTCGCTCACCGATTCCTCCTCATTCGCTCACGTTCGGTTCGTCACAGCAGCTCGGCCACGCGGTCGCTCGGGCGCGCGATGACGGCCCGCTCACCGCGGAACACCACCGGACGTTCCATCAGCTCGGGGTGCTCGAGCAGCAGCGCGACGACGGCCTCACGGCTCGTGTAGCTCGACGCGTCGAGCCCGAGCTCCTTGAACCGCTTGTCCTTGCGCACGAGCGCGCCGGGCGGATCGGAGATCGCGTCGAGGATGCGTTCGAGCGCGGCGCGGTCGGGCGGTTGCTTCAGGTACTCGACCACCTCGAAGTCGACGGCCCGTTCGCGAAGGATGTCGAGCGCACCTCGCGACTTGCTGCAACTCGGGTTGTGGTACACGACGACGTCACTCATGTCGCTGAGGCTACCGAAGCGCCCGGGGCGGGGCCGAGAGCGGCCCGCAACCTCGCCAGGTACTCGGAACGCTCGATCGCGACGGCCCCGAGGGAGCTCAGATGCGGGGTGGTCCACTGCACGTCGAAGAGGGTCGCTCCGTCGAGGCGCAGGGTGTCGACGAGCGCCCACAGCGCGACCTTCGACGCGTCCCGCCGCGCGTGGAACATCGACTCCCC
>DAIQOP010000021.1:21555-24466 GCA_036787815.1 Actinomycetota bacterium
AAGAACCCGCCGATCCGGAGCCCGTAGACCCCGCCGGCGAGCTCGCCGTCCTCCCATACCTCGATGCTGTGGGCCCAGCCGAGCTCGGCCAGGCGCGTGTAGGCCACCGTGAACGACTCGTCGATCCACCCGTGAGGGCGGACCGGATCCGCGCAGCCCGCGACGACCGCCGCGAACGCGGTGTCGAAGGTGACCGCGAAGCGGGAGCGGGCCCGGTGCAGGCTGCGGCTCGCGTGGAAGCCGTCGAGCGGCATGATCCCGCGCGGGTCGGGCGACCACCAGGCGATCGCCGCTCGGCGCCCGAGCCGCATCGGGAACAGACCGGCGCGGTACGCGGCCAGCAGCGTTCCCGGTTGGAGATCGGCTCCGATGCCGACGATGCCCTGCTCGTCGGCGCGGCGCGGGTCGGGCAGCTCCCACGCGCACGGGGGCGGCTCGACCGGGATCAAGCCAGGAGTGCTCGCGCGATGTGGCCCACCTGGATCTCGTCGGTACCGGCGTAGATCTGGAGCACCTTTGCATCGCGGCAGAGCTGCTCGACCTCGTACTCGGCCATATACCCGTTGCCGCCGAAGAGCTGCACCGCCTCGAGAGCCACGGCCGTCGCCGCCTGCGCGGAGTAGAGCTTGAGTGCCGAGGCCTCGGCGAGGCTCATCGCCTTTCCGGCCTGCGCGCGTTCGAGGGTACGGAACACGAGGTTCTCGACGTTGAGCCGCGCGACCTCCATGTTCGCGAGCTTGAGCTGGATGAGCTGGTAGTTGCCGATCGGCTGGCCGAACTGCACGCGCTCCTTGGCGTACGGAACGCACAGCTCGAGGCAACGCTCGATGATGCCCAACGCCATCGCCGCGACGCCGGTGCGCTCCATCGTGAACGTGGCCTTCGACGCGTCGCGGCCCTCGCGCACGGGCAGGTCTTCGGTCTCGCCGAGCAGGCGGTCACGCCCGACCCGCACGTCGTCGAGGAACAGCATGCCGGTCGGCGACGAGTGGAGGCCCATCTTGCGCAGCGGCTTGCTCTGCTCGAGGCCGGGCATGCCGGCGTCGAGCACGAACTGGAACACCTTGCGGTCGCGCGGATCTTCTTCGCCGTCGTCGAGCTTGCAGATGAAGACGATCGTGTCGGCGTACGGGCCGTTCGTGATGAACGTCTTCGATCCGTTCAGCAGGTACTCGTCGCCGTCGCGACGCGCGGTCGAGCGCATCGCGCCGAACGCGTCGGACCCCGAACCGGGCTCGGTGATCGCCCACGCGCCGATCTTGTCCATCGTGAGCAGATCGGGGACCCAGCGCTCGCGTTGCGCGATCGTGCCGCGGCTCTCGATCGCGGCCGCGGTGAGCCCGACGCTCACGCCCATGGCGGTGACCATGCCCGGCGAGCACTTGCAGAGCTCGATGATCGGCATCATCGCCATGGCCGCCCCGAAGTTGCCGCGCCCGGTGTCGGCGTCGTCGCGGGCCGGCTTCTCCCTGCCGTTCTTCGCGTCGCCGCTGTTGCCGGCGCGCAGCTGCGCGATGCGCCGCTCGAACGAATCACGCGCCATCGTGCCGATCCCGAACGTGCGGTAGAGCTTGCGCAGCAGGTCGTAGGGCGCCATGTCGCCGTGCTCGAGGTCGTCACGGTGGGGGCGGATCTCCTGGTCGACGAACTCGCGCACGGCGGTCCGCACCATCTCGAGCTCTTCTGGCCATTCGAACATCGTTGCCTCCGCCGGGTCGTACGGCCCCGGAAGCGTAGGGGGCGGCCGCCGTACCGAGCCCATCGCCACCATCCGCGCGCATGGCAACCACTGGATCGTCAACGCCTCAGCAGCACGGCACCCTCGGCCGATAAGACCCTGTACGAGCCGGCGAGAGGAGCGGTGTGGCCGCGCGAGAGATGGTTTCGGTGTCGCGGCGACTGCCGCTGGAGCCGGGCGCGCTACGCGTCGCTCTGCTCTTCCTCGCCGTCGACACGCTCGGTGGCACGCGTCGATGGACCCTCGGTCCGTTGGGCGCGCTCGAGCTGGACCCCGAGTTCGCCCCCGAGCCCGCGCCGACCAACGCCGTCGCCGCCACCGCCGCCGCCGCCGCCCGCACGTTCTGCACCCGGGCCCGGCTGTCGGCGCCCGACGGGTTCACGGTCGGCGCCGAGATCGTGCTCACGACGAGGGAAGGGTCCGCGCCCCGGCTCACGCTTCGGGCGACGGCACCGCTGCAATACCGCGATCAGCTCGCCACCGCGGCACGCGCGGGGCTCACCGAGTTGGCCGAGGAGCTCCGATTCTTCGGGACCCGCCAGCCCGCGTTGAGCTGATCCGGCGAGGTTCTCGCCGTGCGAGGATGACGCCGTGGTACTGATCGGTCCCGTCTTCCTGCTCGGATTCGTGGGCCTGTGGGTGTTCGCCCTCGTCTTCTGGATCATGAAGATCGTCGAGATCGTGGGCATCCCCGACTACCAGTTCAAGGCGGCGCGCACCGAGAAGATCACCTGGGTCCTCGTGGTCGCGCTCGCGGGTTGGATCGGTGCCCTGATCTGGCAGTTCGCGAAGCGCAACGACGTGCTCGCGATGGCCGGGGTGCCGCCTCCCCCACCCCCCGGTTGGTATCCGGAGGCGGGCACGTCCAGCCTGCGTTGGTGGGACGGCTACCAGTGGACCGAGCATCGCCACTCGGGCTCCCAGCCGGGCTGACCGGCAGCGCGATTTCTTCTCGGTCGCGAACCGTGCTGAGGAACCGATCGCGCACCACACCACGCAGCGCCCGCGCGAACCGTGCTCAGGAACCGATCGCGCACCACACCACGCAGCGCCCGCGCGAACCGTGCTCAGGAACCGATCGCGCACCACACCACGCAGCGCCCGCGCGAACCGTGCTCAGGAACCGATCGCGCACCACACCACGCAGCGCCCGCGCGAACCGTGCTCAGGAAC
>DAIQOP010000199.1:0-7254 GCA_036787815.1 Actinomycetota bacterium
GCCCCGATTGCCGGTTGTGAGCGGGCTCACGTAGACTCGCACGTTGCGCTTGGCGCGCCCCGTCACCGGGCCGCACTCGCTCTTCGCCTCGCGCCACTCCTCACGACCAGCAGGACGACCCGTGCCCACGTACACGCCCAAGCGCAGCGAGATCACCCGAGAGTGGCACGTCATCGACGCGGAGGGCGCGATCCTCGGTCGACTCGCCACCGAGATCGCGACGCTGCTGCGCGGCAAGCACAAGCCGACCTTCGCGCCGCACGTGGACACCGGCGACTTCGTGATCGTCGTCAACGCCGGAGCGCTCGCCGTCTCGGCCCGCAAGGGTCACGACAAGCTCTACCACCGCCACACCGGCTACCCGGGCGGGATCAAGACCGAGAACCTCGAGCATCTGCTCGCCCGCAACCCCGAGCGCGTCGTGCGCCTCGCCGTGAAGCGGATGCTGCCGAAGGGTCCCCTCGGTCGCAAGATGCTCAAGAAGCT
Source organism: Actinomycetota bacterium (assembly GCA_036787815.1). Classification (GTDB taxonomy): domain Bacteria; phylum Actinomycetota; class Acidimicrobiia; order IMCC26256; family PALSA-610; genus DATBAK01. The sequence goes on from DAIQOP010000199.1 coordinate 487, forward strand.
CAAGGTGCACCCCGGTCCGACGCATCCCCACGCGGCGCAGCAGCCGAAGGTGCGGCCGCTCCCGGCGCGCTCGCTCGCTCGCCCCACCAACTGACCCGCGACAACTCACCGCTCTCACCCCGCGTAGTAACGAAGGACGGCCCTGCGTGCCCAAGCCCCTCATCCAGACCACCGGTCGGCGCAAGAACGCCATCGCCCGCGTGCGATTGCGCCCGGGTACGGGTCTGATCACGGTCAACGGCCGGCAGTTCGAGCAGTACTTCCCGATCCTCACGCATCAGGTCGTCGCCAAGGAGCCGCTGCGCATCACGCAGACCGAAGAGGTCTACGACGTCGACGCAACGCTCGGCGGCGGTGGAGTCAGCGGCCAGGCCGGCGCGATCCGGCTCGGCATCGCCCGTGCGCTCGTGGCGCTCGACCCCGAGACCCGGCCGACGTTGAAGAAGGCCGGCCTGCTCACGCGTGACGCTCGCGAGAAGGAGCGGCGCAAGTACGGGCTCAAGAAGGCCCGCAAGGCTCCGCAGTACTCGAAGCGCTAGAGCGCCCGAGCACTCCGGCGCGAGCCGTGCTCCGCTTCGGTACCGACGGCATCCGCGGCGACGCGGAGACCGACCTCACCTCCAACCTGGTCGTGGCGCTCGGACGTGCCGCGGCCGTGGTCTTCGGTGTGGAACGCCCCTTCGTCGTCGGGCGCGACACGCGTCGTTCCGGGCCCCGGCTGCGCGACGAGCTCGCGATCGGCCTCCAGGCCGAGGGCGCGGTCGTCCGCGACGCGGGTGTGCTCCCGACGCCGGGCCTCGCGTTCGTCGCGTCGGGTGCCGGCTGTCCCGCGTTGATGATCTCGGCGAGCCACAACCCGTGGAGCGACAACGGGATCAAGCTGTTCGCACCGGGCGGGCGCAAGCTCGACGACGCGCTCGAACGCCGCATCGAAGACGAACTCCGCGCACGGTCGCTGGAGCCGGCACCCGCCGGCGTGGTGCCCGCCTTCGACGGCGAATCGCACGCCGGCTACCTGGAGCATCTCGTCGCCGCCGTGGGCGGTCGCCGGCTCGACGGCCTGCGGGTCGTGCTCGACTGCGCGAATGGCGCCGCGTACGAGTTGGGACCGGCGGTGTTCCGCGCGCTCGGCGCCGATGTCGTGGTGCTGCACGCGACACCCGACGGCACCAACATCAACGAAGCCTGCGGATCGACCTCTCCGCACGATCTGCAGGCCGCGGTCGTGGCCGAGGGCGCGCAGGCCGGCCTCGCGTTCGACGGCGATGCCGACCGCGTGCTCGCGGTCGACGAGCGCGGCACGCTCGTCGACGGCGACCAGATCATGGTGATCGCCGCGCTCGACATGCAGGAGCGCGGGCTGCTGCGCAACCACGCGATCGCCGTGACGGTGATGTCGAACCTCGGTCTGCGCCAGGCGCTCAGGCCGGCCGGCATCACGGTCGTGGAGACACCGGTCGGTGACCGCCATGTCTTCACGGCGATCGAAGACCACGATCTCGTGCTCGGCGGCGAGCAGTCGGGCCACGTGATCTACCGCGACCTCGCGACGACCGGCGACGGGATCCTCACGGGCCTGCTGCTCCTCGACCGCGCGCACCGGGCCGGCCGGCCGCTCTCCGAGCTCGCCGCGTCGATGACCCGGGTTCCGCAGTTGCTCGAGAGCGTGCGGGTGGGGTCGCGGCCCGATCTCGCGTCGGCTCCGGGCCTGACCGCGGAGATCGCGGCGGTCGAAGGCGAGCTCGGTGACCTCGGGCGCGTGCTCGTGCGGGCATCGGGCACCGAGCCGGTGATCCGGATCATGGTCGAGGCTCCGACCGACGAGGGCGCCCGAGCGGCACTCGCCCGCTTGCGCCGGGCGACCGAGGACGCCTTCGGCGCGGCCGCCAACGGCCGATGATGCACGGGTGGCGCAGTTCGCCCACTCTCCGTGGCGATCACGGTGGTGGGGAATCCTCCTCGACGTACACTTTGCCTCTCCCCGTTTGCCGCAGCCGTCGCTGAAACCGTCTCCGCCGGAGCCCACATGTGCGGAATCATCGCCGTCCTGCGTCGCCGCTCGACCCGGCACGCGCCCGACCTCGGATTGCTCGAGGCCCGGCTGGCCGAGGTCGTCGCCCGGTTCGACGCGATCCCCACCGCGGTCGATCCGGTCGCCGCGGCGTCGGAGGTTGCCGCGGTGCTGGAGGCCGTCGACGTCGCGCTGTCGGGCATCCCCGGCCTCGTCGCGTTGCTCGGCGACCGGCTGGCGCTGGCCGCGCTCGAGCACCGCGCCGACGAGCTCGCCCGGACCCTCGCCCGCGTCGACAGTGAGGTGGAGACGGTGCTCAGCGCCGGTCTGGTCGACGACGTCGAGTCGTTGAACGCCGCGCTCGTGCGCTCGAAGGACGCGCTCTGGACCATCCGCCGCGATCGACTCCGCTCGGCCCGCGCGGTCGACGACCTCTCGGGCGGCGACACGGCGCTCGCCGCGCTCGAGACGTACGCGTCGATCCAGACCGCCTTGAGCGCGCTCGATCGGCTCGAGGTGCGCGGCCGTGACTCGGCCGGGCTCTCCGTGCTCGTCGCCGGGCACGGCCTCGATCTCGCCGATCCCACCGTCGCCCGGTTGGTCGGCGCGCGACGCGATCAGCTGTTCACCGGCGGAGCGGTGCACGCGAGCGCCGCCAATGGGCAGCTCGCGTTCGTCTACAAGGTCGCGGCCGAGATCGGCGAGCTCGGCGACAACACCGCGGCGCTCCGTGCCGCGATCCGCGCCGACGAGCTCCTCCGCCTCGCGCTCCGATCCACCACGGCACGCGCAACGGTGCTCGGCCACACGCGCTGGGCGAGTGTCGGGATCATCTCGGAGCCGAACGCGCACCCGCTCGACAACGAGGAGGTCGGCGGCGCGTCGGATCCCTTCGTCGTCGCCGCGCTCAACGGCGACATCGACAACCACGCCGACCTGCGGGCCCTCGAGTCGCTCCGCGTCGCGCCCGAGATCACGACCGACGCCAAGGTGATCCCGGCGCTGATCGCGCGCCGGATCGTGGCGGGGGCCGACGGGCAGGAGGCGTTTCGGGCATCGGTGGCGTCGTTCGAGGGTTCCGTCGCGATCGCCGCCGCGGTGGCCGACGAACCTGAGCTCGTGTACCTGGCACTGCGTGGCAGCGGCCAGGCGCTCTACGTCGGTTGTGCCGAAGACGCCTACGTGGTCGCGAGCGAGCCGTACGGGCTCGTCGAGATCGCGCCCGACTACCTGCGGCTCGACGGCGAGACCATGCGCGAGCCCGCCAACCCCGCCAGCCAGGGCCAGATCGTCGTGCTCGACGCGCGCGCCGGTGGCGACCGCGCGGCGATCACGCGCTGCTCCTACGACGGCACGGCGTTGCCGATCGATCCCGCCGAATGGGTACGGGCGGAGATCACCACTCGCGACGTCGATCGCGGCGACGCCCCCCACTACCTCCTCAAGGAGATCACCGAGGCTCCCGAGTCGTTCCGCAAGACCTTGCGCGGCAAGCTCGTGGAGCGCGACGGCGTGCTCGACGTGCGCCTCGCCTCCTCGGTGCTCCCCGACGACGTGCTGGCGCGCCTGCGCGACCGGTCGATCCGCCGGCTCGTCGTGATCGGCCAGGGCACCGCGGCGGTCGCGGGGCAGAGCCTCGCGATGCTGTTGCGCCTCCTCCTGCCTCGATCGTCCGACGGCAACGACACGTTGGCCGTCGAGGCCGTGCTCGCGACCGAGTTCTCCGGCTTCGGGCTCCGCGACGACCTGAGCGACACGCTCGTGGTCGCGATCAGTCAGAGCGGCACGACGACCGACACGAACCGCACGGTCGACCTCGCGCGAGCGCGTGGCGCGGCCGTCGTCGCCATCGTCAACCGGCGCCAGAGTGATCTCGTCGACAAGAGCGACGGCGTGCTCTACACCTCCGACGGCCGCGACGTCGAGATGAGCGTGGCGTCGACGAAGGCCTTCTACTCGCAGATCGCCGCGGGTTGCCTGCTCGCGCCCCGCATCGCCGAGGAGGTCGCGCCCGGTGTGATCGCGGCGCCCGCGACCCAGGCGCTGCTCGCCGGCCTGCGCGACCTTCCCGCCGCGATGCGCGAGGTCGTCGAGCGCCGCCCGACCATCGCGGCCGCCGCGCACCGGCACGCGCCGTATCGGCGGTCGTGGGCGCTGGTGGGCAACGGCGTGAACCGGATCGCCGCGCAAGAGCTGCGCATCAAGCTCTCGGAGCTCTGCTACAAGTCGATCGCCTGCGACGCGACCGAGGACAAGAAGCACATCGACCTGTCGGCGGAGCCGATGATCCTCGTGTGCGCCGCCGGGCTCAGCGGCTCGAACGCCGACGACGTGGGCAAGGAGCTCGCGATCTACCGTGCGCACAAGGCCGCGCCGGTCGTCATCGCGACCGAGGGCGAGACCCGGCTGCGCTCGGCGATCGAGACCATCTCGGTACCCGCCGTGCACCCGACGCTCGCGTTCGTGGTCGCGGCGATGGCCGGTCACTTGTTCGGATACGAAGCCGCGTTGGCGATCGACGCGACGGCGTTGCCGTTGCGCGAGGCGCGCGCGCTCGTCGAGGCGCTCGTTGCCCGCCGTCTCGGCGCCGACGATCTGCTCGCCGAGCTCAACCAGGGCCTCGAGCCGCTCGCGGCCCGGTTCTTCGAGGGCTTGCGTTCCGGTGTGTACGACGGCCAGCTCGACGCGGGCATCGCGGTGCGCCTCGGTGCCCTCATGCGCTACGGCACCGGTGTGGTGCCCCTCGATTCGTACGCGCTCGAGTTCGGCAAGGTCGGCACACCGAGCACGCTGGTCGAAGATCTCACGGCCGGGCTCACCGCGGTGATCGAGCAGCTCACCCGGCCCATCGACGCGATCAAGCATCAGGCGAAGACGGTGACGGTCGGCATCTCGCGCTCGGACGAGACGCTGCTGCGGGTTCCGCTCGTGCAGGCGGTGCTGGCCGCCGGTGCGGCGCGCGACAGCCTCTCGTACCGCGCGCTCCGCACGCTCGTCGACCTCGATCCCGCGGTCGTGTCGGTGCTCGGTTTCACTCGCTACCGCATCGAAGGCGACGAGGCGCGCGACGACCACATGACGATCCACGTCGTCGACCGCGGCGGGATCGCGACGGCGATCCCTTCGCGCACTGAGTCGTCGCCGACATTGCGAGGCACCAAGCACCGCGTCGTGAGCGAGCGCGAGGTCACGGTGGCGCGCGGCCGGAGTGACGGGCGAATGTTCGTGATCGTGCCCGAGGTGAAGGGCTATCAGGTCACGGGGCTCACGCTCGTGCACGTGGCGCTGCACGACCGGGTGCCGTACGAAGTCGCGCGGCAGGTGTTGCGGGGCTACCGCAACCGGTACGCAGCCCTCCAGGACCAGGTGACGGAAACCGAACCGACGTTCCGCGACGAGCTGCTCGCGGAGCTCGACCTCGGTGAGCTGCTCACCCAGCCGGTCGCCGCGCTCGCCGATCACTGGCGAAGCTGAGGTTCGCGCCGCGCATGCGACCGGTCGTGACCCCCGCGGAGATGGGGGAGCTCGATCGCCGGGCGATCGAAGCCGGCACGGCCGAAGCGGTGCTCGTGGAGCGGGCCGGGACCGCAGTCGCGTGGCACGCAAGGCGGATGCTGGGCGGCACCTACGGTCGCCGGGTCGTGGTCGCGTACGGCAAGGGCAACAACGGCGCCGACGGGCGCGTCGCGGCGCGGGTGCTGCGCGGCTGGGGTGTGCGCGTCGTCGAGATCGGAATCGCGGAGGCCGTCGATCGGGACGGCGCGGCACGCGAGATCGCGCGTGCGGAGTTGTTCGTCGACGCGATGTTCGGCACGGGCTTCCGCGGCACGCTGGAGGGCGACGCCGCCTGGCTCGCCGACGAGGCGGCGCGCGCCGCCCGCGTGCTTGCGGTCGACATTCCGTCGGGCGTCGACGGTCTCACGGGTGCGGTGCACGGACCGGCCGTTCGCGCGCACGCGACGATCTGCTTCGCGTTCCTCAAGCCCGGTCTGCTCTTCGAGCCCGGGCGAACCTGTGCCGGTGAGGTCGAGGTCGCCGACATCGGGATCCGGCTCGAAGGCTGGTTCGGATACGCGCCGCTCGCCTCGCGTCGTCCGTTCGGCATCGGGGTCACGACCGCGGAGGACGCGCGCGCGGCGCTCGGCGAGCGCGCGGCCGCCGAGCACAAGTGGCGCGCGGCGGTGTTCGTCGTCGGGGGTTCGGCCGGCATGATCGGCGCACCCGGCCTCGCGTCGCGCGCCGCACTGCGCACGGGTTCGGGCATGGTGGTCGCCGGCGTGCCCGGGGCGGACGCGGCGGCGCGCATCGGCGGGGGTGAGGTCGTCGCCCGGGTGTTGGACGCGAGCGCCGGGGGCGCCCTGGACGCGGCCGCAGCCGACGCCGTCCTCGCGGAGATCGGTCGCTTCAAGGCCCTCGCCCTCGGACCGGGCCTCGGCACCGCGCCCGAGACGGCGGAGGCCGTCGCCCGGCTCGTCGGAGAGGCCGATATCCACCTGGTGATCGATGCCGACGCGCTCAACGCGCTCGCCGCGGATCTCGCGCCGTTCGAGGCGCGGCGCTCGGCCGGGCATCCCTGGCCGGTGATCACGCCGCACGACGGTGAGTACGCCCGCCTCGCGGGGCATCCGGTGGGCGACGACCGGATCGAGGCCGCGTGGGAGCTCGCGAACCGCCTGCAGGTCGTCGTGCTCCTGAAGGGCCCGGCCACCGTGGTGGTCGATCCCGCGGGCCGTACGGCGATCAACCCGACCGGAACC